>MGEK01000006.1:48210-60120 GCA_001791325.1 Candidatus Uhrbacteria bacterium RIFCSPLOWO2_01_FULL_47_25 | reverse complement strand
GGCCAACATCAATGGTTGATCGTTGTCCCGTGAAGTTACTCGCGTAGAAACCGCCGAACGCAAAAGCGGCAATCAGGGCAAGCCCCATAAGGAGGCCAAGCAATCCGAAACCGGAGTGAACATTAACTAAATTTTTCATACACGATTAGTATAGCTAAATATTCCAAAAAAAGAAAACCTTCTGAGGGTTCATAGATTGAAAAAGTAAACAGATCATGTTCACAAAAAAGATGGCGGCCAAATCTTGGAGACCTGGCCGCCCGAAAAAATTGCGTGCGAGAATGGGAAAACCACCTCACAACTCGCTCATTCCCTCCTCCAGTCATCAAGAATATTGTGCAACAGGATTGGCCCCTCAAAGATGAGACCAGTGTAGAGCTGGATGGCATCAGCCCCAGCATTTCGCTTCTCAGACGCGGCATCAACCGAGTCAATGCCACCAAGACCGATAAGGTCAAGCCTGTGCCACCCCGGCAGTTGATTGATTTGATTGAGTTGAGTCAAACACTTGGTGGCGAGTTCTCTCAATGGGGCACCTGACAAACCACCGACTTCTGTAAGCCCATGTTGCCGTTTGATGGTGGCGTCCACTGTTGTGTTTGTTGCTTCAATCGCCGCCACGCCGAGGTTCCCAGAAACAGCCATGATCCGCTCGAAAGCACTGTAGTTGAGCATGTCGGGTGGGATTTTGAGATACACCGGCGGCAACGCAAGACCAAGCTTTGCAGCGGTGTCGGATGCGCGTTTGAAGAACTCGGCGAGAAATGCATCGAGCCGCTGGAAGATATCCCTGAGGCCCGGCGTGTTCGGGCTAGAAATGTTGACCTTGACGTAGTCGCGACCCGGACGCAACACTGGCAGAACCACAGACAGAGCGTCGATGTAGTCGTCAACGGCTCGGTTGTCCGGGGTATCTTTGTTCTTACCGAGCGACACACCGACAACCGCGCGAATACGATTGCTGGCAAAACAGCGAGCGAGGTTCTCCGCCATCGCATGGGCACCAACCGAATTGAACCCATATCGGTTAATGATCGCGCGACAGTCAGGATAACGGAACACCCGCGGTCGTTCATTGCCGAACTGCGGACGCGGAACAACTGTCCCAACCTCAATCGCTCCAAAGCCGATAGCGTCGAGTGCTGCCACAGCTTCACCGTGTTTATCAAACCCGGCAGCTACGCCGACGCGGTTGCGCCACCTGACGCGACCAATATATCCTGGTTGCTCAACGTAGGGGCTCTGGTATAGAAACCGCAGCACCGACAGCAATCCAGCCCCCTGCAGACGAACGAGCATTCCGATGGTCGCCTGATGCGCCGCTTCTGCGTCCTTGCGAAAGAGATGCGGCTGAAAAACCCTCTGCCACAAAACGTTACCTAGTTGTAAACGATCCATTGCACTCCTCCTCCAAAAGTGATGCGCCCACCTTATACCTTCTGTACGTTCAGGTCAAGAAACTAAACGCTTTACCTGACGTTAGGATCCGTGCTCTCCTATTAAAACAGCCCCAAAATAGGGCAATTTTGTGGACATTAACGGTGTGCTCTTAAACTCCCGCCCCGCTACTTCTCCATTAGCCACTGCACGCGACCGACCGGGCCGTGTGTTAGACGAACTTTAATCCCACGTGAATGCTGTATGAACATGATGTTCACAAAAAAAACGACGGTGCGGTTCCATCGCTGGTAACCGCACCGCTTGTTTGTACTCTTCTCAATCCCGAATGATCAGAACGCTCCCCAATCCCTCATGACTTCCTCGGGCGTCTCATTGAGGCCGATACGAATCCAATGCGGCCAGGTGCACGAAGACGGATGGGTATCTCCGTTCTTAACAGGACTTTCGATCATCCCTTGCGGCGGCGAATCAACATCGTTTGTTTGCTTCACCTTAGGCATTTCTCGCCTCCTTTTCCTACTCCGAACCATAACCAACGAGTGGTTTGTCTCCCTCGCCTGAAAGCGGACGGACGTTCCACTGTCGACGGTTCTCATCTGTGATGTTGGGGTCAACCGGGTAGCGCTCGTCAGTTTCCGGGTTGTACTGTGTCCCAAAAGACTGCGGCCTGCCAGTCTGGACAAGCATCCGGTCAAGCGCCGCAGCAGCCAGCCACTTAAGGTCAAACTCGTCCGTTTCCGGCCGGTAGTCCATAGCGACGGCCTTGAGGGCAAACTCATGTGCCATCTGGCAGAGCGCTGGAACGCCAGAGTGGTGAAGAATCACCGCGGCGCAAAGATGGTCTTGTCCAAAGATGATTTCCTGCTTGCCGATGAGTTCCAGCACGGTGAGCAATCGTCCAATATCGTCAAGGCTGACTTCAAGCATGGAGACCATGCGCTTGGTCGGGTCGGCGATGGTTGACAAACGGCGGCGTGCTTCCTGATCTTGCAGATACATACGTTTAAGTTCCGACATCGTCCTCTCCTCCTATCACGTATGGTTACTCTTGAAATCCTAAGAATATCATCTACTTCACGAGCTGGGGAACGGCGTTGACGAGCCGACTGAGGTCCGCCCGTGAGTACATGTGACGCCTGATTTCCCTCCACTCATGCGACGACAGCGACGGATCCCATGGGCAAATAGATCGAACCCATTGGATCTTTGCAGTATCCTGCCCCGACCACGGATCGCATCGCGTGTAGTGGATGATCTGGCACTTGTGAATGTGCTCGTGCGGATCGTCCGAAGCCCTCAGGCGCATGAGTTCCTCTTGAGGTAGGCGTTCCATGCGGTGACGAAGCCCCCAGAGCCATCCACCATGCGTGACCAACACAACGCTCATCGATCCGCAACTACGGCTGAGCGTGTCGAGAGCACGATCGACGGTCTTGGTGAAGTACTCGTCCATCGATTCGGCACCCGCACCTGGCGGTGTCCACAGAAACGGCTGTGTCTCTCGCGCTTTCAGCGAGCGTTGGTACTCACCGACCCGATCCTTATCCGCCAGCGACGTGAGGTCACCCCACATCTGCTCTCGCAGGTACGGGCTTTCAATCCACGGCACCTCGGGAAGGAACATCGCGGTTTCCATGGCCCGGGTGTAGAACGAGACGTACCCGCGGTCAACGGCGATGGCTTTGTGACGGAGCCACTCCCCGGCTGCTCGGGCTTGCTCACGCCCTACGTCGGTCAACCGCCACTGCGACACGTGACGTTCTGGAAATCCGGGGATCTCAAAAACCGTCTGATCACCGACTCGAGCTCGGCTATTTATCAAATTCCCTTCCGACTCACCATGACGCACGGCGATAATGTTCAGCGGTAGCGCCATTTGTGTCTCCCTTCTCGCATATTCCCTCCTCTTTTTGAAGAGTTGGGTATCCCGAACGACGATTATCGTCAATCGAAACACCCAACCCTTGCGATGTCAAAGAGCACTTTGCGAGCCTCCCTTCCTTGGTCGCATTGTAGCCGCCGCATCTTAACAGCTGTTTGATGGATTGTCTAGTCAGCACGTTGTATTGACTGAATAGGCAAAAACGGAAGTAAGATACAGCGCGTTCCTTACGAAGACCGTCGGAAGTACCCAAAGGCAGAGGGGTCGGCGCACAAGGTTTTGCGTTTCAAAAACATAATGATGAAAAACCGTTGACTCCCGTGACACGCGGGACGCTATCTTTGATATTTTCTTACAATTCATGTACTCTTTACTTAGCAAAGCGCACTCCGCGTGGATATCCGTCGAATGTCTACAAGAGGACGACATTTGCGGTTTATTCACCATTTTACGCCTCAAACATATATATGACTGGAAAAATCAAGCGACTGGCGAGGGAGAAGGGGTTCGGCTTCATCACGCCCGATGGCTCTGATAAAGACGTCTTCTTCCATAACTCTGCGTTGGTTGGAGTCACTTTTGATGAGCTGAACGAAGGCGACGCAGTCACGTTCGAAACCGAGGACTCCGACAAAGGGCCTCGCGCTAAGGACGTCAAACGCACCTAAGAGATGACTCAAAACCACCCCCAGCGGTATGCTGGGGGTGGTTTTTTGGTTGAGCGTCATGCCTGCCCGACTTTTCAGCCAAGGGCTGATCTGCCTCTGGCATGAGGCGGGGACGGTATTAAGACCAGGATCCTACAAGCCGCTAAGACGGTTTACCTCCCCATGTGACGTTCACGATGTACACAACGTACACAAAAGAGGGCGGACGCTCAACGCACAAGCGCGTGTATTGCATCCGCCCTTTCGTCTTTGTTGTGCCTTCCGCAGGATCTTCAGTGGCCTGACCGTCGTATGTGCTTTCTGACGGTAAAACCCCCCCCTACCAAAAGCTCCCTCACGGCGTCGCGCATGGCATCCTGACAAATGGTGCATAAGCACCCGTCGCTGTAGCCTCGCAGCTTTTGTTGCCCTCGAAAGAGCCACAGAAGTTGCCAGCTAAAGTCACGGATATCGGCTTCGCTCATTGCCCTGCGTACCACCCGCCCCTTCTTGGTCTCCTTTCTGGCTGGTTTCATCTTTCCTCCCTTCTCTGCTCTTAATGGTCATGTGACTTACAGAGGGGCCATCGGCACCAATCACTCTGAATATGCCAAGCCCCGAGTTCTAATCAAGATGCAGATAAAGACACCCCCTAACCTCATCAACCGGAATAGGGATGGCATATCGCCCTTCAAAATCTGCAGCCTCTCCTATTTTCCTCGGGAGAGCAAAGCAGATCTGCCCGTCGACAACTTTCTTGTCCTGACGCATGACCTCGATCAGTTGAACAGGATCGCAGTGGAGACCCGTAGGAAGATTAACTGCTTGGAGTAGCCTGAGCATCTCTCGCCACTCGTCCTCGGATAACCCTGTACCTAACGCCAAGGATCCTTCGTAAGCCATACCGATAGCCACTGCCTCGCCATGGGTAACAGCGTGCTCAGTCACTATTTCGACCGCGTGTCCAATCGTGTGACCGAAGTTCAATATCTTTCGGCGGTTGTGTTCTCGCTCATCTGCTTCGACGATCCGCGCCTTAATGGTTGCTGTCCGAGCAACCACCTCACGGTAGAACTCTCCAGTTCGGTGCGCATCCATGAAGATGTTTGTCCACAAGTACTGAAACAAGTCCGCATCGCCGATGACAGCAGACTTGATAACCTCGGCGAGACCACTCCGCACTTCCCTCTCTGGAAGTGTCTTCAGGGTTTCGGTGTCGGCGACAATCGCCACTGGCTGCCAGAACGCTCCGACTTTGTTTTTCGCTGTAGGGAGATTAACCGCCGTTTTGCCACCAATACTGCTATCCACTTGGGCAGTCAGCGTTGTCGGTACCTGAATGTAACGAATACCGCGGTTGTAGTTAGCGGCGACAAATCCAACGAGATCGCCGATGACTCCCCCGCCGAGCGCGATGAGCACCCCCTTCCTGTCAATCTCCAAACTGGCGAGCTGTTGATGGATACCACCGGCCTGATCCCACGTCTTGCTTTGCTCGCCATCGGGAATGAATAGGTAGTGCGTTGGCACGCCAGCGTCTTTTAGGCGCTGGAGCAAAGCTCTGCCGTACAATTCGTGAACGGTCTCGTCAGTAATAAGTACGAAGCAGCTCGCGCCAACTTCAGTGAAATTGAATTGCTGCAATAAGCCCGGACCAATGTGCATCACGCACGTTGCATGGCCGAAATTCATTGAAATCTCGGTTGATATCGCCTGTCCTGTCATGGCGTACTCCTTGTTCTGTTGTCGTTGTGGGCTGTATTATGTTTGACAAAGAACAGCCCTCCTTAATGGGAAGCTTAGTTCATTAAGTATTATTTATCAAGATAGGATAACTTTCATCACCTTTTGGGCAACAAGCGATCAATACATCACCTTTAGCGATTTCCAAAAACAAGAAACACCACGATTCGCGAGGCTATCTCAGAATAGTCTTGGTTGTTTACCCTACTGGAGCCTTGTGCGAAGGAGGAGGTGTCGTGCCTGCCCGCCTTTGGCGGGGACGTTATTGCCTGCCCGACTTTTCAGCCAAGGGCTGATCTGCCTCTGGCATGAGGCTGGGATGGTATTGGGACCAAGATACTGTAAACTACTAAGTCAGCCTATACCCCCGGGTGACGTTCACGATGTGCAGGATGTTTATAAAATGAAAAGGGCGGGTCGGCTACCAAAGTAACCGCCCGCCCGTCTACGCAATTATGCTTGAACCTCGTCGGTGCCTCACGCTGACAAGTTCGTCAGGGCGAAAACGTGATGCAGTCCATGATCGCCTGCACCATCTCCTTGGTGTTGACGATACGCGCGCTGTCCTCCGTCGCGATATCTTTCGTTCTGTACTTCTGCAGGGCGATCGTCGTCGCCCACTCGATTGCGTTCGCCGCCACATTATCGCGCAGGCTGTGGCGGAAGAACATGGCGATAGAGAGCACCATGGCGACAGGATTCGCAATCCCGAGCCCGGCAATGTCCGGTGCGCTCCCTCCTGCCGGTTCATACATGGCATAGCCGGATTCGGGGTTGATGCTGGCCGATGCCAGGAGGCCCATGCTCCCGGCGAGCCCGGCAGCGCCATCCGACAGGATGTCCCCGTGCGCGTTGCTGCAGAGGACGATGCGGAACCGAGTCGGTTGAGTCATGAGATACAGGTTGAAGGCATCGACATAGACGTGCTCCAACTTAACCTCTGGAAACTCCACATCGTGCAGAGCCTGAACGACCGACCGCCAGTAGGTGCCGGTTGCCCCGAGCACGTTGGCCTTGTCGATCGACGTGACCGGCTCTCCGGTCTCGCGCGCCATCCTGAAGGCTGCCCGAGCGATGGCTTCAATCTGCTCCCGTGTATACCGGCACACATCCTCTGCCCACTCACCCGCGCGGTCCAAGTATTTCTCGCCGAAGTAGTCCCCGCCAGTCAACTCACGAAAGAAGGTCAGGTTCACGCCACCGGCGAGCACTCGTTCTTTCAAGGGCGAGAGCTTCTCCAGCCCTGGGAAGACACGAACCGGCCGGATGTTGACAGCAAGACCAAATTTCCTACGGAGCGGCAGCAGTGCCCGGCGCTCCGGTCGCATGTCCGGGGTAAGCTCGTTGTCACGCTGAGGCAACCCGACGGCACCGAACAGAATGGCATCGGACCGACAGCATAGCTCCCAAGTTTCCTCGGGCATGACGTCGCCGTGGACATCGTAGGCGGCGAAACCAACGCGTCCTTCTTGACATATGATGTCGTGCCCTTGCCCGCGAGCCACCACTGCAAGGAGCGGCCGGCTCGCTTCCATGATCTCCGGGCCGATGCCGTCGCCCGCTAGGATCGCAACCATCTTCTTCATGACGCTCCTCCTTCCACGCTCGCCCCGAGGTAGGGCAGGCGGCTGGCCGTGGCCTCGATGCGGTCACCCGCTTCGAGGAGTACAGCGGTGGTGTCCCATGTCCCCTGCGTGAGCATCTGCCGATCGGCCTCCGGCATCGTACAAAGGGCATCGAGCCGCCCTTCGCTGTGGACAGCAGCGACGGACTTACCTAAGAGATCAACTGTGATGTCGGGCTTATCTTCTCCAGTCAGAACGGCGATCAGTTGAAAATACACCGCCGGGACGACATCCACGCACACGAGACCGTTCGCCGTGGCGTTGCCGCGAAAGATCCCCGCGAACGACAGGCCGATGATCGCTTTGATACCCCAACCGGTGAGCGCGTGCACAGCATGTTCACGGCTGGAACCGGAGCCGAAGTTTGCGCCGACGATGAGAATTGACGCCCCTTGGTTCTCCGGCCAGTCAAAGGGGTGCTTGCCTTTCGCTTGAGCTCGATCGTCTTCAAAGACGTGTTCACCGAGCCCATCGAACGTGACACACTTCATAAACCGAGCCGGGATGATCCGATCGGTGTCCACGTTGTCATCGGGCAAAATAAACGCCCGACCGCTAACACTAATTAACTTCTTCATTCTGACCTCCTTACTAGTAGAACTTGCGGACGTCGACGACTTCGCCGGCCGCCGCAGCCGCCGCGACCATGATGGGCGACATCAGAAGCGTCCGACCCGTCGGACTTCCCTGCCGTCCCTTGAAATTGCGGTTACTACTTGACGCACACACCTGATTGCCGACGAGCTTATCAGGGTTCATGCCGAGGCACATGCTACAACCTGCATCGCGCCATTCAAACCCGGCTGCCTGAAAGATCTCATGCAACCCTTCCGCCTCCGCCCGCCGCCGAACCGTTACGGAACCAGGGACAACGAGTGCCCGGACGTGCGACGCAACCTTGAGACCTTTCCTCTGGATGAGGTAGGCGGCTTCCCGTAGATCCTCAACGCGGCCGTTGGTGCATGACCCAATGAAGGCCACGTCGATCTTGGTGCCAAGAACTCGCTGGCCCGGTCGGAACCCCATGAACTCAAAAGCGTCGGCGTTTCCGTCGTCCGGAATAGGCTTCGTGACCCCGACGACATCAGCTGGGGTGATACCCCACGTGACCATCGGCTCCAGCTTTGTCCCATTGATTACGACGACATCGTCGTACTCGGCAGAACGATGGGAAGCAAGTCCCAGCCACCACTGACTGAGGCGTTCGAAGTCGTTGCCTTTTGGGGCATATGGTTCCGCCCGACTCAAGTAGTTGATCGTCGTCTGATCGGGATTGATATACCCGCACTTGGCTCCTCCTTCAATCGTCATGTTGCAAACGGTCATCCGTTCGTCCATGGTCATAGCTCGGATGACGTCACCGGCGTACTCATATGCGTAGCCGATACCGCCGTTGACGCCGAGTTGCCCGATGATGGCCAAGATGACGTCTTTGGCGGTGACGCCGAACTGCAAGCGTCCCGTGACCTTGATCTGCCGGACTTTCGGCCGCTCGACCAAGAGGCACTGGCTGGCAAGAACATTCGCCACCTGGGTCGTGCCGATGCCGAAAGCGATGTTGCCAAAGGCGCCGTGCGTTGAGGTGTGGCTGTCGCCGCAGGCAATCGTCATACCAGGCTGGGTCAGTCCGAGCTCGGGGCCGATCACGTGAACGATCCCCTGGCGTGCGTCGCCGAGACCGAAGAATCTGATACCGTTCTCAATCGTAGCGGTTTCGAGAACCTGCATCATCTGCTCCGCGAGCGCGTCACGGAACGGCCGCATCCGTATGTCTGTCGGCACGATGTGGTCGACGGTCGCGAATGTCCGCTCGGGAAACCGAACCTTGAGACCGCGTGCTTTGAGCATCGCGAAGGCCTGGGGGCTCGTCACCTCGTGGATGAGGTGCAGCCCGATGAAGAGTTGGGTCTGCCCATCGAGCAACTGCCGGACGGTGTGCAGATCCCAGATCCGGTCAAAAAGCGTGTTCCTACTCATACTAAATCCCTCCCTCTCTTTATGGTCTTGAATTTTCCCATTCTTAGGATGGGCATCCTGGCTACTATTTACGTTCCAGTAATAGCCAAAATGCCCACCCCATAATTATCAAAGAACGCGCTTATCTTGTTCTAAATACAATAAAAAGTCAACGGCTACAGCACTCTTATAGTCAACAGGCGGTCAACACTTTTGGCGGCACTGGGCGGTGGTGAATAATATTAGGTCGCTAAGTTTTTTAAAATGGTTATCACTTAAGATAATTAGCTCTTAAATGAGGCCTGACATTTTTGGCATGGTAATTGAAGGACGACAAATCCAGATCATTTCCGGTGAGCCATGCTTATAGGGGTGCCCCTTAAAATCCCCCAGAAGCTTGATGATTGAAAACCCGGTGCGGTGAAGCAGGTGCCCAACTTCAAACCGAAAGAAAAAACGCATACGCAAAGGGAGAATGTCCCGCTTACCGTTCGGGTATGTGAATCGATACTCTTGATACATAATTTGATTACCAAAATCATAACGATTTCTCAAATCAACAACCACCTTCCTTTTGGTGCCCGGCAAAATTTTTTTATCTGCACCAAACCACTTCCAGGTACCTTCTGCCATATATTTTATGCTTGGTGCGTAGACGTCAAAAATTAATACGCCTCGTGGTTTCAAGTGCTTCCTTATGGAGTGCAAAGCAGCGAGTTGATCTCTCGCTGTATAGAGATGTTGGAACGCACGAAAAGTAACAATAACGGCATCAAACTTTTGAGCTATACGCATTGTTCTCATATCGGCGTGAATCATTCTCGGAGATATGCCAAGTGGCTTTGCCTTCTTTTTTAAAATAGCGAGCATATCGGCTGACGAATCAAGAGCGGTAACGTTAATGCCAGCTTTCATCAGCGGGGTGGTGATCCTTCCGGTGCCCGCACCAATTTCCAAAACGCTTCCTCTGAAATTTTTAAAATGACTAAGATAAAACCCAACATCTCCCCTAACGCCTTGTTGGAAATAGTCGTAATACTGAACGTACTTGTCGTGGTAAATTTTCTCTTTCATATTTACTACTATTTTGAGAGTGTAGAAAAATGAACAAAAGTGAGCTCGTATGCCAAGGTTCATCAAGAAAAACGTAGTTTTACCCCGTCATTCGACGGGGTGAGACTGTAGAAAAAGAGTTTTTCTACAGTCTCATTTTATCCCAGACAAAGAATAATTACCAACATATTTATCCCGTTAGAAATAATACCCCGCCGCTTGCGGCGTGGGTTGATGTTTGAGGTAATTCCCGTGGGGATTTAAATACCCCGCGGGAATTTCTAACGGGATTTATTATCGCCCGAAACCAACAAGGCTCAATGTTCATCGCCTCATGAGAAGCAGTTGGGCAGTAACTGGTGGTTGGTGGGAGTATAAAACGAATGAAGGGGGCGGTCGGCACTACTGGCTGTAGTGCTTCCCGCCCCCTTCTTGTTGACTCGTTACTGCGGCAATTCGCCTGGCTCACCACCCGATGATGGCGTTTCCTCCAGATACAAGAATAGCCCGAGGGTTGCCCATGCCCCTCGTTCCGCCTCTGCCCCAAAAACCCCGTCAATAGCGACCATGATTCTCGCCAAGAGCACTGACTCTGTGGCGAGCATCCCCCCGGCTTCGATGAATTTGCTAGGGTCAGCGAGGAATACTTGCATGACGGTTTCCATGAATCGTTCGTGCATGAACGGTAGACGCTCATCGAGCCACTTCGCGCACTCCTCATCCTCGTCGGCCATGTAGAAGATGTACCCTAGAACTATGTGGCACCCAAGGCCAGCACGAACGCCGAGAAAAATCATGATCATCTGCACAAACGTCTTAAGCGAAGGGCAGGCAAGACAGATCTTGACGACGAGCTCCTCGCTGAACCGTTCTGGCTCGTTCATGAAAACAGCGCTCTGCCGCATGACAAAAGCCTCAGTCATGCGCCCCAAGACATCCTTGAGACTCCTGCATTCATCTGCCATGGTTACTTCTCCTTCTTCGCTTGAAAGTGGACGCACTGGCAGTTCAGGCACTTGCTCTTCTCGCGTGCCGCCTCGATTGCGAGGCGGTAGTGCTCGAAGCGTTGCGGGACGCAGATACCTCGCCATAATGCATGGTGCCCTATGAGCGCCGTGTTCTCCATCCGAAAGATGAAGTGTATTGCGATCATGACGTCTCCGTTAGGATGCCACGCTGTGATGACCGTGCAGGCGTTGGGGACAGAGAACCAACCATCACCCCGCCCCCGAAAGAACGGGCGCAGGGCTTTACCGCTAAGGCCACACACGACGCTGGCGGTGCTGTGCGTCTCTGATCCCTGCCATGTCTCGCTGATTTCGATCCGCAGACCGAAGTCACCAAGCTGATCAGGTATGGTGACGGCGCACATACCGTCAGCGAACCCGGGAGCGGATTGCAGAGTGACAATGGTCGCTCCTCCTTTGATGGGCCTCCAGACCAAACCGTTGCCTCCGAGCCGTTCAATCAGCCTACGCTGATTTCCCTCTACTCGAGCGACAATCCTCATGTTGCACCTCGCTTTGCTGTGAAGCAGCTGCATGGGTCAGGCCGTGCCGGCGACGTCGACAATAATGGCGAACGGCTGATGGCCCGTTGTTAC
>MGEK01000006.1:0-48182 GCA_001791325.1 Candidatus Uhrbacteria bacterium RIFCSPLOWO2_01_FULL_47_25 | reverse complement strand
CGACGTCGACAATAATGGCGAACGGCTGATGGCCCGTTGTTACGGGGCGGCCACGATTGTGGATCATTTGATCCCTCCTCTCGTCTGGGCTGTCCGAGCTCCTGCCAGGACAGCACGTTGTCAATGATTATACACTAACACAATATATAAAAAAGTCAAGGGCGAGCTGTGCGCGGATATACCAGCAACAGCTCGCCCTTTTGTAGCGTCATTTGTCACGCTGTCCCAGGCAGGCAGAGTCCTCCACCTAAGCAGCAAGCTCGCGGCGATAATCCCTGCACCGAGGCAGGCCAAGGGCGTAGACCGAGCACTTCTCCCAGAAACAGCATTGGGCTCGGACGCAGGACTGATCCCGAAACTCCGGTAGCCACCCGCCGACCACCCACTCGGTCATGTCAACCACGTCCTCCAAGGGAATCTGCGTCGGCGGGGCGTCGGGGCGAACTCGACTCTTGTTGAGAACAAGACCGCGCCTGTCGTGAAGATACCACTCGGGAACAGCCGGATGAACACCAACACACGAGAGCTCTTCCCACCCCGTGCCGCGGTGCTGGTTGCGGAGATAGAGCTCCCGCATCCGGAGCGCCCGGGCAAGCGGCGTCAGGTCGAATTTCTGATCGACCGTCAGGATGGAGATACACCCGGTCGACGGACTCTTGACGATGACGATGTCTGCACTGTTCCCTCGCTCGGAGCGGGCATAGCGCGGGAAGCTCTCGGCGTCGCTGACGCCGACGGCGATGTTGATAACACGGCGGTCACCGCGGCGCTCCACCTTGAACTTCTGGGCCGCCGCAAAAGCCGCAGCGCCTTCACTCAAGAACCGCAGGTGACGGTTCACCAAGGCGCTGAAGAGGTGCAAGGCGATTCCCACGCACCGCTGTTGGTGTCGGGCAGTCAGGGCGGAATCGGTCGGCCGCCCCTCGTCGTACATCTGCATGACAGCGGTCGCAAGATCAAACTGACCCCACTGACCATTGTCGTTACGCTCGATGTGCTTGAGGAACTTTCGCAACTGGTCAACCTTGTCAAAGCCGAGAAGCTTTGCCATCAAGGTTGAAGCACAGCCGGGCTTTCCCTCTCCGTGCTCGGTAGCGTGCTCATCAAACGGACTGCCGCCAATGCCAATAAGGAGGCAGCCCTCCTGTGCCAATGCGTCCGGCGGTCGCTGAAGGCGCTCATCTGACTTGGACCACGTTTCAATCGGCGCCGTGTCCGCGCCCGGAAAATACTGCAATCCCGGCTTGGAACGAGCAAGGAGAATCGCTACGATCTCGTCAGGGTGCGGATCCATGTGCGTGACGATTGTCTTCACCCCTTTGCGGTGCCATTCCAAAATCTTTCGCTGGTCAACCATCTCTGACCTCCTGTGGGGACGTTATGCCCCATGTTGTAAGGTGCGCTTCCGAGCCTACGATGTAACTATGCTCGGTGCTTACTCTAGCGTGAACGCCCTATGCGTCAGCAGAGATTCCCAATACCCTCCTGATATTGTATTAGGAACATTGCAGTATAATCTAATCTCATAAAATGTCAACGACATATACCGTTAACCTTATTGAGGTGACAAATACTGATGGGTATCTATAGTTGCGAATTATTGGCAGCTTGTCAGTTCAGTTAAGAACCCAGATCGAATAATTCAGATACGAAGCGAAGCTTACCCAAAGTATGTACGGTACTAGCAGATAAGCCGCGAGTTTTCCGTGTCCTTCCGTAGTCCACCACGAGGACGAAGGAGGAGAAATTTTGTAAAAGACAATCATTGTCCAGACAATCGCGAGCCAGAGCGCCACGATATTAACGATGGCCCAGCCGGGACTATTTATGGTGAGCCACGTCGAACCATGCAGGCCAAAGAAAATAATTGACCAGATAGCGTTTAAGAATAGCTGAACAAAAAACGCCGCGATGCCCACTCTCCACATCCGCAACATCCTTACATTCTCAAGTATGTAAGGATGTTATTGTGTTTGTTGAAATGATTTTAGGAAATGGACAAATGTTTTTCCGTATGGCGACAAGGCGTGTTCCACAAATTTGCCGCGGTATCTTTTATTGATTAATCCGGCTTGGTACAGTCGTCGGGTGTGTTCACCAATGGTCTTCTCGTTTGCTCCAAGCCCCTCAACAATATCTTCCAGCGTTATACCATCGTGCTCAGCTATAAGAAGCAGTATCTCAATACGGTAGTGATTTGCTACCCCCTTGAAGTGCCGCTCCATTTGTTTTGCTGTTTTAATTTTGCCCATATTCACATTATACTACATCATACCAACATTCTCAAGTTTATAAGGATGTTATTTTAGTTGGTTTTATTTTTTTGCTTTGCAATATATAGATGTAATACATATTATAAATATCTAACGGGTGTTTACCCCGTTAGATCGTTTGCTATATCTAACGGGGTGAATCTAAATTTGAACGGGCGTTTATTCGCCTCTTGCAGAATCTTTAAGGTTGCTTGCACCGAGAGATTGTCAGAGGGCAATAACACCAGCCGTTCAGCCAATTTTTCAAGTAGAGGACTTAAAAACTCGTCCGCCCATGAGGATGACAATGTTAATACGCCGGAAAAATCAATTTCCAGCTCATCGGACGGGTAAAGTTCAAGCAAGGTGGGCTGGAACGCTTTGAATGCCTCGCTGCCTAATTCACGGGACATGAGAGTAGTGCCGAATTTTTCTAATTTTAATTTCATATATTTTATTAGATTACGTTAAAAATTAATTTTTGCCATACAACCGCGTATTACATTCGGGCCACGAGTAACCTGAAAGGATTTATTGGCGCCCTTTAAATATACCTCTGCATCACCACTCACGAAAAATAGATCAATCGGCTGGGTAAGAACCACTTCTCGAACTAATTTAAGACCATTACCACGCTTTTCCGGCGCGCGGCCGGATATAAATTCCGTAAATGCCACCTCAACTGCTTTCACATGCGTAGATAAATCCGGGCGAACGCGGCGCAACGTTTCTAAAATACCCAAACCCCGATCGGCAAGAACAATGGTACCCTTTTGAATGTCGTATCCAAAGAAGATCCCCGGAGTATCCGGCCATTTTCCCAAGTTATGAGCAAATGAATTATCTCCGATTTCCCCGGCTACCAGAACAATCAAAGAGTATAATTTTTCGAAGCCCGGCTTTTCCATAATCATACGCTCCATTTTTACCAGCCTTGCCTGAAACACAGCGCTCGTAGGGCAGTAAAAAGTGCCGGGAAATTCGGCTCCCTCTTTGATCCAATCAGAAGCAAACTTAAAAAGATCGCTTGCAAAAATCTCTATATCTTTTTCCCAATAATAACGATGCGTACCGCCCTCCTTTTTAATCGCAGTTAACTTCCCACTTTCATCCCAACGACGAAGCGTATCTATAGAAACACCTAGAATTTCGGCGGCTTCACTAATTTTAAGCAATCTTTCATCCATTTCCGTATCCTATTACATCTTTAAAATCTATGCAATATGCAGTAAAATCTATGCACAAAGTTAACAAACTATGCAAAAATAGGCGAAAATTAAGGATTAGCCCGCATATAAGGCCGTTTGAATTTCTTTAACTGCAATAAGGTATTTTTCCCGGCCGCCGAAGCCAGACCGAAGCCATCGGCGAAGCGCAGGTCGGCACATGCGGGTTGCTCGCTGCGCCCGTCCGTAGTCCTTCAGTAAATTCAGGACGAAGGAGGATCTTCGTCAAATTAATCAGGATCAAACTCCTTGTTTTGCAGTTTTAATTTTGCCCATATTCACATTGTACTACATCATACCAACATTCTCAAGTTTATAAGGATGTTCTAATGATGACCAATATCCAAAAGAGGCTCTTCCCAGCCGAAACAAGTTTCTTTGTCTTTCAGTTCATTGAACGCTTTCGCGCAAAAAGGATCAAGTTTTGAGTATTCTTTGAGCATTTGTACGGTTTCCTCAATAAAACCGCCAACGGTGCCGTCAGAATCATCAATACCGCTCCGGCAGAGTTTGTTATCAAGCCGAAGAAGCATATCAACTAGTAACTTCGCCGTCTGTTCGCTCACCGGTAACTCCGAGACAATTTTTGCCAGCCGATTACACCCTTCCGACAGTGAACTTTGATATGAAAACCAAATGCGAGAGGGGCCATTATACGGTTTTATATATTTCATGGCGCCAGTGATGGATTTTTTCACCACAGATAATTCATTCTTGCTTAACTCCCCCAATTTACCGCTACAAGTAACTTGAGTTACAAGCCGCTTATTTTCGTCTGAAAGCGGTTTACCACCGGTTACGGCCCGAATCGCAACCGCCACCATATGCTTGCAAAGCGTATCATTCTGGCCGAGATAACACTCGCAGTCACCTTGATCATAATGCCGGTTATCTACATAAACCTTGTATGGTTTCGTTCCTAAAACAATCGCGAAAAATCCATTAAGTTCTTCCTTAAATTGTGTTACCTTTCCTTTCTCATACAAATCAACCGCCTTCTCAAAAGTCGGCCCATCCGTCGCAAATTTAATTTTATCCAAATCGTATTTCGGCTGCATACAAAAACATTCTCATATTCTCAAGTTTGTAAGGATGTTTTATTACTGAAAGATTGATGTAGCATACTGTCAAATAGTTCTTTTAATTTCGCTCGTTGCTCAATGAGTCGCGTTTTATATTCCTGAACTACCGACAATTTTTGGACAATTTGTTTTTGGATTTGGAGAGGCGAGAAAGGGCTTTTGATTTTCTAACAAACTCCGTAAACTGATCACGAAATCGGTTGTAATAATATTTTTCTGGATTCATCTTTTTATTTGCGTATTTTTTTCTTAGGTTGAGTAAATACTGATAATTTCGTTAAGTATTTCTGCGCGTACCGCCCTATATTTTTCTATTATCTGAACTGATGGATTTTTATAGGTATAGTAAACTTCTTTTTCTTTAAGATAGTGTTTGATTGTTGGCAACTTTTTATACTCATTGATGTTATCAACGAGATTAATCAGACGGTTAATTGAAAGATCTTGTTCTTTCTTCGCTTTATTTAACACCTTGGTTCGCAAATCGTTGTTTTGCGTTATTAACGAAACAGAAATCAAATATTTTCTTATTAGACGGTTTTCTTCGTTTGATCGTAAATAGTGATTTGCGATCCGATCAATATCGCTGCGTCTATAGCGATAGAAAAATAAACAAGCCAATGCTCGAGCATAATCTGAAAGGGGGTTATAACCATTTTTTTTAAATAGAATATCGTCAGCTAGGGTTTTAATTTTAATTTTTACACTAGGAGAATAGTTCTGCGGATCAATAGTTAATAAAAGCTCGAGCAAACTTGTCTCGGTAGCCGAGTAAAGATTTTCCTTTGAATAGAGATATTTAATAATCCCACTCATCACACTATTGAATTTTTTCTCGCCCCGGGTCCTAAGAAGATATTTACTTAATTTCGTATTGCTTCCTGTAAAAAGGATGGGGTAATCAATGAGATGTTTTGTTATATCCGAAAATAGAAAGTTAGATTTCGTGTATGCCGCAAGTGAATAAAATCTTTTGAGTATTTTTATCCAATTTTTGTATTCATCTTTCTCATCTCTTAAAAGTTTTTGGTAATATTTCTGTATCGCCTGAACTTCTCTTGTAACTTTTTGACCTTTTCCCAACTTAAGCAAGACATTTTTTTCAAATTCCGATAGTTTTGTATTTTCAGCAAAGAAAAGTTGCTGTTTGGCTATTTTTTGATTGAAGATTGTGGTTTTTTCTATACTGGATACTAAATTTAACCTCCTCAGGGATTCGGTGATACATCTTAATGCCTTTTTGCCAATAACCTCTGAGTTTACTGCAATAGACATATCGTCTACAAAGCGATAAAACTCGGCGTCATGCTCTTTGCAAAAAGCCCGCATTACACCATCATGAAGATGCAAAAAGTAGTATGCCAATACACGAGAACAGTCAATATCTTCCTGAAGGAGTCCTGTAAAAGTGTTAACTTCATAATCGATTCGAAATCTTGTATTCTCCAAAAAATAAAAAAGTAAATTCATAACGCCTTTTTTCTCTTTCACATCACTTCGCACCAAGTCCTTAAGCACTAAAATATTTATGTTTTCAAAGTAAGAGGCGATATCTGTATTAACTAAGTATCTTTTCGTTGTGAGGCTATCTTTAATACCATCTAGGTGATCTGCCCAATCTTTAAACCATTTTTCGTAGAAATCACCGCCACTGACCGCGCGATTCGGGGTAATTTTTACTCCACCACGGATGTTTTTCTGTCTAGCTTTTTTGAAAAGCACATCTTCAATTTGTTCAATGCAGAAACGATAAACCAGCGCATCTTTTACATCAAATACAACGGTTGGGCGATTGATACCTTTACTTTTTGGCGAAGGGTGTAGGCACGGTTTTTGAGGGTGATAATGATTTTTGTTAATTTCAGATAACAAAGAATCAAGCGCCTCATCCAAATTTGATTCAAAATCTACAAAATCAATAGGATCTCGCACCAATAATGTAGAAAAGCCCTTTGTATCTTTTTTAAGGCGTCTAAAAACTTTTGAAAGGCTACTTTTTGTTAAATTTTCAATTGTTTTTCGTGCCATAATCTTGTTCAACGATCTTAATCTCCTCCGGGGTGCCTGCCCGCCTCTGGAGGGAGGGCGTAGAGTTTATAAACAGAATTATATTTTATTATATTTTTGAAAAACCAAAATCTGCACCCACAGGTTTAATAGACCTATCTTTTACTACTGCTACGCCAGTTTTTAAATCGTTAATGAACCCCACATAATTAGTGTCTTTAGGAATTTGTGAGGGTACTAAAATTTTATACTTATCTTTAAAATCAAATTTATTTTCAGACGTGAATTTCCGTATTTCGAAATAATCATATTCGAAAAGTTGAATTAAACCTTTTCTGGCCTGACTTATGAAATTTTTATTTTCAGTACTTTTTACTTCGAACAAGAATGACCTTTCTTTATTATATGCAAATAGGTCTACATGCTTATTTGAGCGTGTTTCATATCCTTTGTTCCTAAATATCTCAATAAGCTCTTCTAAAATAGTGCTATGAGCAGCTTCGGCCCTCGCCAGCAATTCATTATCGCGAGTATATTGACCAGGCGTTTCTCGGACCATTCGTTTTCTGATTGTGTCAAATACCCTCAATGTTTCTGCGTATCGCAGTGTTTCCGAAGCGCTTTTTATTTTTTCTAATCTTGTTGGTTTTGCCTTCAGAGTACTTAACGCTATTTCACTTGTATAAATGTAGAGAGGCCTTTTATCATAGAGGATTTGTTCTGATACTGTTTTAGAAACAGGAGAAAAACTTCCCATCCGCGGAAAACCTTGAAGACTCGCTAAGGGTATGTAGTTTTTTAATAACCTATCAACTAAGTTAGTTATTTGTTGGATATTTGTAGAGCTAGGCACTACCCAACTTTCGCGCGGTGGCAGTTCGCTAAATAAATAAATTTCTGAAAAAGGGACCAGAAGAGGCCAAATATTCCGCTTTTCTTCAAACTCTCTAATCCAGAGGTAATTATTTTTAATTGAGAAATTTGGTCCCACCACCCCCAAACCTATAATCCCTGACCTAGCGTTTTCGAATAAAGAAGTTTGCGGGCCTGTGCTATGTATAAAAAATATGTCGCCTGGTTGGATTTTTTCCCATCGAGGATGTAACTTTTCTTCTAACCCCCAAGTCATGAACTTAATCGCCGTCAACCAGTTCTCGGGCGGTCCAGTAAACCTGAAAAATCCTTTTGCGATTAATGACGGGGTGAAGTCAATCATAAATCTGTATACTTTGTGTGCCTTCCCTTAGCCCTATCAACTGGATATTTTTGTTCATTTTTCTTCATTTTAGAATCAAGGGCATCAAGAACATCAATTTCTAGATCATTGCTTAACAACAAAACCCAGTATAATACATCTGCAAGTTCTTCTCCTATCTCGTTCTTTGCTGTTTTAACGTATTCTTCTATTTCCTCTTTGGTTTTCCATTGGAAATGTTCAAGCACTTCTGCCGATTCCAATACAAGAGATAACGCGACATCTTTAGGGTTGTGAAACTGCTTCCAGTCTCTCGCATCTCTGAATTTAATTATCTTTGCGATAAGTTTCTTTATTCTTTGATCTTTCATACTATAAGGTCATTATTTTTGAAGCTGAAAGTTTTTTCCCTTGCTACAATTATATGGTCTAGAACCTCGATGCCTATAATTTTACCAGCTTCTTTCAACGCCACGGTAATTTCTATATCTTCCCTAGAAGGTTCTGAATCACCTGAAGGGTGATTATGGGCCACTATTATATTAGCGGCGAGAGCTTGGATTGCAGTTTTGAAAACTTCGCGCGGGTGAACAATGCTGGCGTTGAGAGTCCCAATGGAAATTTCGTCGTGCCTGATTAAATTATTGCGCGTATTCAACGAAAGAATCAGGAAATGTTCTTTTGGCTCTTGACCTATTTTTTCTTGAAGAAAAGATATGACGGCTTGCGGAGAATCAAATGTAATTTTCCTGGGGAGTTTCTCTTTAGAATAACGCTTTGAGAGTGCTTGGAAAAATTTCAGGCCAAAAATATTATGAGGACCGAGTCCTTTTATTTTTTGCAATTCTTCATATGAAGCGTCGAGCACACCGCGTAATCCACCAAACTCCTTAATTGCTTCTTTAGCCATTTGTTTGCAATCTCTCATCGGGGTACCCAAGGTTAAAAGTAATTCAACAATTTCATAATCCCCAA
This sequence comes from Candidatus Uhrbacteria bacterium RIFCSPLOWO2_01_FULL_47_25, assembly GCA_001791325.1. Lineage (GTDB taxonomy): Bacteria > Patescibacteriota > Patescibacteriia > GWA2-46-9 > GWA2-46-9 > GWA2-46-9. The sequence goes on along the minus strand of MGEK01000006.1, from coordinate 39,445 downwards.
ACCCATCCAGCCCAGCGCGCAAAAACCTTTCGCGTAATCTTTTTCTATGACCAGCACTTGGATGTTCGTTTTGTGGTCTATCAATTTTGGGCAGGTCCTTAATTTTCATGTTTTTCTCTCTTTCTTAATTTCTTCCCGATTGGCTTCGTTATTGACGAATCGCACATTTACCCCGTTAGATAACTTCGTATCTAATGGGGTGAATTTTTCACTTTCTAAATATCGGCGCGCGAGGCTGGCAACTGGTTCTTGTTTCGCTTCGGCAAGTACCCGAAACGTAGCGAGTGCCGAGGTGTTGTCAGTCGGCCAAAGTTCCACATTGTCGCCGACATAATCAATTAAAAGCAAAAGGAATTCATCCACCCATGACGGAGTTACCGCAAGCACTCCGCGAAAATCCACCTGTACCGCCTCGCCACGCTTTAGCTCTGGCCGAATAGCGTTGAACGCCTCCCGGCCGGCGGGACGGGATATCAGAATTGCGCCGAATTTTTTGAGTTCAATAATCATAGTTTAATTAAATTCACTACAAGTAATAATTAAAAATCAATCCGGGCGAGCGTTCCGCGAATATCCATTTTCATATTTCGCTTTCAAGGCGAGCGTTTAATAGAAAAATTGTTTCCGTACGGAGTTTTGCCCGGGCCCAATCTTTTTGGCTTTCGGTCAAGAAATCGCCAAGACCATCTAAGATGTTCCGATTGTTCATCTTCTCTAAAAGCTCAATGCATTTTCCTACCGTTTTCCTATAAGGCATGCCGGCTCTTTTTTCTACGATCTCTTTGTTAATCGGCCAGTTATTTTTCGCAAAGAAATATACGTCAAAAACATCCCGGCTCGTTTTGCCGACCCGCTCATACATTGCCATAAGCTTGTTGGCAAACATATCTTCGCGGATCATTACAAGCATGGAAATGCCAAGCAGGGTTTTGAGCTCGTATCGAGAACCAAACTCTCTGCGATTGATTTCGATTTTTACATTTTGAGCCTTGATGTCGTAGGAAAGAATTATTATTAAGTTGTAGCGCTTAATCCGCGATTCTCGTATATCCCCGTATCCTTTGGCAATCTCTAAAATTTTCTCAAATACCTTTTTCTCTTTGCTTTCATCCAAAAGATCAAAATCAAGGTCAACCGAAAATCGGTTCAAGTCATAAAACATAAGGGCTGCTGTCCCACCCTTAAAACCGAGGTGCGGAGCAATCGTCGTGTCGGTATATATTTCTTTGAGAATCTGAAGCTGTATGTTTTTATGTATCGAATAATCTAAGGTCATATGTTTGAATTGGAATTTTTTCCGCCAGAGGCGGATCCGCCTTCTGCGGAATAATGTTTAAAATATGCGTTAACTCTCTTTGCCATCCTTTTGTTGTTATAAATGGGTAAAATCCGAAAAATCGCATCCCAATCCAAAGAATCCAAATTATCAAAGTGATAATCCTTGCTTACATAGATTCTGTCTAAAAAGGCCCGCTCTTTTGTAGCAATGGCATGGCCGGCTTTGTGGTCAATGCCGTCGGTATTCGACAAAACATAACTTTTCATTCTCACAAATGTAAATTTTTGGCCGTCTATTTCTACTTCTCTCGAAACATAAGACGCAACAAAGATGTTGCTGTAATACTGAAAGTTAATCCCAGCCCGGGTCAAAACGGTCTCAAAGCTGATATATGAGGGAGTATAGATTCTTGTCGCCAACTCAAACTTGTCGTAATTTTTGTCTTTGGCATACAAGCCGCGACGAACTCTAATCAACTTTCCGGCCTTAGCATATTTATTTAATCTAGCACTGACCGTATTTTCTCTTTCTTCAACCCACAATAAAGCAACATCTTTGGTTGAAAAGACGGTTTTGGGAGATCTTAACAAGATATCCAAGTATTCGCCCTTTGTAGGTTTTTTATCCACCCCATTAGATATCATCATAATTTTTTGTTTTTTACCTGTTTTACCCCGCAAATATCTAACGGGGTCCATATTTATACTGGAAGTAACCTTACTTGGGTTGCGTAAACTCTTTGTTCTCGTGTCTCTTAATCCAGTTACAATTAGCACACAAAATCTGATAATTTTCTTTCGGAAGTCGTCCCGTGAAGATATATCTCTGCATTGTTTTGTTTCCACCATAAAACGACTTAACTTCCTTGCTCCCATTCCCATTTACGTGATCTATTTGAAGGGCGCGAATATCAGAAAAGTTGCATCTTTTACATTTTCCACCAAGCATTTTTATTACCTCTTTCCTTATCTGCTTCCTGTCTTTTATAAGAAATCCGTACTTCTCAAGAGAGGCTGCCCCTGTCCCTCCAACAGATTTTTCCCAAGCACGCTTCATCCCTGCGCTTATGCTTCTTTTGTGTTCTTTTGTTAGTTTAAAACCAGATTTTCTACTCATATATTTAGCAATATTGTTACCCGAAAATACTTTAAAGGTCATCTCCAGTTCATATATTAACATAAAGGAGTTATATAATACAACTACCGGCTCGTGGGAGAAGAAAAAAGAGACTCTCTCCACTCTCGGTTCCCCGCCTGCGCCGACCTGCGCTTCGCCGAGGGCTTCGCGACAAGGTGAGGGCTTCGGCGGGCAGGAAACCGCAAAAAAACCCAGTGAATCCTTCGATAAGACTCAGGACAAGTAAAACAGAAATCGAGCCCTTCGATAAACTCATGACTCGATCTCAATCAATGCTCGGGGGGTGGGACTTCCGACGTGCTTTATCGGCAGCAGACCGACTCCGCACTCTGCCTTGGGCAGCGCTAAGTCTTGCGCTCGCTCAGACTTATCGACATTCACTTGGCTCGTCGCAGCTTCCGCTACTCATCGCCGCTCACTTCTGCCCGTTCGAGTTCCAACCCGCACCTCTGAAATATCAAAAAACTTCTGCCGAGATGGCAGAAGTTTTTTGATGGCTCCGGGGGTGGGACTCGAACCCACGACCAAGTGATTACGTTTATCCTACTGTTACCAATAGGGACGGACTATCTCATCGCCTGTTCTAGGCGCTGGGCGCTCGTGGCGGGATTATCGTTGGGACTCACCCGCTAGTCTCTACACCTTTCCTGACACTTTTACCCGTCAGGTATTGGCTCGGGATTACCCAGCCCCACTTTCTGACAAAACCGATAATGACTAGTACTAACGTCAGCAAATAAATACACAATTATTTATCTACTGGTGGCATCTTATCAAAAAGTGGGGCTGGGCTTCCCCGAATTCACCCAGTTTTTCTCCGCGCATTCCTACGCGGGGCTGCGATTACACCAGCATGTACTTCTCTGTGACAATTCGCGCACAATAAAACGCATTTATCTAACTCTGAACTCACACGACTCCAAGCTCTTGTTAATCCATCTTGAGAAACAGCAAAATCTTTATGATGTTTATCCAAGTGGTGAAAATCAAGAGCTACTATTGCGCGTTTATAACCACAAATATGACACGCTCCACCAAGGTACTCAACAGCCATGACTTTAATCTTCTTGCGTCGCTTGGCCACGGCCGCCTTTATGTACTCTCGACGGTCAGCATATGTTCTCCGTTTCGGCATATAAAAAGTATACCGCGGATACGTTCACAGTCACCTGCTCTACCACTGAGCTACCCCGGAATATAAATCAAAGAACAAAATATGCAGCAGTGTAGCACGAGAATAAGTTTTGCGCAACTTTTAATTATTGCTTATTGAGATAATCTGCCCAACGATGCTGTTTGCGATTATGCCAAACCCCACTCCTGTACGCGTGAGCGGCGATGAGTGGCAACACAAGTGTTGCTTCAGCATAAACCATCTGCTCAAAAGTCGTTTCCACCTTACCCCATGAGCTCGCCTCTTTTAAGGTTGAGCTGGAGCAAGCGCCGTCGCGCACATCAGCCACAGTAATCTGCACGGCGTACTTATGCATTGGCACTTCTTTGTCCAAAACTTCCGCGGCCACCACCGTGTCTTGAGCAAAATTCTTAGGCACGCCGCCGCCAATCATTAAAAGGCCAGTCGTTCCCGCAGCCATCTTGATTTTAGTCAATTCCAAAAAATCTTTTACCGAATCAATGGAGACGTGTTTATCCGGATGATGATACTGATGATACACCAACCCAAAGCCGGCGCTGGAATCAGAAAAAGCCGGACAGAAAATCGGCACTCCTGCTTCATGCGCCACTTGTACCAGCGAATCTTTTTTTTTGGCGCCCACCTCGGACAGATACTTGCCCATCAATTGAATAAATTCTCGCGAAGAATACGGTTTTGGTTCAATGCTGTCGGCAATTTTAGCAATAATAATATCGCATTCTTTCAATTCATCTTCATCAATAAACGTGTCATAGATGCGATCAATATGAAGCTCACGCAATTGGTTATCGTCAACCCAAGGCGTGCCAATATAGTGCTTAAATCCTAGAGCCTCAAAAAAATCCATATCCACGATGCTGGCACCTGTAGCCACGATGACATCTACCATCTTGTTTTTCACGAGGTCAACATAAACCTGCATGCAACCGGCGGCGCTGGTGGAGCCGGCCAGCGTTAAAATAACAGTGCTCTCTTTTTCGCTAAGCATCCTTACGTAAATATCGGCCGCCCGCGCCAAATCGCGCGACGAAAACGACATCTTGGACATCGCTTCCACTAAATACGTTGGATCAATTTTTTTAAAATCAATATGCTCAACCGGTGTTTTGAGAAAATCTTGTTTGGTCATAACTTAAAATTTATGACTTACAGCTTACAGCTCAATTTAGTAGTCTTTCAGCCGCTTAATTCCCTCATGTTTCTGAATTTTTTCCAGGGCTTTCGCTTCAATTTGGCGAATGCGCTCGCGCGTTACGCCAAACTCATTGCCCACTTCCTCCAGGGTATGTGCCACGCCATCTATCAAACCAAAGCGCATTTCCAAAATCTTCTGCTCTCTAGGAGTCAATTCCTTAATAACATCGCGCACGTAATCTTTAAGTAATTGCAGAGCGGCCGCGCGGTCAGGCGTAATGTTTTTAACGTCTTCAATGAAATCTTCCAAAGTTGAATCCTCATCATCTTCACCAACGGAGGTTTCCAGTGAAATCGTATCTTGAGATATTTTAATGATATGGCGGATTTTTTCAATGGGCTCCCCCATTTCCGCGGCAATCTCTTCGGGTAATGGCTCACGGCCGAGGTCTTGTATCAATTGACGTTCAATCTGCTGAAACTTGTTAATGGTTTCCACCATGTGCACGGGGATGCGAATGGTGCGTGACTGATCGGCCAAGGCCCGCGTGATCGCCTGCCTAATCCACCATGTGGCGTAAGTGGAAAACTTATAACCCTTACGGTACTCAAATTTTTCCACAGCTCTGAAAAGACCTATATTACCCTCTTGAATTAAGTCCAGAAGAGAAAGCCTTTTCCCTGTAAATTTCTTCGCGATAGACACAACCAAACGCAGGTTTGCTTCAATAAGTTTTTTCTTGGCTTCTTCATCACCCTTCTCTCTACGCTTGGCATAAACAACCTCCTCTTCGGCGGTTAAAAGCGGCACTTTGCCGATCTCTCGCAAATACATTTGAATAGAATCGGCGGAAATATCAGAGAGATCAAGACGGCGTTTGTCTACTGGCGCACCAATCTTTATGTTCATTTCTTCCTTTTTTACTTGACCATGAAGATCAAGAATGTTTGCTCCCATGGCCACAATGCCAACACCCATATCTTCCAAGGTGTCTAAAAATTTTTCATACTCTTCCAGATATTCTTCTACTTCAGGAAAAACATAAGTTATCTCGGTTTCGGTCACAAAAGCGCGGGAGCGGGCCTTGGCTAGCAAGCGTTCTACGGCCGCTTCGTCAGGGTGCGGCGATGGCGGCAATAATGATTTTATGGCACGACGAGTTAAGCCCGATTTTTTGCGGGCTTTAACTGCGGCAGATTTGCGCGCCAATAACTTTTTCCGACGTCCATTTTTTGAGCGAATACCAATTTTTTTCTTTTTACGCTTCATAATTATTTACTATTGCTATTTTTCTGATGATGAATTTTGGCCAATTCTACGCTGACCGTCTTGAATTCCTCAAACAAGGCAGCCAATCGTACTTTATCTTGCGATGGAGACTGCTCAATAGTCCGAATATCGTTTTCTAGTCTTTGCAAAACTGACTTCAAATACGACGTTTTTAAACGATTAATAGTGACAAGTATTTCGCGCTCAATCCCCAGTGAATCAAACTCAGCAAATTCTTTGTCTGCCAAGAGCAACAGTACCGCCAGCTGTGCTAAGAACGACTCGCTTTCTGAATAATTTCGCAGGTGTTCAGTAAAGTCTTGCCCCTGCCAATCAATCTTACCATTTTTTGTTTTGGCTGTATAGAAAACCACCATTTCCCGATAAAGAGGGGCATATTCGGACGCCAGCATTTCCGGAACAATGACGCCGACCACATAGCCCGTTTGCTTGGGCGCGGCGAGAAGCGCCGCCAATAGCCGCTCACTCTGAACTGAACGGCTGTCGCGCGCACGAAGCGGCGTAACAATACCCGAACTAACGCTAACTGGCGAACCTGTCTGCGAGTCAGAACTGTTAAATTGCCGTGGCATTACTTCTCTTAAATATCTCTCCGGCACATCAACCAAATTAGATAATTTTTTCAAATAATGATTTAAGGCCACCGGATCTGGCAATCGGCCAATCAATGACAAAAGTAATTTGGTTACCTTCTGTTTGTCCGGCAATTTCGTAAGATCGTACTCCGAGACGGCTCGGCTGAAATAATGCTCCAACATTGGTTCGGCTTTAGCAATGGCTTCAAGCCAGAGTTTAGAATCGGCGCGAATGCACTCATCCGGATCTTTAAAACGTTTGCCGTCAGGGCGAAGCGGCAAGCTGATAAGCGAAACTTGACAGCCGTCGGAAAGAGCCATCACTAAACCGCGCAGAGTGGCTGACTCGCCGGCCGCGTCCGCGTCAAAAGCAAAGGCTAAATTATCGGTAAAGCGCTTAAGTAAACGCACCTGATCTTGAGTCAGGGCAGTGCCCGAAGACGCCACGACATTAGCCACACCAGTTTCGTGTGAAGCAATGGCGTCCATATTGCCTTCAACGATAATGGCTAAATTTTGCTGTTTGACTGAAGTTTTGGCTTTATCTAAACCGTAAAGAACTTGCCCTTTATAATAAAGGAGTGTTTCCGGTGTGTTGACATATTTGGCCTCGGTCTCGCTACTAGACAAGGTCCGACCGCTTATTCCAATTATCTGACCGGAGGTATTGGCAATAGGAAAAATGATACGATTGCGAAAACGATCATATGCCCCCCGCCCGCGCGTTTCCATTTTGCGTATAGCCACGCCGCTTTTGATCATTTCTTCTTCTTTATATCCGAGCTTAACCAAATGATTTATGAGCGCCTCCCACGAATCTGAAGCATAGCCCAACCGCCAGGCGCGAATTGTTTCCGGTTTTAGTTTTCTTTCCTCTACCAGATAGCTCATGGCAGATTTAGCAGATACTTCCCGCCACAAAACTTCTGACCAAAACACTACAGCCGCTTCAAGCAAAGCCATGAGTCTCTGCCGTTCACTGCGAATAGTAGGATCTTCGGCCTTCAAGCGCACTCCGGCTTTATCCGCCAACAGTCGCAGGGCATCTGGAAACTCCAGCCCCTCCTGCTTCATGACAAATGAAAATATATCGCCTCCCTCGCCACAACCAAAACAATGCCAAATCTGTTTAGACTTACTTACCATAAACGACGGCGTGCGCTCCTCGTGAAAAGGGCAGCGCGCCCGCCAGTTGGCACCGGCTGGCTTTAAAGGAAAGTATTCGCTGACAACGTCAATGATATCCAGCCGTGACTTGACTTCCTCTGCTGGTGACATAGCCGTAGCGGTTAAATTTTTTGTGTGGCCAATAAAATAGCGGCCACGACGGCGGCATAACCGCGATTATATTTGTCCGCGCCACAGCGGGCGCGAGCTTGGACCATATTATTCGCTGTGATAACCCCAAGACCGATTGCCACGCCCGTATCTAAGCCGATTTGCATTAGGCCATGAGTAACAGCGCTCGCGAGATGCTGATCGTGCGTTGTTTCGCCCTTAATAATCGCCCCCAAACAAACAATAGCTTCAAGGCGCTTGGTTTTGGCTAAACGCATGGCGAGCTCGGCCACTTCAAATGATCCGGCCACGTGATAAACTCTGACTTGCTTCCTCTCAAGTCCGCTATCGTGAATGGCTTTTAACGCTCCTTTTAAAAGTCCTTTTGTTATTTCTTCATTAAAATCAGCAACAACTACCGCCAGCTTGAGACTGCGGCTTTTTGAACTCACGGTAATTTTTTTAACGGCTCGTTGCATGAACGTAACGCGCAAAAATATCAAATTCTATATTTACTTGACTTCCTTTACTAAGAGCCCCAAGTGTCGTGCGCTGAAGCGTATGGGGGATCAGGGCTACGGTAACCCAATTATGATGAACGCCCACAATCGTCAAGCTGACGCCATCAATGGCAATGGAACCCTTGGCTACTACCAGATGACGAAAACGAGCGGGAAATGAAATTCTTGCCACTATCCCGCCTTTTCCTCTTTTGACATCATTAACTTTACCGACGGTATCAATGTGGCCCAACACAAAATGTCCGCCATATGGCTCGCCATATCTCAAGGGTAATTCTACATTCACCTTATCGCCTTTCTGAATACGCCGCAAGGTCGTACGGCGCAGTGTTTCCGGCATGATAACAACATTGTACAATCCCCTGGCCGTCGAGGTCACAGTTAGACAAACGCCATTGACAGCTACTGAATCGCCACGACGCAAATGGGCGCGGGGAATAGCTAAAGCAACAGCCGCGTTCTCTCGTAACGTTTGGCGACGACGGACTGTTCCCCGAGAAATGATTATGCCAGTGAACACAAATGTAAAGTCAAAATGCAAAATTTAAAAGTTAAAAGTTATTTTTTTGATAACTAAGAATACGCCGAGCGACAATGATATCTTTTTTAATTTGTGATTTAAGCGCCCCCGGGCTGGTGAATGAACGCAAGGGCCTGATTTTTTTTATAAGCTCCATGCGCAAATAACGTCCATATAAAATCTTATGCCAATTAAGAATGTAGACTTCAACCTTTTTATTTACTCCCACAATCGCTAAAGCAGGCAGACCAGTCAGTGAACGGGTGGGCGGGCGACTGGCGCCAAAATTGACGAAGCCAAAATACACCCCATCGGGCACGTGATGATAGTGAAAATAATGACGAGTCAAGTTAGCCGTCGGATAGCCAAGCGCGCAACCCAAGCCATCGCCTCTAATTACCCGACCGCGAAGCTCAAACGACCGTCTTTTATTTCTATCCATCTTCCGTCGCCTCGTCACACCATCACGCCTCCTACCAACATTCTTCATCTCCCACATTCGCTCATTCGTGCGAATGAGCGAATATCTAACTGATGTTGATACTATCGACACAAACGCTCTATGGTCAATAATTTCTTCATAGTCAAATGCTTTGGCTTATAATAAACATAACGGCCCTTGGCCTCACGGCCAACTAAACCGGCCTCTTCCAATCGCAGAAGGTGTTTTGAGGTGCTCTTCACCGACAGCTTAAGATTCTCGGCAATACTGTCAACCGTGCGCGGCCCGCGCTCCAGTAATGTTAAAATCCGCAATCGTCGTTCGTTCCCCAGAACTCTAAAAAGTTTGCTAAGCTGTCTCATATTTATTATTTACTTATTATTCATCAATATGAATCATATTCGCTCATTCGTGCGAATGTGTCTTACCCCTAATCTCCATAGAGAGACGAGTTACTGCATTAAAACAAAAACTCTACTGCGCAACAATATTGCGGAGTATAACTTAATTTTAATAACTAAGTTCAGTATAACATAAATCGCTAATAGCCAAAACTTTGCCATCAGATATCTATTAAGATAATATAAGGCCATGACGACTAAACAACGGACTTTAATCGCCATTATAACCCTAGGCCTACTCTTGTGGGGCTTAGCGAAGCTGCCGTTGCCATATACACAAGAAAAGAAGCTCAACCCCGTTAATGTCGCTAACACGAATCCTCAATTTATTCAAAATAATACCGTAATTTCCCAGCTTACAAATGAAATTAAATCAACGATTTCGGCGCCGGCTAAAATTGTCCCCCTAAAACCACGCCCTGTTCCTTTCACGGCGCAGGCGCCGTTTGGCGATTGGCAGGATCCGCGTCAGCAAGATGGTTGCGAAGAAGCCAGTCTAGTAATGGCTTGGCACTGGATAGAGGGCACCACTTTTACCAAATCACAAGCGCTTGATGAAATTCTTGCCATTTCCGCGTTTGAAGAAAAAACGATTGGCGAATGGCGCAGCACCTCGGCCGAAGATACGGCAAAAATTTTTCGCGAATACTATAACTACAACAACATAACTGTGCAACACGATATCTCCGCCGAAGATATTAAAGCATCATTAATAGATGGCAATCTCGTGCTGGTGCCGACCGACGGCAGAAAATTAGGCAATCCCTACTACCGCCAACCTGGCCCGCCTGAGCATATGCTTGTTATTTTTGACTATGACGAAAAGACGGATGAATTCGTGACGAATGACCCGGGCACGCGCCGCGGCCAAAATTACCGATACAAAAGCAACGTGGTCGCGCAGGCTATCGTTGACTACCCCACCGGTCACCGTGAACCAAACCCCAATCCGCAAACAGCCATGATTATTATTCAGCCGAGCTCCTAAGCTATCAATTTCTTAAACTCTTCCACCATTGGCGTAGGTTCGGGATCAATGCCATAAATTTCGGCCAGAGCCAGGGAGGTCCAATCGGCCAACAGTAACGAAGAAAATATCTTCTCCAGGCGTGACTGACCTGTTAAGTTAATAACTTCCACTGGCAATTCCCTGTCTGTATACATCTTTTGTAAAATTGCCATTCGTTTAATGACGCGAGGATTGTCTTCGTCGTCTCGCAAAAAAATAAAGTGGAATGGCGCAGTCAATTCCCGAGTACTTTTTGCCGCATCAAACCCATTCATCTCGTGGTGATTGAGTTCTGGAAAAACGTTCATAAAGGCGGGGATCTTCGTGTTTTCCGTGAACTTAACTTTCCAGTTGTTAGCCACAGCATAGTTGCGACTTGAGGCATAAATCACTGGCGCGTAACCTTTTAATTTATTGGCCAGTTCGCGACCCGGAATCTTGGTTGACACCGGCTGCAAAATTTCAACCATTCTTGATGCCTCTTTCAAATCAGCCTCATCTCCCATGATTTTCAAAAGAGCCATAAACATAAAGCCTATGGCTGAACGCGGCTGAATGCCAGTGTCCGGAAGTACAATATAGGGCGCTATGTGCTTTTTAGCTAAATCAATCAACTTTCCACCTTTGGCAATAACAGCAACTGATAAATTATTTTTTACGGCGGTGTTAAATGAGTCAATTGTCTCTTCTGTATTGCCCGAATATGAACAAGCGATAACGAAACGATTTTTTAGATCATTAGCGATCGGCAGCCCATAATCACGATGGACAATGATATCTAATTCTGGCTTCCAGGCCTTCAAAACATCCGTGGCATGATTGGAGCCACCCATGCCGGCAACCACAAATTTGGAGGCTGATTTAAGCCCCTCCTTGTTCTCAATGATCGGCTCAAAAGAAAATTGTTTGGGAAAATTTTTTATGGCTTGAGATAACATAAACAAAAAAGTTTATAAGTCACTATGTATGATTAAGCATTAAGTCTGTGCATACATTGTAATATTATTTCAACAATCTGAACAGGGCAGATTTTCATTATACCCAATATTTACTATAATATAGCTTATGAAAAAGATTGTTTTATTGTTCATTGGCGCAATGAGTATAACGTTTTTTGCGCCTTTGCCTACTTTTGCGTCGGATAACGATTTGACGGAACACCTTAAGGGCAGAATCCTCTTGCAGGTGGAAAGCTATGGCCGAGCCTGGTACGTTAATCCAACCGACGACACTCGCTACTACCTAAAAGATGGGCCAACGGCATACGAAATAATGCGCACGATGGGCTTGGGCATAACCAACGCTGATCTCGCGAAAATTCCAACCAACACGATGGGGCCGCGAAACAGCCAACTGGCAACGCGTTTGTCTGGCCGAATTTTACTGCAAGTAGAAGATCGCGGAGAAGCTTGGTACGTGAACCCGCTTGACGGATTGCGTTACTATATGAGAGACGGCGAGACGGCTTATGCCCTCATGAAAAAATTTGCGCTTGGGGTCAGCAACGCTGATTTGCGAACCATTCCCATCAACCCATCACAGATAGTGCATGATACTACTTTTGATGACGTTGCCTACGCCTTCCTGCGCGACGGCAAAATCATAACTGGTAAAAACGAAAATCAAATTCTGCCGCCGGCCTCAATGAGCAAACTGGTAACAGCGCTCGCACTGCTTGATCAAACTCCGCTAAACTGGGACCGAACAATAACAATTACCCAAGCGCAACTTGACTACCCCGCTTCACTCGTCGGCGACGATACAACTAGTGAAGTTAAATTGCAAGACGGCGACGTGGTCAGTGCCTACGATTTGTGGGTAGCAATGCTCGTTGCCTCATCTAACCAAGCAACCATGGCGCTCGTGGACGCCTCGGGATTGTCGCGTCCAATGTTTGCGGCGGCGATGAATAAAAAAGTGGCAGAACTCGGGCTAAAGCACACGCTATTCTTTGAACCAACCGGCCTTGACGCGCACAATGTTACCACGCCGTATGAGATGACTATTATCGCCAAGGCCGCATTTAGTCAGCAAGAAATAGTTGCCGCCACGCGGCAAGATAATTATATTATCACCACGCGTAACATCGCTCCGCGAAGTATTAAAGTTAATGACCATAACGCCAGCCTGCAGGCTTACCAGCCTGACGCGGTTAAGGTGGGATTTTTAATTGAAGCGCAACGATGCGTTGCAATAAAGAAAGGCGACGACATTATCGTGGTCATGCACGCGCGCAGTATGAAAGAGAGAAATCAAGTTTTAGACAAATTAACTAAACTTCTGCCCTGAACGGAGGGGACGAGCGACTCAAATTCTCTCCTTCCTAGACTCAGCGTCGACGACCCCCCTAAATAATGCTCGCGCCGCAGAATTATCTAGCTGGGCTATACTTACTTCATCGCCCGAAGGAACCCCAGGACCATGTTCCAACATACTTGCAAACCCGTTGGCATGGATAAGTGGCGTCGAATGGGTATCACCCTCGACGGTATAAAATTCTATCGGGTGATTGGCGGTAGCGCCTTCGCGCAGCTCGTTCGCGGCGGCAATCTTCCCTCGTACTGCGGCAACATCCACGAGAGTACTCTGACTCATCGTCCAGATGCGCAACTTCCCTTCCGGCCGGAGTTCGGCGAGCTCTCTAACTGTAAACTGTTCTTTACTCAAAGCAAAAGCATCGGCTATAAACGGCCCGCCGGGGAGCCCGGTCGTCTTGTTCCCCGATAAAAATGCTTTTAGCTTTGATTCGGGATCGCGCATGACGCCAACTGTTTCTTTGCCTAAAAAGCGGTACCCCAAACGAGCCAGCCCGAGATTTTCAAAGCCCAATGGTTCAATAAGGTCGATCTCTTTAGCGGCGCGGCTAAACTCCGGATCGCGCGCTGCTTTAAGGGCAACGCTAGCACCCATTGAGTACCCAACCATGTGAAACTCTTTGAGCCCAAGTTTCTTCACAGCTTCTTGAAGAACTTTCGCCTGAAGCCGATAGGTTCCATCCTGGCGAACATGTTTTGCCCAATCTTTTGGCGTCTTGGCGAGAGCATTTCCTGGATGCGTCATCGCGAACACTCGCTTCCCTTGCAAAGCCATGGCCATAGCCAGAGCGGCCTGTTGGTGATGATTTGTCGCAATACCAGCGAGCGTAACATAAGGAGTGTCCTTATCGGTTCGTTCGCGTTGATCATCCGGTAAACAAAGCTCAGCCACCGGAACAACGTGTTGGCCAATATCTGCGTCTTCAATCTGCACGGGACGAACGTTCTTGTATAATTGTTCACTCAAAAGGTCAAGGTTGCGCTCTAGCTGCTTCGCGCGTTCACGGAATCGTTTTAATAATTCTGAGGGCTTCCCTTCAGAGGATTTGCCCGCGTGCGCCCCTTTTTCTCGTAATAATTTATAGATACGTAATATTTCTTCACGCTCAAAACGTACAATGAGGTTGCGTTCCTGCTCGGGACGTTTAGCGTCAACTTTTCGTTCAGGACCACGAACATTAGAAGGACGAGTGATCTTCAAGGAACGACGCTTTTTGATCTCTACTGATTGTGCGTCAAGTTCCGCAAGAATGTCCTTTGGCTGTGTCGGCTCCGAAGGAATAAGCTGTTCGGGGTTGTATCCTCCGCGTTCTCCTGGTGGCATACAAATAAAATTATAGCTAAAATTTTACTCTTTACAATCTCAAGATTACGATCCTTATCTCTTCAGTCCTCTGTTGATAATCCCCTTCACTGCTTCCGCCACTCGCTCGGGTGGTTGGTTAGCATCAACCACCTCGACGTCGTGATCGCGCCTGCTTGGGGCATCGGTGAGCAGAGGACGAATATATTGCCCTACCAACTTAAAAAAAGCCAAAGGAAGAGCATCGTCAATCCGCTTTGTGCGCCTTCTTCTCCCAGCCAATCGTCTCATGATTTCGAGCGGCGACACGTCGAATTTGATAATACGATAATCTGCCTGACCCTCAACACCATGAAGAGTAGTAGCAAGCGAACGTCTGGTTCTGGTTCCGCCCTCCAGAAATATCACCTTGGCCTTTCCTAATACTTGAAGAATCTCTCGATTTATTTCGGCATTCACGTCCTGTTCACCAAAACCACGTACGGGTGCGTAGCCTCGCCACTCCTGTCGTTCTCCAAATCTTTCCCGAGCTAGCCTGCGAATTGCATCATCTTTCTTTATAACGGTGCACGAAACTCCCTCTTCTTCAAAAGTTTTTGTCAACAACCCGGTGACTGTGCTTTTTCCGGAAGCTGTAAGACCCAAAAGGCTCACAATGAACGATCTCTCACTTAGTTTTTCTTGATCATTTCCTTCTGGCTCGAGGCTGACCTCTCGTTCTTTACCGACTTCTCGCTCAGAATCGGTGACTGTGCTGGGCTTACGGCATACCTCCTTCGTCTCCTGTTGTGTTGCTTCATCTCGCCGTTCGCTCCCGTGCACAAGAGGAGGAGCCTCCTTAACGACCAATAGACGACTCTGCTGGTCTCTTTCTCTATTTATTTCCCCCTGCGGCACCTCTGATATTGAGTCAGGAGTGCGGGTCGCTTTATTTTCAACAACATTGTCCTCGTCATTGAACCAATATTTTCCTTCCCTAGACATAATATGGGGACTAAATTTTTAAACTACAACAGACAACTTAATCTCAAACCATCTCGATCTAACGATACTAAATGTTGCTACCAAAGGCAAGATTCGGTCACAACTCTCATCTGGCTACCGTCTCCTCGGTCGTGACTCCTCCATGCGGGGTACCTGCTCTCTCTCGCACATGGCGGGACGGTGCGGGGTAAATATTTCACACTGAGCGGAAGGGGCGAGATTCGAACTCGCGATACCTTTCGGTATACCTGCTCTCCAAGCAGGCGCACTAGGCCTCTATGCGACCCTTCCGCTCAATGTATAAAGTACAAACTTCTGGATTCTCCGCCAGAGGCGCCGCGCCTACCGGCGGGCAGGGATCTGCTTTGGGCACGACGATTCGTGATCACTATATAAAATTTTACAGGCGTTGACAAATCTAAAAAAATCTATATACTTCCCCTCAACGTACGTCACGCTGAAACCAAAAGGAGGGTCAAATGCCGGGTATAGTGTTTTGGGCTTTAATGGTCATCGCGGGACAGATCGGCTTCTTTTTGGCCGCTCGGATTGAGAATGAGGTGTGGGGGCCAATAGCGCTTCTAGTATTACCTCTTCTCATTTTTCTGGCAGCGCTCTTGTTTTTTGCCCACTTCTTCCGGTATGTGGACAGCGACCACGAAACCACCACGACGCCGCACTCAGAATGAGAGCGGCGTCGTCTTTTATTTTAATCGCCGTGTCTCGCTGTTTCCGCCGCCGGGCTCATCTTCTGACGCTTCAATAAATAATCATAAGCGGACAAGGCCGCTCGCACGCCATCACCAACCGAAATGTTGTTTTGCTTAAACGGATCATCCGTAACATCACCAGCCGCGAATATGCCAGCGTGCGAAGTGGTCGCGTATTTGGCGTCAGTAACAATCTGCCCAAATTTATCAATCTCTACTAATCCTTTAACAATCTCCGAATTAGGAACAGACCCGATTTCCACGAACAAGCCGCCAACATCAAGCGTTTTCTCCTTATTGGTTTTGCGATCCAGACATTTCAACCCTTGCACGAATTTATCACCCAACACAGCCACGGTTTGAGTATTTAATAAAATTTCAACTTTAGGATTTTTCTTAATTTCTGCTTGAGTAACGGCATCGCCCTTTAATGTTTCTCCATATTCAACCAAATAGATTTTAGAAGCATAAGGAATAAGATCAATAACCGCTTCCAGACCGGCGTTGCCGCCGCCGACAACGGCCACTGTTTTGTCTTTAAAAAGCGGAGCATCGCAAGTGGAGCAATAAGCCACGCCCTTGCCGTTTAGTTCATTTTCGCCCGGAATGCCCAACTTACGACGACGCGCGCCCGAAGCCACAATAACTGTTTTGCTTTGATATTTTTCCCCTTTTTCCGTGGCCACTTCAAAATCGCAAATCCTATCCTGACTGCAGGCGATTTCCTGAACCGCCACAATCCGTTCACCATCTTTAATGGTCAAAACATCAGGATAGTCACGTGCATGTTTCTCAAGTTTTTGAGCCAGCTCCCAGCCAGCAATATGCGGCTCGCCAATCCAGTTTTGGATATCATCGGAAACAATTGACTGACCGCCGAAAGTCTCTGTTATAAGCAAACTGGTTAATTTTTTGCGCGCCGCGTAAACCGCCACGCCCACGGCCGCCGGCCCACCACCGATGATTATAACGTCGTAAAGCATAATATTATCAATAATATTGACATTAAATAAAAATGCTGACGTTTGTATTTTCAACGCTCTAAGCACCGTGCTCTGTTATTCAAATCAGGAATGTCTAGCAAGCGCACAACACAAATCTCTCCATCTATCTCATAACACTCATCAAGGTACCGTACCCCAACACATGAACAACGCGCCAGTCCTGCGTACTGGAGGGCAGATAGCGGAAAATAGTATAAAAACGATTGATAGCCCGACGTTCCTCACTAAGGTCTCGTTTAGCTATTGCACCTCCATAAGCTAAATAACGCACCAGCACCCAATCAGACTCTTGCAGAGGAAGACGGCTATACAAACGACCAAAAATACCGAGCGCCTGTTTTTCTAAACTAATATCCCGCCGCCCCGACGTGGTGACTTGCAGAGTGCCCGATGACAGAATAGATAAGTAAAAATTTCTCTTGAGAGTATCTCCTGCCTTAACCGTAATAATACGGCTGGTATACGAACGGTAACCGAACTGGCTGATAGCCAAAGAATAATCGTCCTCTTTTAACCCATCAAATTGGTAATGCCCAACCGCGTCCGTACGAACAGTAAGATTTATTGGTTGAAGCGTGACTACTGCTTCGGGTAAGGTAGAGCCGCCAAAGCTATCAACGGTGATTATTCCAGAAAGCGAGGCCGTGGTAGGTAAGGGGAGAGAAGTCTGTTCTGGCGGTTTTTGGTCCGAAGAAGGCGTAGGCGCAGTATTTACAGAAGAAGATGGTGGTGAGGGTATAACACTCATCAAAGCGAATATGCCGAATTGGCTAGTTTGCGTTCCGACGGAAATAAGATTGGTGGAATAAACGGTCATAATGGTGTCAAATTTTTTCCATTCTGAAAGCGTTGGATCGTAACGGTAAATAGCCAAAGACGCTTGATCAAAAAGAGACAACCCCATACTGCGATCAACGACTTCCATAACAATGGTGGCTTCTTTGGTAAGATCGGCTTGGGTGCCATTATCTAAAGCTGCCGTAAAACGATAGAGAGGCCCAACTACGACAGCGCCACCGGGCAAGGGCGACAAATTAGGTAATTGAGATGACGCTACCTGACCGATGCTGAGATGTACCACTTTGCCACCGCTAGAGTCTGGCGGAATACGAATGATGCCATAACTACCGTCGCCAAGACCAAAAACAACTGTCCCGCCCATGATTAAATCTGTTGTACCGTAACCGCTATCTGAAAAAGTGGGACTACGTATATAACCGCCGCCGGATGAAGGAGGAGCGCTAACCGTTTCTTCAACTTCATCTGCTCCAATATCCCACGATGATCCTTGCGGTCTGGATTGACCATCAATGTCACTAGCAAAGGCGAGATTGGCATCAGAGGAAAGGTCAACCCCCATATCTTTGGCGGCAGTATCAGAAGAAGCAAGATGGTAATCGTTATTTGATGTATCAACAAAAGAGACAGTCTGGTTGCGGAGCGAGGTGTTGGGAGAGGTGGCATCGGAGGAAATATTGTTAACAGGATTATTAAATGCCGTGTATTGTGCGTAGTAATCTTGAACAGCGCTATCCACAGCAATATTATTTTTTGCAGAAACAGTGCTGCCATAGCCACCACGGACAATACCGTATTGGTTTCCGGAAACCGTATTATTGTAAATATAAACTGATCCTTGGTTACTTTGAAGATTGCCGAAGATTCCGTAATAAAAACCATAGACAATATTATCCCAGATTTTTACGGATCCGCCAGCAGGAACTCCTGCAAAGGAGATTCCACGATTATTGGTGCCGGGAGGAGAAATGGTAAAGCGAATAATATTATTAGAAACCAAAACATTACTAATACCGCTCACCCCGTGAGCAATCCCTCTGCCATCTTGTTGATTATTTGCCTGTATTTGTAAGCCATCGATTATTACGTTGCTAACAAAGACAACAATAGGATTCCGCCAACTCGTCATCACCAGACGATATTTGGTGTCATCCCATTTTCCTGTATGTCTAGCCACAGGTGTTGTATAGATTTTGATATAATTGGAGGCCGAGGTAATCGCATTTTGGATGTTGACATAGGCTGTATCAGCTACTGTCCAAGTACCGTCTATTTTGGCTATGAGGGCTACACTATTGCCCACATCAGTAAGAGTGACGTAATTTGAAGCATCAACGCGGACTGGTTCATCCGATTGGAATGTGCCGACAATGTTTTTGAGAAGAATCTGGGTGGGGGTTGTATGCACAGCGGTAGCGGTTGCTCCAGACATGTCCCCGGTGACCAGAGCGCCATCAGCAATGGTTCCAGTAATGCCAGTGTGAGAAAAAACCTTTGTTGAAGTAACTGTAAGATCAATTCCTCCAGAGCTCATAGCGTTCCACCACGAGCTTAAAGAGCTATAATCTCCCACTGATTGTTTGATGGTAGAAATGAATTCAACTGGTCCACTTTGTGCTTGTGCTGACGGCCAGTTAATTAACGCATAATCATCAACCGAGACCATTTGATTGAATCCGATTCCTAAAATCACGAGCAAGGCGAGAGTAAGCCAACTACCAATAATAAACCAGTGCCAGAATATATGCTCTGGACGGTTGTACCAAGCGCGACAGACTTTATTCCGCTTGAGTTTGACAAGTTTAATATGTGAATTAAAAAACATATGGGCTCCCCTCTATTTTATTTATACTTAATAGGGCCTACGCATTTTAACGTTATACGACGCCTAAATTACGTATTCCATATTACAAAAGTTGCCCATTTCTTATCTTGATTCTTAAAAAGTTATTAGTGTTGTTAGTCAAAATTCATCAAAATCACTAGAAATCTATGATATGAAGTGCGTAAGTACCAGACTTAATTATTTTATGTTGTTATTGTATCAAAAAAATTCAAATATGTCAAACGACATTTGTAAATCGTTAATGATTCCATGTTTGACAAAAACATATAAGATTAATCTATTTATAAATGGCATAATCAATTACAATTACAATATTCCCAAATCCTTCAATGCTCGCTCAAACGTTTTTAAGACGCTGATAGCCGTGCGCCGGTCAAGTTCATAATGTGCTTCATGAACTAAACGATTCCGTATTAAATGAGCGGGCCAGACAGCCCTAATTTCTGGCCTGCTTAAAGAAAGAAAACGCAGGCGTTCGCCAAAATCCTTGCCCGGCAGGGCCATTGAGCGCGTCACCCGATCAAATAATTTGTCGGCTTCAATCACCGCGACAGCCCACTGCGACGAACCCCCCGCGAGCATGGCCTCCAACTCTTGCCACCTCTTTTGCCAAGCTAAACGGTCGTTAATTCTAAAATCACGCGCATAAGAGCGCCTCTTTAGATATTTCAACAAATAAATAAGGCCGACAACGACCCCCAGTACAGCCGTTAGCAATAAAATAGTCAATCGCATAAATTTCTGTACCCATACGAAAGTACGAAATCAATACGAATATACGAAATGCCATTTAACCTGCGACAAACGATTTTTCGTATCTTTTCGTAATTTTGTAAGCATATTCCTGTATTCAATATTCTATATTCCATATTCTGGGCATGAAATTCGTGCTTAGAGTTTGGGTCTCCTTATATGGTGCTCCGTCGCCTGCTCAAAACAGTGGCCTATGGCGAACAGTGCCGCTTCATCAAACCGACGGCCGATTATTTGCAAACCCACTGGCATCTCCTCGCCCCCCTCTTCGGGTTTAGCAAAACCAGCCGGCAAAACCAAACTTGGGAGTCCCGCTAAACTCGCCGGACTCATAAAAATATCTTCCAAATACATTTTTAAGGGGTCACTAACTTTCGCGCCAAGTTTGAATGCGACATGAGGCGCGGCCGGGCCAATAATGGCATCTACTGATTTAAAAACTTTGTCAAAGTCTTGACATATTATCGTTCTCACTTTCTGCGCCTGCAGATAATAGGCATCATAATAGCCGTGCGACAAAGCGTACGTGCCAATCATAATACGCCGCTTGGCTTCCGGCCCAAAACCCTTGCCACGCGATTTGGCATAGACATCAAACAGATTGGTAGCCTCGGTCGCATGATAACCGTAACGAATCCCATCGTAGCGCGCTAAATTGGCGCTGATTTCTGACGGAGTTATAACATAATAAACAGGGATACCATATTTAGCGTACGGTAAAGACACATCTACAACCTCACCTCCAAGTTTCTGAACAGTGCCAATAGCTTCTTTGATCATTTTGGCAACTCCCGCTGTTAAACCGCCAACACTAAGCCATTCTTTAGGTACACCGAATCTTAAGCCCTTTAAATCGGCCCGAGTGCTAATAGCTTCCGCGTATTCATTGTCGCGAGGCGATTTTGGATATGTTGTCTGATCTAAAGAATCTGGTCCAGCGATGGTCTGAAGCAGTACAGCCGCGTCGTGAATACTTTTGGTTATCGGCCCAATGACATCAGTTGACGAAGTCATAGACAAAAGGCCGGAGCGCGATACTCGTCCATAACTGGTTTTTAAGCCGACCACTCCGCAAAATGTGGCCGGATAGCGAATTGACCCGCCCGTGTCCGAGCCCAACGCGCCGGCGCAAAGGTCGCTAGCCACGGCCGCGGCCGAACCGCCGGAAGAACCGCCGGGCACGCGCGTTGTGTCCCAAGGATTTTTTGTCGGCCCAAAAGCAGAATTCTCCGTGGAAGCGCCGTGCGCGAATTCATCAAGATTGGTTTTGCCTAAAATTACAGCGCCCGCGTCTTTCAATTTTTTAATCACTGTCGCGTCGTATGCTGATTGATAATTTTCCAAAATTTTTGAGGCGGCTGTGGTGCGAATGCCCACGGTCGTTATATTGTCCTTAATGGCTAATGGCACACCCAAAAGATTCCCATCTTCCCCGCGGCGACGACGCTCATCAGCAGTTTTCGCCGCGGCCAAAGCTTCAGCAGCCGCCACCGTAAGATAAGCGTTCAGTTTTGGATTCAAATTATCAATGCGCTCAAGATATGCCTGCGTCGCCTCAACTGAAGAAAACTCCTTCTGCCTCAACCCCTCGGCAGTGGCAACAACATCTAGCTCGTATAAATGCATAACAAGTATAATTTCTAAGCACTAATCTCTAGACCCATACGAAAGTACGAAAACAATACGAATGTACGAAATATCGTTTGCTCAAAGAATAAGTCATTTTTCGTACCTTTAGTATTATTTCGTAATTTCGTAAAAAGAATATTTCGTCATTATTCAAACACCGCTTTCACTTTGAAATAGTCACCCTCGCGGTCTGGCGCGGCTGACAGTAAACACTTCCGGGCCTCCTCATCTACCAAGATAGATTTGTCTTCCCGCAAACGATTGACAAGCCCTGTTACCTGCGCTGTCGGCTCAATACCCGCCGTATCCACTTCTTGAAGCTGCCCCACATAATCAAGAATACGCGCTAATTCCTTTTGATAGCGCGTAATCTCGTCCTCCGTCAGCTCTAGGCGAGCCAATGCGGCAATATGTTTAACTTCTTCTCTGGTGAGTGACATAAATGATATAGCTATAATAAAGAAAAAATAATGTTGCGTCCAGAGGTTCTACCAGCTTGATCCGCCAACTGGCGGACGCGGCTACCTGAGCGGACAAAGCCATGGAGCTTCACTTTTTTCAACAATTCAGAGTTGCCACTATCTTGCTCGATTGCGAAAGATAGTGGTTAAGAGTGAGATGGGTAATTCTTGCTCTATATATGACACAATTATTATACCAACTATGACACCAATTTTATAAATTCAGCTTCGGTCAATATAGAAACATTGAGCTCTTTAGCTCTATCATATTTTGATCCCGGCTCTTTGCCCACCACGACATAACTTGTTTCTTTACTGACGCTCTCCGTTGTTTTACCGCCAAACGAGCGGATGCGCGCTTTGGCTTCCTCGCGACTCATGGTTTGCAAGCTGCCAGTCAAGACAAAAGTTTTGCCAAACAATGAACCCTTAGAGGCGCGAGCTTTGTGCGGCAACACAACCAATCCATTTTCTTTAAATTTCTTCAGCAACTTTTGATGGGCGCTGTCTTTAAACCACTCAAATATGCTGCGCGCGACCACCGGCCCAATATCAGCCACTGACATTAACTCTTCTTGAGTGGCGTGAGACAACTTCTCTAACGAGCCGAAATGATCGGCTAAAGACAGGCTTGTTTCTTCGCCCACGTGCGTGATGCCGAGCCCGTGAATAAATCGCGGCAATTCCACCTTCCTTTTTTCATCAATGGCTTTCAGCAAATTATCAGCCGCCAGATCGGCAAAGCCCTCAAGCTGTAATAAATCGCCTTTCTTCAGAGCGAAAAAATCAGCCGGATCATTGACTAAGTCGGCGCGCATAAGTTTTTCCACAATTTTGTCTCCAAGACCCTTGATATCCAGCGCCGTACGGGCGGCAAAATGAATATTGCGTTCAAGATTTTGAGCGTAACAATTTTTGTTGATGCAATATACCCCGACACTAATTTTTTGTTTTCTCGTCACTTGAGTACGCCCGGAGCCGTAAGGCGGCTTCGCCTTCCTCATTCCCGATATTGTAAGATGCCGCTCAGAATTAGTGTCGGGGTAAACCCCAGCCGTCTCGCCGGCGCCGCCTAATCGTCTCTCCACTTTTGCGCCGCAGATCGTACAGCGTTTGGGCATAACAAAATTTTTCTCGCGTCCAGTGCGCAATTTCGGCAGAACTTGAATAATATCAGGAATAACATCGCCGGCCTTTTGGATAATCACCGTGTCGCCGATTTTCAAACCCAATCGTCTAATTTCATCTTCATTATGAAGCGTCGCCCGCGACACAGTCGTGCTCATCACCGTGACCGGCCGCAAATGCGCCACTGGCGTCAGCACGCCCGTGCGCCCCACCTGTACTTCAATATCTTCAACTATGGTGGTCGCCTGCTCGGCTGGAAATTTGAAAGCAATGACCCAGCGCGGCGCTTTGCCGGTGTAGCCAAGACGCTCCTGCCAATCGCGACGGTCAAGTTTCACCACCACCCCGTCAATCCAATAATCCTCTTTGTCTTTTTTCTTTTGCCACTCTTCCCAATAAGCAATCACTTCATCAATGGTTGTACAGCGATGATAATTTTTATTCACCTTAAAACCAAGCTCTTTTAACCGCGCCAATTCTTCGGTTTGCGTCAATGGCAGATTTTCTCCGGCTGACAAATCATAAACAAATGTATCTAAACGCCTCGCCGCCGCGATTTTCGGATCAAGCTGACGAATAGCGCCGGCGGCGGCATTGCGAGGGTTGGCAAGCGGCGACTCACCGCCTTTTTGCCGTTCTTTATTCAAGGCCGCGAGCGTTGAGCGAGCCATATATACTTCCCCCTCAACAATCACGTCAACTGGCTCGGTCAGCCGAAGCGGCACGCTTTCAATTGTGCGGATGTTATGCGTCACGTCTTCTCCCATCGCACCATCGCCGCGCGTCGCCGCTACCTTCAGAAGGCCCTGCTCGTATGTCAGCACGACGTGTAGACCGTCAATTTTTAGCTCCACTGTGTAAGCGACTTCAATCTTAGGACTAACGCCAAGAAACTTCCTCACCCGCTCGTCAAACGCCCTCAGCTCGTCAGAAGTAAAACAATCGTTAAACGACCACTGCGGCACCGTGTGCCTAACTTTATGAAACTGCTTTAAGGGCTGGCCGCCGATTCTCTGCGTTGGCGAATCGGGGGTAATTAGCTCTGGATATTGGCGCTCCAATTCTTCCAGCTCATGCTTTAAAGAATCCAAAGCGGCATCGCTAATCTCTACGCGATCCAAAACATGATAAAGATACCGATGATGCTCAATTTCCTTGCGAAGCTTGGCAACTCGCTCGCGAGCCACCTCCTTGGAAGTAGATTTTGAAACCATAATAACTAGAATTTCTAATATCTAATTTCTAATCTCTAAACAATATCTAAGCTCGAAATTCCAATGTTCCAAACAATTGATATTTGTGAATTAGATATTGGGATTTGTTTAGAAATTCGTGCTTAGTGCTTAGAAATTTTTCAATATGATACTTCCACCGACCTCTGCGCGCCGCCGTATGTGCCAATGGAACGTAAGGTAGTAGCATCGGGAGGTCCACATGGGCTGACGCCAGCCGGACATTTTTCCACTGTATATGATCCGTTGCCAACAATCTCTGGACCTATAGTTGCATTAGGAACAGTAGGGCCCCAAATCCCCAAACCCACTGGAGGTGCCATAAAATCCTCATACAACCCTCTTTCTATCCCGCTATCAGCCATAGCCAAAGCTTTCATAGCGTTAAAAACTCTCGTGCTTAAACGAGCCTGGGTCAGCACAATACCGGTAATTGTGAGCCCTATTACCAGCATGGTGGACATCACCATAATGGTTAAGAGCAAAGCATAACCGGTTGGTTTCCGCGAAGCCCTAGAATATGGAATATGGAATATGGAATATTGGTATTTGATCATAGGGGCTTAACACTCATTATTAATATTAATTATTCAGAATTATCGCCATTTTGTATATTCTAAATTCTATATTCAATATTCCCGATCAAATAATAATCTATTCCTGTGGGCTTCTTAATGACACTGTTGTCTGTAAACTCAAAGTTGGGCCGCCGGCAGGGTTCGCTCTAACAGCGACGGTCATTGTTACTCTTGGTTGAATTTGATCGCTGGTGCCAGTAATCGGATCATTACCTATGAGAATGAACCCCAAACTTTGTACGTTGACGTTATCTGGCGTTATGAAAAAATCACTGCCGCCGCTATTTTCATAAATTTGTGTTCCCGACAAATAATATTGCATCACGCCCTTAATTGGATGGTTAAATTCAAGACACGGCGAAGAAGCACAAACTGCAGGAGCTGTCGTGATCGTATCCGGATCGGCCTGTCTTATTGCCCGCATCATTGTTTCAATAGTAGCGCGGGCATTGCTTAAAACTTCTTGGGAGGTGATGGCCCGCCGTTCCGCGGCAATGGCCGAAATAAAACTGCCCACAATGGCGCTAACCATCGTTAAGAAAATTCCCAGAACCACAATAAGCTCAAGCAGTGTTTGGCCTTGGGGCTTGCTTTGCGTGTATTTGATGCATCTATTCTGGCCGCCAATCATACAAACGCTCGGTTATGATAATTTCATGAGGGCCAATGCTGTCGGTCCAGCAGACCTGACTGCTGACTTCAATATAAGTGGTATTATTAGTTATATTTACAACCCTTCTAAATTTTGAAAAAGTACCCCCAGCATAAGAATATAAGCCGCTGGTTGAGTCAAAATTCAATACTTGTCCGTCCTGGCAAGTAGCCGGAGCGCCAGAATAAAGTCTAGAAACTCCATTACTAAGAAGATAATCCAAACGATAATATCCAGTACTGAGCTCATCCCAAGTATCTGCTGTGGGAGTCGGTTGTTGAAATTGTCTGATTGCCCAATTGCCGTCGCGCACATTGCGAATAAGTTCTAGGCCTTCTTCAGCCAAGTGCGCGGCCACAATGCCATCAGAAACAACAACGGCGTTTCTTAAGCCGTATTGAATGGCTGTTTGCACGGCCACGATACCGCCGCTCAATATGCCGATAACGACTATAAGCTCAATAATGGTAAACCCTCTTACTCCCCTATTCTTGTTGGCATGATTAAAAGTTTGGTTTCTGTATTTATCAGCAGATGACATAGTATTTAATATCTAATCTCTACATTCATACGAAAGTACGAAATAGTACGTATGTACGAAATTGGTTGATGGGGTGAATATGCGGCTTTTTCGTACCTTTCGTATAGTTTCGTACTTTCGTAAGTATATTTGACATTTGAGCTTGGTGTCTATTAGTTCATTATTAGTGTTTATTAGTGGGATATTTATGTGGAACACCCCGCCGCCGGATCCTGATTATTGATTGTTTCAATAAGCCCAGATTCGCGCGTTACTTTAACGCGAGAAGTTTTGCCGCCAAGGCTCAAGTCAAGGCACGCAATGTCGCAATCACTTACAAAGTCGGCCTCCTTTTTTATAGACACTGATGGCAAGGGGGGCTGAAAAGCCACATCAACAGCATTTGAAGAACCGCATACTCCAGTAACTCCAATCGTTAAGCTAATTTTTGCTGGCCGAGACTCTGGCTGATTTGCAAATTTAAAATCCGTCGGCTCACCGTCAAAAAAAAGGTCATTATCGTCGTCCTTATCCGCATAAACTGTATATGGCAAAGCTGTAGTATCAAAATGCACGCCGTATCCATAAGTCGCGCCGGTGTCAGCCACAGTGCCGGCCAAAGCGTGCTGTTGGGCGTCGCGCAAGGCCCCTTCCACATTGACCACAGTTTGACGAAGTAGAGCGGCGTTTTGCGCCGTGCGATAATTTGCCAGCGACAAAGTTACAACTGTGGCTACAATAAACAAGGTTACCAGCGCCTCGACAATGCTATACCCGCGCGGGCATTCTCTTATATCCATGCGCTACATCTCGTTAATTTGGCCTCAACTCCCGCCACGAAGGGAAAGTTTGAGTCAACATAGTCTCTATCCCGATAATCTTGGGCGCAATAGGAGGGGTGGAAAGTGGAACAGGGTCAGATATTCTATCTGTCACCGTCAGCTTAATTTTATATAAACCGGGAACGTTTGGAGTGAAAGCAAAAGTCTGACCAAGCCACGAAGGATCTCCATTATAGCCACTAGGTGGGTTAATGACATCCCAAACATAATTTACTATGCCGCCTTGAGAGCATAAAAGATCAGAATCATCAATACGTGGTTCGGGATCGTAGCTAGCTTGCCCGGTTAAATTGTAACTGCGCCCCTGCTTTAAGTATTTCGGCCACTCTGCAACCCCATTCAGAAGTATCTTTATTTTTGGCACAGGCGCCCTATTGCCATAAGAGATTGGCATCCATATAAATTCTTCCATACTATAAGTTGAATAAAAACGCAACAAGGTCCCCTTCTGCTCGCCCGTCGCTGGATCAATTTCTAAATCTCCGGTCTGGCTGTCTATTAATCCGGCGGCGGCGGCCGAGGGTAGCGTAAATATCACTCCGTCCGGGTTTGGATTTGGGTCTGGAGCGGTAGCGATATTCATCCAAAGGCCAGTGTCGTCGTTAAGTAAGCCTACTCCTCCATCATTGGGCGGATCTCCGAACTTAAAATCAGTGCCAAAAACTTTTATCGGCTCACCGTCTAAGTTGATAAAACACTGACCAGGATCAAAATAACTAATTTTGGGAGGATCAGCAAAAGTCAAAGTAACGGTGCTAAACACTCCATTGTCAGCGGTGCCATGTTCAGAATACGCTATCACCCCAACGGCTCCCTTACTATGATTTGGCACATTAAAAGTAATTGAAGTGGCAGTACTGCCAACCAGCCTTTCCACTGTTGCAGAATCAGCTAACACCACGCTTCTAGTACTACCCAAATTGCTGACTTGACTTGTTATTATACGTTGGCGTGGATCTCCACCCGTAGTTGCTATATATGGCTGTGTAAGCGTCAGGCCATCTGGAGGAGGATTAGATCCGTTCTCCCCCGGCCGATATTCATAAGTAAAGGCAGATAACAAAATGTCAGAAACACCGTTCTGCTCACTGCCGTTTTCGCCAAACACCAACAAGCTATAAGTACCTTCCGAGAGTGATGGCATTGTTATCGTAAGTTGGGTGGACGATGGACCCGTTTTAACGGCAGCCGCATATTTTGACCCCACCTTAACCGAGGAGACGCCGACTGACGCGCCGTAAACGCTGTAATTGATAGTAACGTCATCAAGTGACGGGGTTACTGAAATGTCTGTCGTAGTGAGAGTCGCCTGATATTGAATATATTTGTGACCAACATGTACACAACTATTGCCAGAAAGAGAACCCCCATTATTTATTGAGCATGATGGACCCCAGCTATCAGCTATATAACAACTGCTATCGACGCAGGAGCGGGCTTGCATGGTTATGGAACTGTTGCCTGGTTGGGTGGTTGGATTCCACGAAAAATCTCCCCAAGATTCAGCCCCAAAATCAATATCTATCGGGCCAGAAGTGAAAATGCCCTTGGTTGGATCGGTTGGATAAGTATCTGTATCTACATCTACCCGTACCTCATCAAGAGTCGGGGTCGTTGCATTACCTGATAAAATAAAAGCTAACTTAAGATCCTTATTACTGAAGTCAAAGTAAGCAATTCTAACATTTCCATCAGCGCCAATGGCTAGAGAAGTATGTTGACCAACATTGTTCACTGAATCAACGGTGGTTATGTTTTTCGTTGAGCAATCGGCACTGGTGCATTGGGCAAATTTGAGGTCGTCATTAATATGATCATGGTAAGCAATTCTAGGATACCCATCAGCGCCAATGGCTATAGAAGTATACCAACCAGCGCCTTGAACTGAATCAACGGTGGTTATGTTTTTCGTTGAGCAATCGGCACTGGTGCATTGGGCAAATTTGAGAGTTTTACTGACGAACTCATAATATGCAATTCTAGCGTTTCCATACGAGCCAATGGCTATAGAATTCTCACTACCAGGATTATCTGTCGAATCAACTATAGTGATGTTTTTCGTTGAGCAATCGGCACTGGTGCATTGGGCAAATTTGAGGTCGCCGTTGGTCCTATCCCAATAAGCAATCCTAGCATACCCATTAGAATCAACGGCTATAGAATTATGAAAACCAACATCGCCCGCCGAATCAACTATAGTGATGTTTTTCGTTGAGCAACTGGCGTTGGTGCATTGGGCAAATTTGAGGTTGCCATTGGAATATTCATGATAGGAAATCCTCCCATAGTTATTTGAGTTAAGAGCTAGAGAGACACTCCAAATATTGCCAAGGTCAGGTGAAGAATCAACAGTATTTATATTTTTCGTTGAGCAATCGGCATTGGTGCATTGGATGAATTTGACGGAGGAAACAGTGTAATCCCAATAAGCAATGCGGGCATATCCATCCGAGCCAATGACCATACTGACATCAAAACCGTTTTTGCTCACTGAATCAAGCGTGGTCTTGTTATTTGTGGAGCATTCAGTATTGGTGCATTGGATGAATTTGAGATAGCCATTAGTCATATCCCAATAAGCAATCCTTATATATCCATCAAGACCGATTGCTAGCGACGCATTTCTACCAACATCACCCGCTGTATCAATCGGATTAGGAATAACGATACCGGAACCGGCATTAAGCGTGAATTGATACCAAAGATATCTATCTGCCGAACTGACGCAAGAATTACTTACCAATGAGGCTCCGTTAGTAACATCATCACAACCCGCAAAACTCGGCGCGGAGGCGCTATCAGAACTTTTCACCTTGGCGGCTATAGTGGAGCCCAAATTTAGTGTTTGATCCCACCAAAACGTCTTCCACGCGTGGTTTGCGCCTCCCCCTCCGTCAACATAGGAAGTATATGTGCCGGTGGAGTAATAATTATATTTATACTTATATATTCTATGATCATTTCCATCATAATCTCCCACATAAATATTTGAATCAGGATCAATGGCAATAGTATAGCATTGATTACTAGCAGTGACGGCATTACATTCGCTATTTCCAAATTGGCTTATGGGAGCTCCGGAAGAATTAAATTTCTGTATTCTACGATTAGCCCTGTCCGCTAAATACATATTGCCTTGTTCATCAAGGGCTATACCATATACAGAATTAGACACAATTTGACCGGCGCCAGTACCAATTGGAAAGGGCCACGTACCAGCATTAACACCGTTTGTAGTAAATTTCACTACTCTATTATTACCAGTATCCATCAAATACAGGAAAGTATAAGTACTATCAAATACCAGTGCGTGCGGATTTGATAAACCGCTTCCCCATGTAGTATCCTCTGTTGCATCGCTGACTCGAAATTTATGTATTTTAACTCTAGCATTGTCTACGACATATAAATACTCATTCCTATCATCCACGGCAAGTCCGATATTATAATAACTCCCGCCATTACCAGCGTCATTAAATACTTTATTTGTAAATTGATATGCTGTTCCATTCAACTCAAATTGTTTTACACACTGACAATCAGTTGCGCTAAAAGTATATAAAACATATATATAGTTTCCATCTGGTGTTACGGCTATACCAGTAGGCGATCCAGCAACTGGAGTAAGGGAACTTGAATCAAATTCTGTGATAAGCGCTCCATCAGGACTATATTTTTTTATGTCCTTTGCTTCAGAACCCAATTGCGTAGCAATGTAAACATTATTGCTGTCATCCGTGGCCATAGATATTATACCCGCAACTGTATTGATAATGCCGTTGTAACTAGGCGGCTCGCTTCCCGGATCAGAATTCATAGATTTCTTCAATTGTACTTTTGCTCCATCTCCCCTGCCTTTTTGTCTGGTATTATTAAAAACTGACCCAATATTATTCCATCCGCCTTTTATCGTGGCAGGAGGAGGCGCAGGGTTTGGCGAAGCGGTATTGTTAGAATTATCTGTTTGTGTGAGTGTGGAAGTTTGCGGTATTGGGGTTAAGGCAACGCTCGCACTTTCAGGATCTCCTGGCACAGTTCTGATTACTTCTGTTTGCGAAAAACTTTTACCAGTTAAATTAAATCCGGTCTTTGTGGTTCCGTCGTTTGTTTGAACAACCGAACCGGACGTGGGAGGCCCCGAAAAATCTGCCAAATTGGTACCGCTTATGACCCTTTCAACCATTTGGACGCTAGCTGGAGATCCGCTCATAGCGGCCAGTATTTCTACCGCGGACAAGGGTTCGTCATAGATGCGAAAATCATCAATCAATCCATTAAATGTTTCCTGCGGCCACTCGGTCGCGCCGACTCTATATTTTTGGGGACTTCCAGCCATTTGCGCAAAGAATAGTGTAGACGAGGAACTGCCACGCGACGAGGGTGAGGCTGAGGGAGGCGGGGTGAGGGGGAAAGTCGGCGTGACGGCCGTGCCGTCAATATATAATTTAAAGCCAATATCGGGGCTAGTATTGTTTACAACATAAGCCAAATGGTGCCAGCCAATAAACGGCTTGAGAGGCGTGTCGGTAATTTCGGCTTGAGCGTAAAGTGTCGGTCCGGGATCGATGCAACCGTCTCCCGGTGGTGGTGGTGGTGTACCACCCCAAACAGCGAACTGATTATCTATTACCGCAAGTTCAATAGAATTCAAACACTGCCCATTTTTGCCAGCTTGGAACCATCCCTTAAATGTATTATTGTTAACCGCCGGTTTTACCCAGGCCATAATAGTACCTTGAGACAAATCATCAAGTACGTCATCCGGGCCTAAGGAAACATATTTATAATCGCTGGGCTGGGCATAGCCATCAAACCGAAGCGCTTTGCCATATCCTTCCTGTCCATCTACCCAAATAGGGCTATTGGCCAAAGTGCCCGTCATGGTCCCTGATGAATCACTTGTAGTTGAACCTGATCCCTCATCAAAATCAAATACTACCTCTGGCACTGGATTTACCGGCACATATTCCATTTTTCTAGCATCTGGGCTTGCGCCATCTATGCTTGTTATACTCGGCGGAGTTACGTAAGTTATGGCGTTGGGGAAATCAGTATAAATGCCATTCTGATCGCTACCGCTTTTACCATAAACACGAAGAGTTAGGGTTGAGCCAGTGCTTCGGCTTGGCGGTTTGAAGTTGTTGCTACTTAGTGGAAATCCTGATTGCTGTGGCAAACAGTCAGGCCCACCAACTCCACCCACTAACTCTCTAATGGTACAAAGGCTTGGGTTGGTGTTATAACCAGTGCCTTTTATAGTACGCTGATTGGCGCTACCTTGAACAACATCGGCCGGCGCATATTCCATTTTTTTATAATCCGGCGACTGACCGTCAATATAAAGCCCGCTCGGCGGGGCGACATACTCCATACAGCCAACGCAAATTTCTGACGACCCGTCAGGATTCTGAACATAAACATCATAAAATCCGACTGGTTTTGGAGGAGCAGTTGCGGTTATTTGGGAGTTAATAGCACCCGTTACGGTTGCCGCATCGCCATTCTCTCCGCCAATCTTAACCACAACTGGTGGGGCGCTGCCTGAAGCTCCTACAACAGCTTCCACGCCTTCCGAGCCTACACTCCCCGCATAAGGCCGCACCCGAATATCATCCACATAAAAATTCTTATCGCCGTGAATAAATAGTTTGCTGAAATTATTATAGACTGAATTGGTGTCACTAACACTGCCAAGTTCAGCTCCGTTGTTATCCTTAAGAACCAGTTCAAGATTGCTCCCGGCTTTTTTCATTTCAATTTTATACCAAGTATTATATGCCATAACGAGCGCTACGTTATTTAAAGAACTTTTAACTCCCGCGGTTCGTTTTTCAATATCCTGAGTCTGCTTATAATAGCGCTGGTCCGGCGCGTAATAGAACGGCCGCATATTATCTTGGGATAACGTGGCACTGTTTAAGGGATATGGCGATACTAATGCCCAGCCCACATTATAGGTATAAGTAAAAGAATATATATTTTTAGAGCCATCCGACACTGTCACCATCACATTGTCATCAGTTAAGCGTTCAACCTGAATCCATTTTTGGGCGTCCACTGTCATGGGAGATGAGATATTCATAACTGTACCGTTACTCCATGAGCTGGTATTCCATAAAGAATAATACAATTTATTATCGCCAGCCGTTGAAACCGTATAGACAGCAATGGCCTGATTCTGATTAAGCCAAGCTCCCGCAGTGTTGTTTTGTCGTGATCCCTGTTCTGATGATGACGATACTTCTTTAGAAATAGTCATTGTATTGGTACTACCATTCCACATACCAAGCTGAATTGCGCCAGTGCCAGAGGGGCCTGCTTTAATTAACCCGATTTTGTTTGCATCAGAGGGATTAGCGAAGAGTTGCACTTGAGCAGTTGTTTTTGCTGTAATACTGGACGATGTTGTAGCCATACTCCATGTTCCCCCAGCATAGGTATAGGTTTTAAGATACGGCGTTGCGGCATCAGAAGTATTAGAAGAACAAGCTACTAAAAGTTTACTTCCATTAAAATCCCAAACCGCGTCAAATGACCACATATCAGTATTATTGAGATTCGTGCAATACGTTGGCGACGCATTGATAAAAGAAGAACCATTCCAAATCACACCACCCACATTGCCGCCCGTTTGTGACCATATGAGCGCCATAGTATCATTAGCAGGATTAGGTATAAGTTTAACCCATTGAATTGCATTACCGCTTGTATTATAAGATGAGACGGTTCCCCACGAAGTTCCGTTCCATATTCTGTAATCAAATTTAGTGTTAGTAACACTGTCCCGCCATACTGCTAAGCCTTCACCAGAACTAGCTTCATAGGCCAAATCAAAAATGGGCATTTCATCAGAAGCAACAGGCACCGTAAAACCTATAATGCAATTGTCGTCAGTGCAGCTCTTTGCGTACAATTCCTTGCCGCCCGTACCGTTTATTCTTATGCGCCCAGCCAAATATTCCCCTTCGTTTTTTGGTGAATTAACCAATTTTTCCCAGCCAATCTGACCATCATTGGGTACGGGCTGCTCACTATTAGTAATCACTTCGTTATTAAATGACGTTCCGCCATTCCATGCCCGAGTTCTGTCTCTAAAGTCGTCTTGTAAGCCATAAAACAAACGGCCGCGCCCCGTGCCAAAAGATACTGAAGCGCCATAGCCATCGGCGCTACTATTACCAAGACTGAATTTAACCTTGCCAGATGATAAAGATTTTATCTTCATTGACGCTTCCCATCCGACTCCGGACTGTATGGGAATGGATAAATCACGACCTCCGCCGTTGGGGTCAGAATTAGTAACTTTTTTCAAAACCTTATTGGATCCATCAGTGCCAACCTGAACCTCTCCCGAACCATAAGTTTGCCACCCATCCGGCATAGAACCACTGGCATAATTCTGCTCAAAATCATCATATAAAGCAAAGGTACCAGCGGCGTCGCTCGGCGGAACCCACAATGCCCCGCCATTGTATCTTACATAAATTCGCGTGCCGCTAGCACCAATGCTAGGAATCGTCACCGAATATTTTTTTGAACCTTCTGCATAATACTTCAAATATGTAACCAAATCTGAATCAAAAAATGAAACCTCGCCGGAAAACGCCACACTACTTAAATCCACCAAAACGGTGTAGTTGGCCAGGGCTGTGCCGCTACTATTTGTTATATCAATAGGCCTTTGTTTGTAAGTTGACGGCGCAAAATTACTGTCGTTAATCAAAATTTGCTTACCGCCAGAGGTGGTTTGAGGATTATAGTTAGTTAGACTAGTAATACGGGGGGCTGTAGCGGTATAAGTAATTGTCCACATCTTGGAGTCGCTGGTTCCCGTAACATATACTATTGAACCGTTAATCTCCACTGATTTGGCTTCGTCCGATGTTCCTGTTGCCTTGCCTGATGGGCCAAAACCGGTTACTGAACCGCCATCTGTCCTGCGCACCATCGTGTAATAATCGCTTCCATTGCTGGTAGTAACCCAACCGGAAACATAAACTCTGTTGGTTGTTAAATCAAATTTTATGCTAGCGGCGCGATCATCCGACGTGCCATAGCCGTGATTATAAATGACTGGCCAAGAACCAATGACAAGAGTCCCAGCATTGGTAACCTTCACTATTAAGTAATCGTCAGTACCGCCACTATTCGTATAACCTGCTACATATATATTACCTAATGTATCAAGAGCAAGGCCGCTACCTCTCTCATTGCTTGCACCGCTTGAATTCCAGTTATATACCCATGTGACCGCCCCTACAGTCAAAGAAAATTTCGCGACTAACAAATTTTCTCCCTGTCCTGTCACGTTGGCAAAACCAGTTATATATACCCCGCCGACATTTGCGGCGATATCATAAGCTTCGGTCTGGGCAGTTCCATACTGGTATGGCTTCGGCCAGCCGCTTACGATGCTTAAAGTCCCAGTAGGCCATTTATAAATTTCAACCTTGTTAGTTGCCGAATCCTTACTAACGCCGTAAATATACCCAAGATAATAGGTAATACTATTTAAGCATTCATTGGTTGAAGCAAGCGAAGAATAACTTCCGGTCTGGTTACCTTGACTATCATATCTATTGAGACGAATACTGTAAGCGCCACCGCTATCAATGCTACATCCCGCCACGTATAAATTGGGGCCATCCGTTGTAACACTTCTTACGTGATCATCAGTATTCCCAGTTCCATTGTAAGTAACAACCGTCCACCCATCGTAACCATCATTCACGCCATACTTATAAATCTTCCAATCACTATGAGTGCCCACACTTTGGTCGTAAGCCGCATATAAATACCCGTTAGATATCACGCTGTCAGCCACCTGTGCCGCGTTGCCGCTCGTAGGAACCGCGCGCTCCCAAGCCTTAACCGGCGAGACAATAAAGAAAAAAATGAAACTCATTTGTATTCCCCGCAACAAGATGCGGGGTATTTTTCTATTTTCATTCCTCCGACGCCCTGTATCATCCTTCTCTGTCATCTGGTGGATCCGGAGGGTTTCTCCTTTCGCCTTCATCCCAGCAATTATTTGACAAAGGAGAATAAACAAGGAAAAACCGAGTGCCTTCAAAACACTAGTACTGATCTCGCCAAAAATTTTATTTATCATACACCGGCAATTTATTATTACTTTTTCGCCCGATAATCGCGACAGGCGGCTTGCAGGCGTATTTCCGAGACATCGTCACAGTTTTTTCCCGAGCGCATTACTGTTTGATAATTTTGGCAGTAAAACCTCATCGTCTCTGATAATTTGCCGCAATCAACGGCAAAGGGCTCAACCATCAGGCGTTTTACATAATACTGATCTTGGCACTTCGTCTGGTCAGACGCTTCTGCCACATTGGCGCATAATTTTATATCATTTTTTGCCACGGCCTGCTCGCTCCAGTATCCCAGCTGGCATTTTGGCCGCTCTGCTTCGGACAGCGTGGCGCACAAAGAGACGTCACTTGTTTGCAGAGCCTTGGAAAGAGTGACGCCGAATTTGCATTCATCTTTTGAAAAAAGCGCGTTATCAATTTGGTCGCAAGAAGCGGGGTCAAGGTTCTTGACCGCCTGATTGCGCGCGATATTACTACGACAAACTGCTTCGTAATCTATGCCGTTAATGAAAAGCCCCTGAACCTTGACGCACTGCCCGATGTCGCCGCTTTTGATAATCTCCGCGACCATCATCTGCTTAGCTTCATCACCTTTGTCCGAGGGCTGTTCTTTTGATACTAAATTATCAAGCCGTGATACTGACAAGCGCCAGCCCGAATATATCACTATCCCCGCCAATAGAACAACAACCCCTAGAATCACTCCAGATATTTTATGTTCTATTTTTGTTTCAACCAAAAAATTGGGCATATTTTTTTAAATATCTGTTATAGTATAGCACAAAGAAACCAAAAAATCAAATTTTTGGCATCCGAGGCTTCCATGGCGACACTGATGACACACCTCTCTGGAAATAGCTATATGGGCCATCGCGCTATATACAAATTGTGACGATCGTCACAATTTGTATATATGCGTCCGTGCAAAAAATCCAGTTGAGTAAGGCTGCATATGACGAAGCAACTGTATGACCATAATTATCCACCACCTTCATTCACCATGGTGAATGAAGGTGGTGCAAACAAACAAAAATATCTATCTTGCTCAATGAGACAATTCAAGGTTTAACTTCTCTCCATCGGGGGAGTGTGCGTGAGCTTGACGTATTGTAAACCGAGCTCCACTCGCCATCCGAGTCGCGCACGCTCAGACTAATGGCATAGGTGCCACCAACGTCAGGAGTAAACGACTGGCTGTATTGATTCGGAGTACTGAAGACAACAGTGCTCCCCGACGGTTTTGTTACAATGCTCCATGCATAGGCGCTGAAATTAAAGCTACTCCCCAAACCAGTACAAGGAGAAGGACAATCTTCAGCATCAGAGCTCCCCCCGGCAGTTAAAGTATATATTCGCCCGACAACAAGAGCGGACGGCCAGCCAGTGATGTTAGCAAGGGGAGGAGTATTGGCAAGGGCGGCTGTCGTTTGTTCGCCTATATTAGAATCAGCACTAAATAATCCTGATAAACTACTTTTAGTGCGAACATTATAACGATAAAGCGTACTTGCAACAAGGCCACTGTTATAAAAAGAAAGATTCGCTTCATCATTATCAACAAGTACGTTTGGCGAACAGCCCGAATTTTGACATCGCCAAACTTGATAAGTATAGCTACCACCATCGGGCGCTGTCCAGTTGACGATCAAACTGTTTTCCGTCACGTCAGTGAAAAATGGAGTGCCTGGAGCATTGGGCCGTGTGTACCTTCCTGCTGCAAACGATTGGTTACCATCTGCTCCTGCCGCATTAGTGGCTATGATTCTATAACGATAAAGAGTGTTTGGGCTAAGGCCACTGTCGTTATAATTGGTACTAGCCAAGCCAGTAATAATAGGCGGAGCACTGGGATTGCAGCCCGTACCTTGACAACGATAAACTTTATAACTTGCCGCGCCGCCAGTGGGCTCAGACCAACTAACCTGAAGGGTTGTAGAAGCGGCAGGATCTGTGCGAGAAAGATTGCTCACTGTTGGCATACCTGGAGCATTGGGCAGTGTTATAAAAGTTCCGTCAGCAGCCGAATATCCAATACCAACGATGTTCGTGGCATAGCCGCGGTAGTAATATGCGGTATTTGGATTGAGAACAGTAATGGAATGAGTAAAAATGCCTGTTGCTGTGCCACCTGTAGAACATGGGGTAGTTGGTGCGGAAGATATTCCATAGCAGATGCCGCGAACCAGGATTGCCGAGCCGCCATCCGAGGTTATTTCTGCGCCAAGAGTGGCTGACGTGGTGGTGATTGAAGTGGCAGTTGGTGAAGTAACGGTGGGGTTGCCAAGCGTCGTCACCGACCCCACGCCAGAGTAACCCCCGTCACCCGTGGTGTTCGCGGCGCGAACGCGATAACGGTACGTCTTTCCGGCGGTCAGACCGCTGTCGTTGTAAGAGGTTGTGTCGCTAGTGCCTATCTGCGAAGTGGGGCTACAAGCTGGTCCACCATCAGGATCCTGACAACGCTCAATCTTGTAGGTGAGGGTTCCGCCAGCTCCACCAGCAGGAGCAGTCCAGTTGACGGTCAGGGTCGTAGCGGCCACGCTCGCGAACGTCGGCGTGCCAGGTGTACCAGGGAGGGTCAAAACCGTATCATCAGCCGAATATCCAGTACCAACGCTGTTCGTGGCGTAGCCGCGGTAGTAATAAAGGGTGTTGGCCGTGAATCCAGAGCGACTATGGGTAAAGATACCAGTTAAACAACCGCTGGAGCAAGCTGCTACACAGTCGCCGGTTGACAATGTTGGATTTGCCGTAAGTGCCCAGCACGTGCCATAGGCGTTAATAGTAGACCCGCCAGTTGAAGTAACATTCGCGCCAAGAGTGGCTGAGGTGGTGGTGAT
>MGEK01000005.1 GCA_001791325.1 Candidatus Uhrbacteria bacterium RIFCSPLOWO2_01_FULL_47_25 | reverse complement strand
GGTCGCTGAAGTTAAAATCGCCAATCCAATTTTTATCCATTCATAATCAGGAGTGCAATATATGGTGGCCTAATACATTCGGTTGACGTGTCAATAGTATCTTGGTAGCATAAGTTATGACAGGCGATTGGCAGTGTTACCAACGCTGTGTCCTACGCAAGTGGGATTCTCTCTGCTCGAGGCGGAGGGTCTAAGCCTGATTCAATTAATGAGTGCTCACTTCGTTTCGTCGCCCGTGGGGCCTACCCTGCGTAGCTTTAGCGAAGTAGGGAATTTGGGTGGAACCCCCCGAAGGACTTCGGGGCCCAAAGTCAGTCATTGGCTTTGGGTTGTTTTATTTATCATTTGTGATTTAGAGATTATAATTTGTTTAGAAATTCGATATTAGTGCTTAGAAATTTTTACTTATAGTATAGATGGCGCAGTAATATAACCTTAATATATTATGCCTAGCCCTAAATCACATTTATCATCCATTGATACCATGCGGCATTCTTGTGCGCATCTTATGGCCGCGGCCGCGGCTGAACTTTACCCGGACGTCAAGTTTGGCGTTGGGCCGGTGGTGGAGAATGGTTTTTATTATGACTTAGACTTGCCTGTGCAGTTGTCGCCGCAAGATTTACCAAAAATTGAAGCTAAAATGCGCAATATCCAAAAAAGAAATGAATCATTTGTCAAAAAAGAGATGCCCATTGATGAAGCGATTGTTTATTTCAAAGGACGTGGTCAAATTTACAAAGTTGAACTGTTGGGCGATATTAAGAGTAAGGGCACGACGAGAATAAATACTGAAGAATCATATGACATTGATCCGTCGGCAAAAAATATCGTCTCTGTATATGAAACCGGTAAATTCGTTGATTTGTGCCGAGGGTCTCACGTTGCGTCCACCAAAGAAATTGGCCCATTCAAATTAACTAAACTCGCCGGCGCCTACTGGCGGGGGAGTGAGAAAAATAAAATGCTTCAGCGCGTTTACGGCGTGGCTTTTGAAACGGCCACCGAGCTCGACGAGTACTTGAAGCTTCGTGAAGAGGCCGAACGACGCGACCACAAAAAACTCGGGCCCGAGCTTGACCTCTTTACTTTCTCTGACCTCGTGGGGAGTGGCTTGCCGCTCTGGACGCCACGCGGGACTATTTTGCGCACGCTCCTCGATGAGTTCGTTTGGGAACTCCGGCGAGCGCGCGGCTACGAGCGTGTGGAAATCCCGCACCTCGCAAAGCAAGATCTCTACGAAAAGAGTGGGCACTGGGAGAAATTCAAAGACGAGCTATTCCGCATCCGCACCCGCGAGGGGCATGACTTCGCGGTGAAGCCAATGAACTGCCCGCACCACACGCAGATCTATGCGCGCCGCGCCTGGAGCTACCGCGAACTGCCGCAGCGCTACGCCAACACCACTATGGTCTACCGCGACGAGCAGTCGGGTGAGCTTGCCGGTCTCGCCCGCGTGCGCAGCATCACGCAGGACGATGCGCATGTCTTTTGCCGTCGCGGTCAGGTGGAAGACGAGATGGAGAAAATTTGGGATATCATCGAAACGTTCTATAATGCCGTTGGTTTTAAGCTCAAAGTGCGGCTTTCTTTTTATGATCCGAGGGAGTCAAAGAAATACCTCGGCACGCCGTCGGTATGGCGCGAGGCGGAGGCGGCACTTGCCGCCCTCGTGAAGCGCAAACACGCCAAGGCCACAACGGCGGTTGGCGAAGCAGCTTTCTACGGGCCCAAGGTTGATTTCCTTGGAAAAGACTCGCTCGGCCGCGAGCACCAGGTGGCGACCATCCAGCTCGACATGAATATGCCGGAGCGGTTCGATCTTGCCTGCACGAACGAGAAGGGCGAGCGCGAGCGCATCGTTATGATCCACGCCGCCATTATGGGCTCCATCGAACGCTACCTCGCGGTCTTGATTGAACACTTCGGCGGTGCGTTTCCAGTCTGGCTCGCGCCCGTGCAAGTGGCTTTGATTCCGGTCGGGGAAAAACACTTAAAGCTCGTGAGTAAGCTCGCCGTTCTGTTCCGCGCTCAAGGGCTGCGCGTGCACTTCGATGACGCCAATGAATCAGTCGGCTACAAGATCCGTCGCGCCGAAAAACAAAAAATTCCTTATATGCTGGTCATCGGCGACAAAGAGGTGTCGAAAGACAAACAGTGGACTGACGCAACCAGACTTATTGTACGTGTTCGTGGGCAGGACAAGCTTCTTAAGGTGTCATTACGGCGATTTTTGGATCGTCTTCAGCGGCAGGTGGCCACAAGAAAAGACTAGTGTCCAATTCTATAGAATTGGACACTAGGGGTTTAGAGGATTACTCTACGGCATTAATTTTAGGTGAAGCTCCACGACCTTACTCTCGTTCCCGCGAGTGCGGGGGCGGGGGCGTTGGGTAAATTATTGAGCTTGACAGGGAATATAGTAGTGTTAATATATGATAAGAATATGACCTCCTTCCACCGACAATTCATTGCCATTATCAGCATTATTATTAGCCAGCCATTGGGTGGAAGGCCAACGTTGTAGTTGAAACAGCATTTTGAACTCTAACGCCAGCCCTTCACCGGGGCTGGCGTTTTGTTGCCGCGCAGGGCGGCAACAAACGAGCACCTTAACAATGCGGTTCCATCGTGAGCCGTTAGCATCGTCAGTTGACGAAAACGAGGGAGGAGAGGAAGAAATGATAAAGACGATTCAGATTATGGATACCACGCTTCGTGACGGGTTGCAGTCGTTTGGCGTTCATTTGTCGGTGCCAGAAAGGCAGCAAGTGGCGGAATTTCTATTGCGGCGCGTGCGAGTTGATAGTCTTGAGGTTGCCTCCGCCAGAGTCGGAGGAGATGAACACGAGACGCTCACGACCATTGTCAAATGGGCGGCCAGTCATCATTGTCTTGAGCGAATTGAAGCACTTGGTTTCATAGATGGCACAAGTTCAGTGGAATGGATCGCTTCCGCAGGATGCCGTACCATAAACATTTTGGCTAAGGGGTCAGAACGGCACTGCCGCAAGCAGCTCCATTGGACTCTCAATGATCAAGTTGAGTATCTTGGGGTGGAGGTGGAGGCAGCACGCTCGCGGGGCATGGCCGTCAATGTGTATCTGGAGGACTGGTCGCAGGGGATGAGGCAGTCGCCGGAATTCGTTTCCGCTTTTGCTCTCCAGCTTGCTAAACTGCCCATTGAGCGAGTTATGCTTTGCGATACGCTTGGCGTATTGTATCCGCTTGAGGTCCGGCGCTACGTTCAGGTCGTGAGAACGCTTCTACCTCGCCAGAAGCTGGATTTTCATGGCCACAATGACAGGGGATTGGCCACCGCCAATACTTTATTAGCTATTGAGGGGGGGGAGGATGGCGTGCATGTAGCGGTCAACGGGATGGGGGAGCGAGCCGGTAATACACCCTTGGAGGAGGTGGTGGTTAACATTAAGGATTTTCTTGGGCACGCTGGCTTTTTGGTCAACATAGACGAGAGTCAGCTTACCGTCGCTTCGCGTATGGTAGCCGCTTTTTCCGCTCGGCGCGTTCCTCCCAATAAGCCGATTGTTGGCGCGAATGTTTTCTCGCAGACGGCCGGTGTGCACATTGACGGCGATGTTAAGGACGAGCTTTATGTGAGCGACTTGCGTCCCGAACGATTCGGCGCGCAGGTTACCCATGTGTTGGGTCACCTTGGCGGTAAAGCGAGTGTTAAGAGCAATGCTAAAAAGCTCGGCCTGGATTTGTCTGTAGAGGAGCTAGAGCTAGTGACGGAAAAAGTACAAGAGTTAGGGGCAAACCATAGTTTATCGCCATCTGATCTGCTAGCTATCGTTGCCGATATTCTGGACAGGCCGGAGCTGGTAACCATTAGCCTGGTTAAAGTGGTGACCAACTCTGTGTTTGCCAAAAGCGCTTCAGCTAATGCCGTTATTGCGCATAATGGCAAACACTATGCCATCACCGCTAGGGGCGGTGGCGGTTTTGACGCTTTTTGGAATGCCTTGAGAAAGTGGGCGCGTGGCTATGGTGTTATCGTGATACCGGAGTTGGTGCATTATGATATTGATGTGCCAACAAGCGGGGATTCAAGCGCTCTGACTACGGTCATTATCACTTGGCGCATTCCTGACAAGTCAGAATTCATAACAACAGGCCTTGATCGCGATCAGGTGATGGCTGGAATTAAGGCGGCTGTGGCCGCCGTTAATCTGGCGAGTCACCGAAAGGGCAAACAATCATGAGGTATTAGGGCCGACGCGAAACAAGGAGGTCTCGCGTCGGCTCATTTTTTTGCGGCGGTTGATTTTTTTCTTCAGGTGTGCTATACTGATTAAGTAAAAGATAAAAGAAAAATAAAATTATAAATTTATGCGGCACATGTTTGCCACACGCTGGCATTTTTTTGACCCCATTTTTAGAGTCCCGGTTGTCAGAGACTGGTTGGAATATATTGATGATAATTTTTTTGTATTGAGCAGCGCCATTGCTCTACTAGCTACATTTGTTCTTTGGGTGAATATATGAAACTCATTTGTCCTCCCTCTAGCAAGCTAGAGGGTATCTATCTATTTTCATTCTTCCGAAGCCCTGCACCCTGCTTCGTCCCGCTCGGTGGGACTTCGGCGGAGTAAGCCAAGATCGGGATGGTATTCGGCGAAGGAGAATAAATAATGGCAATTAGAAGTTAGGGTTTAAAAGTATAAAATAATAGAACAAGTTTGGTCTCACTATCATACTTTTAAGTATGATAGTA
This sequence comes from Candidatus Uhrbacteria bacterium RIFCSPLOWO2_01_FULL_47_25, assembly GCA_001791325.1. GTDB lineage: Bacteria > Patescibacteriota > Patescibacteriia > GWA2-46-9 > GWA2-46-9 > GWA2-46-9. Next base: position 2,265 of record MGEK01000005.1, on the reverse strand, counting down.
TAATTGTTTTTGGACGTGTATCATATTAAAAGTTATTATGGTTGTTCATAGGCAAACATTCTCTCTGCCGCCGCTTCTTGTTATTCTCGGGCCGACCGGATCTGGTAAGTCAGACTTAGCCGTCAGGTTAGCGCACCGATTTAACGGCGAACTTGTATCTGCTGATTCGCGGCAAATTTATATCGGCATGGACATTGCCACCAATAAATTGAAACCGCCGCACGGCATAAGACAGCGGATGGTTAACGTAGTCAAGCCTGATTATCCTTATACGGTGCGCCACTATCAACGCGCGGCGATGGCCGTCATTAAAAATATTCATAGGCAAAGCAAGCTTCCAATTCTGGTTGGCGGGACGATGCAGTATATTGATGCCGTTATTGAAAATTGGAGAATCCCGTCGGTGCGGCCGGGACAACGGTTTAGGAAAATTTTAGAACATGATCTGCAACATGACGGGCTAATCGCCCTCGTGAGGCGCCTCAAGCGGATTGATCCGGAGAGTGTTGGGCGAATTGATACTAAGAATCCCCGGCGGGTCATTCGCGCCTTTGAGGTGGCGCTTGCGACTGGTGGTTCGTTTGTCGGTCAGCGCCGTATGGGTAAGCCTCGGTATAATGTTTTTAAGATAGGCCTTACCGTTGATCGTCAGGATTTGCGGGAGCGTTTGCAGAAACGTACTTTCTCAATGGTGCGGCGAGGGCTTGTGGCGGAAACACGTGGTCTGCTAAAAAAATATAATTCCAGCTTGCCATCCATGAGCGGTATTGGTTATGCCGAAGCAATTGCTTTTATCAACGGAGATATCTCAAAAGAAGAGATGATTAATCGTATTGTCAATCGCAGTATGCAATACGCCCGTCGTCAGATGACGTGGTGGAAGCGAGATAATGAAATAGTTTGGGTTGTTGGTTTTCGAAAAGCCGTGAATATTGTTAAAGAATGGTCGAGCAATTACAACAATAAACAATAAAATGAGAAGGGGCCAGCTGGCAGCCGACCCCGTTAGTGTTTGCGTACATTACCCTCCTCGCAGTTTACGTTCGTAAGCCGTCAAATCGTAGCCCCATTCAATTCCGAGTAGCGTTGCTGCTATTCGCATGTCCGCTTCAGCCCATTGCTTCATTGACCACACATAACCCCAAAATTTGAAGTCATGTATGAGTCGTGCGATTGCGAGAGCGGATGAAGACCTGCCATTTTTTTGTTGCGGTTGCAGTTGCTTGTCTAGATCGGTAAGACAGACAAACGCTTGTACAAGAGGGGCTGGTCGTTTAAAGTCCCACACCACAAACGCCTTCGCCAAATCCGGGATGCGAGTGATAAAAACATCACGCGGACTCACAAATATGTTTGAATCCACCTCGTGAATCGCCTCCACATCTGCCGCGATCTTTAGAGAGTCCTCTATGGTGACCCTGCCACAAAGATCTTGTGCACGCAGGTAGGCTCGTTGCTGAAGACGTTCTCTTCGCAGATAGCTACCAGCTTGCTCTATGGCACAGATAGCGGCATCCCAATTTTGGATTTGGTAGAGAGCGGCGCCAATCCAATCTTGAATTTCTGGCGTGAGTTGAGTCAGGAAGTCAAGAAGTGCGTTGAGTAGTGCGTCGCATTCGCCAAACGCTTCTCTGGCAGATTCCTGAACGGATTCCGGGAGAGACGCTTTACTAGTTGTTGAAAGAACGTGCATTGGATCCCTCCTTTTTGGCCAAAAAAATACCCCGCATTGCGGGGGCGCTTGGCCTACGTGTTGTTTTTTGGTCGAAACCTCTGTTCGTTCATACTATCAGATATGCTACCAGAATGAGCGATTTCGCGTCAACAGCAATTTTGTTGGCCAAATATGTCAATTTTTGGAGATATCCACAGCTATTTTATGATTTAAGCTGATTGCGGAAAAGCTCCTGTAACTTTTGGGGATTGGCCTTGCCCTTGGTTTCTTTCATGGCTTGACCAACGAGATATTGCAGAGCATTCTCTTTGCCTTTTTTATAATCATTAGCCGGGCCGGGGTTTAAGCTGATAACGCGTTCCACCACCGCGTCAAGAGAAGCAGAATCATCAATTTGCTTTAAATCTTTTTCTTCCAGTACGGCAGACGGATCCTTGCCCGTCAAAAACATTTCACGGAGTAGTATTTGGGCGGCCGAGCTATTGATTTTGTTTTGGTAAACAATTGTCAAAAACTCGGCGAAATTTTCCGGTGTTATTTTTAGATCCCTTGCCGTTTGTCCGGCTTCATTTAGTAATTTAAATAATTCA
>MGEK01000004.1:7022-74700 GCA_001791325.1 Candidatus Uhrbacteria bacterium RIFCSPLOWO2_01_FULL_47_25 | reverse complement strand
AAACGCTCTTCTTTAATTGTTTTTGACATAGATATAGCCATTTCCCCATTGTAGGGGAAACCGCCATATGTGCTTGCACATTACCCCTGCCGCTTGACACATTACGCAGCATCTGCTATGATACCTTCACGTTTAAAGCGGCGAACGATTTTAACTATAAAGATGCGAGTTTCCATCGCCAAGTTAAATAGTCGGGCTTTAGAACGAATCCCAACAAGGGATGAAAGCGAGGTGACTATTTAACATGGTATTCCAAAATGATGGAAACTACGCCCCTCAAGGACAGGGCGGGTTCTCTGGTGGTCGCGGGTTTACTCCACGACCCATGGTTGATGTATCAAGCATGGGTTTAAAGTGTGCGAATTGCAATACGGATATTAAAGAACTGCCATTCCAGCCGTCCACTGACCGTCCAGTCTATTGTAGAGATTGTAATCGTCAGCGCAGACAGAATTTCGGCGGATCGCGCAACCGCTATTAAGAATTAACAATTCTTTAATTTAACAACCCCCTTATGGGGGTTGTTATTTTTAGAGATTATATCCTGATAATTATGTCTTCATAACCTCGCAAGAATGGCTCCCCAGTTAGTGCTTTTTTCCCTTCAATTTGTAAAAAGTTAACTTTAAGAGCTTCTTTGATAGTAGTAATTCCTAAAATATCATCCTTCCAAAAAAATGTTCCCGGAGCCAAAACAGGCACTGGTCCTGACAATAATTCAACAGCCAATAATTTTATAATCTTTTCTTGCCCGTGAATATTTTTTTTGAGCCATATTCCAGGCCATGGATAATAGGCCCGAAATTTTCTTTCAATAAGCTCGGCTGTTTCTGTCCACCTTAATTCTCCGTCAGACCGTTTGAGAAGCTTATGATAAGTAGCTAATTCATGTTGTTGCTCCCGTAACGTTATATTACCGGCTAGAAACTGCGGCAAGTATTTAACAATTAATTGGCTGGCTTTTTGTGCCAACTTGGCCTCTAAATCGGAGGTTGTTTCGCGTCCGCTTAGGGGACAGCGCTCTTGGGCGACAATCGGCCCATGATCCATTTTTTCATCCATTTTAATGATCGTAATTCCAGCTTCACAATCGCCATTCAAAATGGTGGCCACCACTGGTGCCGGACCGCGATGGCGAGGAAGTAGTGACGGATGAATATTCAAACATCCATATTTCGGTATCTTAAGCGTCGAATTGGGAATTATTTGACCATAGTCCGCAACTATTAAAAGCTCAAGATTTAATGATGAAATTTTATCGTTGATATCTTCAATGTTTCGCGGTATAGCTATTTGCAGGCCCAATTTTTCTGACATCCAACATACGGGACTCTTAATTAATACTCGTTTTTTGCCAGAAGGTTTTGGTGGCTGACTAATTATTAACTTAATGTCTGTTGTTTTTTTAAGTGCCTCTAGGCAAGGCACGGCAAACGTGCCCGTGCCCGCGAAGGCAATGGATGGTCTATTCATAATTTTTGAGGCGTGGCGATGGAGTGTATCTTTTTTGCCCGATCAATGAAAAGAATACCGTCAAGATGATCAATTTCATGTTGGATTATTCTTGAGGTTAATTCATCTGCCGCGAATTGACACTCTTGACCCTCTCTACTATACGCCTTAATAGAAACTTTTATTGATCTTCTAACCAGGCCATAAAAACCAGGCACTGATAAACAGCCCTCGTCCAAAATTTCCTTGCGCAGCGATTTACGAGTTATTTTTGGATTAATGAGCGATATGGGTTTACCGTTTTGTGTAATAATAACCACCCTGATATTCTTACCAACTTGTGGAGCAGCTATGCCAACACCATCAAGATGGTACATAGTAGCAATCATGTTATCTATCAGATTTTGAATTTCATCGCTTTTGATATCTGACAAACCGATTTCATCAGATTTAAGCTTAAGCGAGGAAGATGGCCATTTAACGATTGGTAATATCTTTATCATGCATCTATTATCATATACACCTTGAGTCCTGTCAAAGACCTATGGCTATTTAGAAAAAAAGTTTTAATCAAGTGTTATTGGATCAACATCAATTTTCCATTTGTTGCTTATGTAGGGTAAAATTTCGCAAAGTGATATATTGAATGGCATTTTTAGAACAATAATTCGTTGGGGTCCCGGTATTTCAATCGTTTCAATATTGCCCAATCTGCCAATTTCATTAGAGCTTATGCCAGCGTCACTTCTTTTGGCAATTAATTTGATCAACCTGGAATATGGAGGATAGTTAAATCTTTTTCTTTCAGCAAGCTCACTAGTGAAAAAGTTTTTTAGATTTGTTGACTGCAAAGATTTAATCACTGGATGATTGGGCAAACTTGTTTCAACGTAAAAATGCCCTTTAGTAGCTGTTCGCAGTTGACGAAGAGCGGTTAATCCATTTTCATAAGCCCGCCAACCCGTTGTCAAAAATAAGCTTTCGGCCTGTAAGACCACTGTCGTGTTGAATAAAGGTAAAGACCACAGACGCGGCAGAATAATAGAGGTAGCTATTGTAATATCAACGCGATGGTTTCTAATATTATCAAGCAACTGCTGAAGACTGGGGCCGGTTTTTAAATAAGCGCGGTCTAGGCGTTGAATACGTTTATGGGGGAATTGTTTAATTAACTCTTCGTGTATTCTTTCTACTCCGACGCCAAAATATCGCAGGTGGACACAACGACACTGTGGACAAAAGACAGGTGTTATGGCAACGTGACTGCATTTGTAACATCGTATATTCGCTCCATTGGATTGGTTTGAAACATGTATTAACGGTGTATCGCAATTCTGGCAGCGAAAAATATAGCCGCAATCGCGACAAAAAAGAGCCGCGTAACCGAGACGATTAATAAAAACCAAGCTCTGCTCGCTTGGCGACGATTTTCCAATGAAGGTCATTACTTCTTCGGGGATAATAGCCTTGGGGTTTTCTTTATAAAGCGTTTGACGATCAAAAATAGTTACTAAAGCAGCTTTTTTTCTGGAAATTATACTAAGCACTTGGTGACGTGATTGTAAGGGCGGCAAAAGCCGTGTTGTCAGCAAAGGTATTTGTTCAGTCTCCGATAACTTTTCGGCAAGTAGCCTTGTATCGTAATATGGCTGTTGATCCCATGATTTATAATTATTGTCGGCTTCATCAAAAAGGATGATCGCTCGCAAAGATTTAAATGGTAAAAATGGCCCGCTCCGCGTGGCTAATATGATGCTAGCCTCTCCCGTGCTAATGCGCATCCAGTCTCGACTGAGCTGACCAATAGGCGCTTGAGATGACCAAATTACCAAAGCGGCCTCATTAAAATATTTTTCATAAGACTCTTTAACAATTTCTGCTGACTCATTATCTGGAAAAAGCAAAAGGATCTGGCCCTTGTTTTTGATGCGTTGGCGTATATACTCAATAAATAAAGAATGGCGCGGATCATAAAGCGCGCCGCTGATGGTAAGTTTGGGTTTAGCCCGAAGAAGTAAAAGGAGCGTTTGTTGATTTGTTTCAGTAAGCGCTGGATATTTAATTTTTTGATGAGATCGCTTATGCTCCAACCTTAGATTCATAGCGAATTTTACAACCACCGTCTTATAGGCTAAAGTCCTGCTAGCGCCATAATAATTTTCTAATGTATCTATGATCGCCAATTGCCCCTTTGTTAACGGGAGATATGGAAGTACTGATTTAATATCTAGTATTGTTTTTAAAGATGCCGGCTTATTAAACGTGCGACGCACTATTCCTTGAATTGTTTTTTTGCGAAAATTAACCGTGACCGGCTGACCGGCGACTATATTTACCCCGTTAGAGAATGCCCCACTCCGCCAGCTGGTGGATTCCGCGGGGTGTAATTTACCAGTACGAGCACTGGGTCTAATGCCCCGTGCCAGTTCTCTAACGGGGTTTACCACTGTTCGTGGTATGCGATAAATAAACTCCTGATCAAATCCGCGAGGTATATAAACTAACGGAACTATGCTGGCAAATTGATCATTAGACGAACGCCTGATTGACATAGCTCACTGTTTTCTACATTAGAGTTTAAGATTTATTACAGCGTGGCCTATGCCAAAAGGACTTTCATAAGATAATAAATCCGGTGTGTAATTGGTATTTTTCAATATACCGAACAATAACAATAGGGGACGCACAGCACATTCTTTGACTTCCAGCAAGGTTTCTTTCTTGAGGCGAAGAAGTGTAGTAACTTTATTCTTAGTAATAGCCGCGATCACGCGTTGATCAAACGATTTAGCTTTTGGCGAATAACCAGCCGGAGATTTATCGTTCAGGCGATGAGATAAGTTCATTATAGCGAAAAGCCCAATTCTTTTTTTTTCCTGATAAATAGGTCGCCGCAGCCTCCCGCCAAGCACAAATTCTGGACGATCATCCTCTATGGTGTCGCTCATTGGCACCAGATGTATATTGGGCTGTCCTTTCAAAAGATAAAAAAGCGGAGAGCTTATGCTGCCATCCAATTTTTGTTCGCTGGTCACAGCGATAGGGTATTTATCACGCTCTGAATCAAAGCGATGCTTCAAATGATAAGTTAGAGCCGGGTCTCCGGGAATCATAAAAGTATTACCATATTCGCCGAATTCTTCAAAATTTGTTTGGTAGTGTGAATTTAAATTAAAAACGAGAGCATTGTTTAAATTGTCTTTACCGACGGGATGATTAGTTATGCATATAATCGTTTCTGGGCTAGCCATAACTAGTTGTTTACTGATTTGTTGGAGGGCCTGAATAGTATGTTGAAGCTCCGCAAGGTTATCTTTACCGATATCGGGAATAAAAATAGGTGAGTGGGGAACAATAGCAGCAAAAACCAGAGCCATAGATGTTTAGATTAACCTGTTATGGGCGCTCCATCAGGATGAACTGCTACAGCATCGGGAGTCGTATGGATAATATTAGACCATCTGTAGCCAAGCTCGGTGAATACTTCGCTTGATACTACTGGTCTTTTTTGTCCGTTGGATATAACGTAAACGGTTGTCTCACCAGACGTAGTTACCAGCTCGCCGTCCTTAAATTTTACAGCATCTCCAAGATAATATTTTGACAACATTTCTGGAGATACAGGTTTTATGGGATAGCGGGAGAAGCGATTGCGCAATATTTCTCGTGATTTAATCGGATGACGTACGCCATAAGCCACGTAATAAACGCCGCCTGTTATTTTATTTTGCAGTAATTCTCCAAGCGGTTGAGCTTCAGTGGAAGTGATTGGTACCCCCTCGCTATATAGGTTTAGATCTTCCCATGAGGCATCAATGATTTCTTCTGGGTTAAAACCCAAGCCTCGGAATATTTCGCGCGAGGTAATACCTCGGCGAACGTCATTCACTAATAAGTAAACTGTCCCCCGGGGCGAACGTAGGAGTGAATAGTTAGGAAATTTTATAGGGACACCAATGTCATAACGCATGATATCGTTCGTGGAAACGATTATAATTTTATTAGGATCATAGTCTGCCATCATAGTGGCGCGCGAAGTAACTAATCGCAATTTCCCATTTGTTAAAAGCCAGATATTGTCAGTGTCTCGCTCTTTTAGAATAGTGCCGTCGGGATAATTTCTAGAAAAATAATCATTCCAAATAGTCCAAAAATTTCGGTTTCCGTTAAGATGTGGCGTGTAAATGTAAAGGTTGGCCGTTGCCTGGTTGACGGGCGTGATAAGCGTATTATCAATAAGACTCGTTCCGCCGACGCGAACCCCAAATTCAAAAGGATGTTCATAATAATATCGTTGCCTCCAAGCGGCGCGATCAACTTGAATGGCAAAGCCCTTAAACTTTTGAATACCCGGATCATCCGTACTGCAACTATCGCAAACCGCATAACCCGTAGCCCAATCAAGATCGCGAGTGGAGGGATTGGAATCTTCAATTAAACTTTGTTCCCTTTGCAGGAGGGCAAGGATGAATTTTGGATTTATAGAGTAATTAAGGGCGGCGCGTCCAATGATTTCTGCAGCATCGCGCTCTACCCCGTCTATGTCAATTACGCTATATGATTTTAAAATACCGCTTTTGCTGTTAAGAAATCTTCTAATTGCTTCCACCGACATTGAACTAACGTCGATAAATTCATAATCATCAATGATAAAATTTGGATTAAATGGCCTGGCTTGAGTATGATTATTCAATTCTTGCGCTTGCGCACCATGTAGTGCTGCAGAAAAAATAAATAAGCACATCAATAGATAATATATCCCGGTTTTCATGCTCAATATTATAGTTGATTAAAAGCCACCTGCCAAGTTAAATTTACCCCACGCCTTGAGAAAGCCATCCGCCTCGGGCGCCGCACCAACCCTGCCTGCGGCAGGTAGGCGGCCGGCAGGGATAAAGCCATGACGGTTAATAATTCAAGACACGTGAGTTAGATATTGGCCATGGCTTTTTTGTTCTCTGCCTTGATCGTAATTTTTTTACCATCACTATCAACAATTATGGTCATATTTTCATGCATCTTTCCTTCAACGATTTTTTTAGCCAAAGGGTCGAGCAGATGAGTTTGAATAGCTCGCTTTAGTAGTCGAGCTCCATATTCTGGATTAAAACCTTCCCTACTTAATAATATTTTAGCCTGCTCGGTAAATTTGAGCATTATGCCCTTGCCCTGCAGCCGTTCCTGAACCTTTATAAGCTGTTTTTCAACTATTTCTCTGAGATGCTTTTCTGTTAAATGATGAAAAACAATAATATCATCAACGCGGTTTAAGAATTCCGGCTTAAAATGCTCTTTAATGATAGTCATAATTTTTTGTTCCATTTCGTCTTCTTTGCTTGCCATCGTATCGCTTTTAGCGGCCGCAGCAAACCCCAAAGTGTATTCTTGAATAATCTGATTGCCAAGATTAGAAGTCATAATAATAATGGTGTTTTTGAAATTAGTAACGCGACCCTTGGCGTCAGTCAGGCGGCCATCATCAAGTATTTGTAAGAGTATATTAAATACATCTGGATGCGCTTTTTCTATCTCATCAAATAAAATAACGGCATATGGTCGACGCCTGATTTTTTCCGTTAATTGTCCTCCTTCCTCATAGCCAACATATCCTGGCGGCGAGCCAATTAATTTGGCCACACTGTGCTTTTCCATGTATTCGGACATATCCACGCGCACCAACGCTTGCTCGTCATTAAACATGAATTCTGCCAAAGCTTTAGCCAATTCTGTTTTGCCAACACCAGTTGGCCCAACAAACATAAAACTACCAATCGGCCTATTTTCTTCACTAATGCCTACGCGTGAACGCCTGAGCGCATTAGCGACCGATATAATAGCGGGTTCTTGACCAACTACTCGTCGGCCCAGCTCTTCTTCGGCACGCGCAAGTTTTTGAGTTTCTTCCTCAAGCATTTTAGCGACAGGTATACCTGTCCAGCGCGCCACCACAAGGGCGATGTCGCGTTCTGTGATTTCTTCCTTCAGTATGCTTTGTCCGCTTTCTTTTTGGATAGAGAGAAGCTTGTTCTCTTGTTTTTTCACTTCCTTTTCTAAATCGGGAATTAGACCATAGCGTATTTCAGCCACACGCTGAAACTGTGCCTGTCGCTCGGCAATATCGGCCTCTTGTTTGAAAGCGTTAATTTTCTTTTTGGCTTCACGTATTTTACCGATTGCTTCCTTTTCGTTTTTCCAATGAACCGCCAATTGATTATTTTTCTCCTGTAAAGAAGCTAATTCTGTCTCTAGGGTGCGACGACGCTCCAATGAAGACGCGTCCGTTTCGTTTAGCATGGCCTGTTTTTCTATCTCCAATTGAATAATTCGCCGTTTGAGTTTATCTAGCTCTGTTGGCATGCTGTCAATTTCCATACGAAGCGACGAAGCAGCTTCATCAATCAGGTCAATTGCTTTGTCTGGAAGAAATCTATCCGTTATATAGCGCGCCGACAAATTGGCCGCTGCGATAATGGCCGCGTCCGTGATGCGGACGCCGTGATGAACTTCATATCTTTCTTTAATCCCGCGCAGGATAGCGATCGTATCTTCCAACGTCGGCTCGCCCACATAAACCGGCTGGAAACGTCTCTCTAGAGCCGGATCTTTTTCAATATATTTTTGATACTCCTTCAAGGTCGTGGCGCCAATAGCATGCAGTTCGCCACGCGCCAAGGGGGGCTTTAGCATGTTAGAAGCGTCAATCGCTCCTTCGGCCGCGCCGGCGCCAACCAACGTATGAAGTTCATCAATAAATAAAATTACTTTGCCAGCGGCGTTGCTGATTTCTTTCAATACGGCCTTCAATCTATCTTCAAATTCACCGCGAAATTTGGCGCCAGCCAGCACGGAACCAAGGTCAAGCGCGATTAATTCTTTGTCTTTCAGCGATTCTGGAACATCACCGTCGGTGATACGCTGAGCTAAGCCCTCTACGATGGCGGTTTTACCCGTGCCCGCTTCGCCAATTAGCACCGGATTATTTTTTGTGCGCCGAGACAAAACTTGCATGACTCTGCGTATTTCATCATCACGGCCGATCACCGGATCCAACTTTTTTTGACGAGCCAGAGCAGTCAGGTTGCGCGCGTATTTTTCCATGGCCTGAAACTTTGATTCTGGTTCAGCGTCAGTGATACGCTGCGTGCCGCGCACACTTACCAAAACCTGCAGAATTTTATCGTAGGATATTTTAAAACGCCGCAATATATCGGCGGCTGAACTTGAAACCTCAGAGATAGCCAAAAACAGATGTTCAGTACTGATAAATTCATCATTAAGACGACCGGCTTCAACGTCCGCCCGCTTCAAGACTTCTGCCATTTCTGGACTCAAGTAAACCTGCAAAAGACCCCCCGATTGAACATGCGGCAAGGATTCCAAAGCTGTCGCGATGGCCTCCTTGATCGTCGCTGTGGGTCCCTCTAATTGCTTTAAAACCGGCAAAACAATGCCCTCTTCTTGACTAAGCAGAGCCGCCAACAGGTGCAATGGTTCTATTTGCTGATGGTTACGCTCGCTGGCTAATTGATAAGCGCGCTGAAGAGCCTCTTGTGATTTTGTCGTAAAATTATTCACCGGCATACCCCGCACCTTTACGGCGTTAGCGTTCTTTGGCTTGACCGCACTAGCGCGGGTGACCACAAAGAATCAATAACTGAAACTGCAAGGCCACGGCCTTCATGACGAACGCTGGCATTAACGCTTGGTTGAATTGAATAGGTATTATAATAAGTCATAAAGAAAAATATGCTTTAGTACTGGCGTTCGTAACGCCGAAAGGTGCGGGGTTAGCACTCTCATACTTTGAGTGCTAATGCTAGATTATCAAATGCCCAAATAGATGTCAAGCATCCCTGGATTTGCCAAAATGAAAAAAATATATCACAATAACAGAATTATGAAACGTCTTTTTATTGCTGTGCCGTCGCCAATAACTATCCAAAAGATTATCAGCGAGATAGAACATGAATGGGAAAAGTTGGCGGGCCATGATGTTAAATGGGTTAATCCTGAACAAGCTCATCTAACATTACATTTTCTTGGCGACACGGAAGAGGGGACAGTGCCGGAGATTATTAAGATTATAAAAGAGAGTACGATAAAGGTAAGGCCTTTTTTATTGGTACTAAAGGGTCTTGGGACTTTTCCTCAACCGTCTAACGCCAGAGTTGTGTATATTAACGTAGAAGAGATTAAGAGCCATGTCTTGAATACCCTGCATAAAAATCTATCTAATCAGCTAAAATCATTGGGTTTTGTTATAGATGAGCGACGTTTTGTGCCTCATATCACGCTTGGACGCCTGCGGCAAACAAAATCCCTGACAACCGAATGGTATGTTTCGAGACCGATATCTTGGTCAGTTAACGAAATTCATCTTATGGAAAGCAAATTACGCGCTTCTGGCCCAATTTACAGTATCGTTGAATCGGCACGTTTAAACTGATATGCGGATTTATTGTTTTAACATAGCCGTTGATAACGTATCACAAGATGAAGCGCTGAAATTAGTACAAAAATTTCTTAATGACGGCAAACAACATTATATTGTCACTCCCAATCCAGAGATGGTTGTTTTAGCAAGTAAAGATTTAACTTTCAGAGATGCTCTTCTGCGAGCTAATTTAGCGCTAGTAGACGGTTTTGGTTTAATCTTGGCTTTGCGCTTGGCCGGGTATCGCTTAAAGGAACGAGTAACGGGGTCTGATTTTCTAAATTTGATCTTTGCTGGCGTGCCAAAGGATACGTCATTTTTCTTTTTGGGCGGAGAGAATGGTGTGGCCAAAGAGGCGGCAAAAAACGTGCATGCTAAATATGGCATTAACATAGTCGGTACGAACGAACCACCGAAAGGAGGTGTCTATAGTATGAAGGGTGAAATTTTTATAATTAATCATCCTCTGCACGACCGCCTAATCAAACACATAAATAAGGTTAAACCAGATTTTTTGGTGGTGGCCCTGGGACATGGACAGCAGGAAAAATGGTTAGCTAAATTTTTATCCTACTGTCCAAGCGTTAAAGTTGGTATTGGGGTGGGCGGCGCTCTTGATTATTTAGCCAATCGCGTCGTTAGAGCTCCTTGGTGGATGAGACGCATCGGATTAGAATGGTCATGGCGTTTCGTTTATACACCCAGTCGCTGGCGAAGAATTTTTACAGCTACTATCGTTTTTTTGATAAAAACGGTAGGATGGTTATTAAGTATGAAATTCAAATACAGACCATTAACGGTCGGCTGTATAATTAATAAAAAGGGAGAAATACTTCTGGTTGAAAGGGCTGGGGTGCCCAATCATTGGCAATTTCCACAAGGCGGTCGGGAGCCGGATGAGACGCCGTCTAATGCCGTGCTAAGAGAAATGGCAGAGGAGCTCAATCTTACTAATTTAACTATTATTGGGCAAAGTAAACCAGACGTATATAAATACCGTTGGCAAAAAATTTGGTCTAAAAATGATAGTGATACCGCCAAGCGAAAACTTTATCATGGTTATGCCGGCCAGAGCGTTACTGTTTTTTATTTGAAATTTGATGGCAAGAATGATACTGTCAAGGTTGACCAGCATGAATTGGTTGATTTCCGGTGGGTAACACCAAATAAATTATTAGATTTTATTCATCCGGTTCGCCGTTCACTGGCAAAAATTATTATCAAAGATTTACGTCGCCTGGGCTTAATTACCAATTAGTAATGCCGAACAAAAAACCCACAAAAGTTCGTACCCGTTTTGCGCCTTCGCCAACAGGCGACCCGCATATTGGCAGTATTTGGACGGCTCTTTTTAATTGGCTTTACGCTAAACACCATCACGGCAATTTTATTTTAAGAATTGAAGATACAGATCAAACAAGATTGAGGCCGGGCGCTGAGAACAAAATAATTGAGGCTTTACGCTGGTTTCAGATCAATTATGATGAGGGGCCCGATATTGGCGGTCCGTACGGCCCATATCGTCAATCGGAACGATTGATATTATATAAAGATTACGCTGATCGTTTAGTGACGAGTGAGGATGCTTATTATTGTTTTTGCGCGCCGGAGCGATTGCAAAAACTACGACTGGAACAAGAAAAAACAAAAAAACCAGTAGGTTATGATGGTCATTGTCGATCTCTTAATGCACAAGAATCATTTAAGCGCGTCCAATCTGGAGAACTATCAATAATTCGTTTGAAAATACCAAAAATAGGGGAGACCACTGTTAATGATTTGATACGCGGACGTGTTCACTTTAAGAATGCCGTTATTGATGACCAGGTGCTCTTAAAAAGCGATGGTTGGCCCACTTATCATCTTGCTTCGGTTGTTGACGATCATCTTATGAATATTGATCCAGTTATTCGTGCCGAAGAATGGCTGCCTTCCACGCCCAAACAACTGATTATGTACAAAGCTCTTGGCTGGACACCCCCCCGCTTCGCTCATTTACCATTAATCCTAGGCCGTGATCGTTCCAAATTAAGCAAACGCCATGGTAGCACCGATATTCTCAAATTTCGTGATGACGGTTATCTGCCAGGGGCCATAATTAACTACCTGGCTTTGCTGGGCTGGAATCCAAAAACATCAAAAGAGTTTTTTACTCGGGAAGAATTAATTGATAAATTTGATCTTAACACCGTGAACAAATCAGGGGCCATTTTTGATAACCAGAAGCTTGATTGGTTTAATGCCCATTATTTGAAATCTTTACCAACCCTTGAGATCATTCGCTTGGCAAAACCATACCTTGAACAAGTTGGTGCTAAAAATCTGACAGATAACCAGCTTGAGCAAATTAGTTTACTTGTAGCCGAGAGAGCTAAAAAATTTTCCGAAGTGCCAGATATCGTCGGTTTCTTGTTTCGCCAACCGGATTATGAGGCCAAACTGTTAAATTGGAAAACCACTAATCCGGCCGTTACTTTACAAAAATTAAAGCGCTTGATTAAACTTTTAGAGAGCTGCCCTGAATCTGATTTTAGCGAAACCAATCTTGAAGATATTATTAAGACGGTAATCAATGAAGAAAAATTAGGAGTAGGGGAGACCTTGTGGCCTCTGCGAGTCGCTTTAACCGGCTTAAAAGAAAGTCCTGGCCCATTTATCACCGCCTCTATTTTGGGTAAGACCAAAACGTTATCCAGAATTACTCAAGCCATAAAAAAATTGAGTTAATATGCGTATTTTTAAGCAGAGATATTCTACAACATTCATAATGACTTTCAGTGCCCTTATTATTATCTTACCAACCATTGTTTTGGCCGAGGAAGTTAATGACCTGCAAGCCACTCTGCGAGAAAAATTGCAAAGAGTAGAAGATCTTAAGAAAAAAGCGGCCATTTACGAAATCAATCTTCAACAAAAAAGGCAAGAACGACTGACCTTATCAAATCAACTTACTATTCTAACGGATCGCCTTAATAAAACAGCTCTTGATATAGAGATGGGGCGAACTAATGTGGAGGTTACTAATTTAGAAATTAGCGGATTAGAAAACAGCATTCGTGCTAAAGAAAAACAAATTTCGGAGTATAAAGAGCAGTTGGGGGCCTTGGTGAGATGGCTTGCTCGTGAACAGAGCAGAAGCATAATTCAAATCCTATTTACACGGTCGTCGTTTGCTGATTTTTATGGAGAACTGAAACAAATTAAAACAGTACAAATCAGTATCGGGCGTCTAGTAAGTGATGTTGAAGCTCTAAAAAATAGACTCAATGATGATAAAAAACAATTAGAGGATAAACGGCAAGGACTGGTTGAGGAACTTAGCATTTTGGAAGAGCAACAGCTATCATTTGAGGCACAACAAGAGAGCAAAGCTTATTTATTACAAGAAACCCGTTCATCAGAACAGCGTTTTTCTGCTCTCCTAGAGGAGGCGCGTCGTGAGCAAGAGCAAACCAATCAAGAAATAACAAATCTTGAACGTGAAGTGCGGGAACGCTTACGCCAAGAAGGATTAACCACGGACGGCGAGAAACCGGTTTTAATCTGGCCCGTGCCTCGCAATCGCGGATTATCTACGCTATTTCATGATCCAGATTACCCATTTCGCCGCCTGTTTGAGCATTCTGGTATTGATATACGCGCTTATCAGGGAACGCCCATTAGAACGGCCGCCTCTGGTTATGTAGCCCGCGTCCAAACCGGCGGCAAGCGAGGTTATGGCTTTGTCATGATTATTCACAATGGCGGGCTGGCCACCGTATATGGCCATGTTTCAAAAATAATGGTTAAGCAAGATTCATTTGTGGCGCAGGGCGAAGTAATTGCTTTGTCTGGAGGCATTCCAGGCACCCCGGGAGCCGGGCCGTTTAGTACTGGCCCGCATTTACACTTTGAGACGCGTCTCAGCGGAATTCCCCAGGATCCTTTGCCATTTTTGCCGTAAAACCCCCCGTACCACCAAAATTATGCCTGTAAAGCCGTAAATGAACCCCGCACCATGCAGAATTACCACGCGTCAGCGTAGCGTGAGGAGGAATACTCAAATACACAGCACAAGCCCTGCCTATTCAGCAGGCATGGTGCGAGGTAAATAATTAATATGAATCAATTTGCGGAAATGATAAAACAATTACTTTGGTTATTTTTATTGGTTGCTTTTTTTGTTTTTTATATCGCTTATTATGAGGCCCTAGAAAATCTGACAAAAACCGCGATGATTATTATGGGCTTAACCGCCATCATTTTTAGCGGCTGGTTTTCAATCTATAAATATCACAAACAAACCAAGCAAGGCGCCGGAATAGGGGAGAATGAAGCAAAAACATACTTACGGTGGTCACCATTGGCTGAATTGCAATATGATTTATTGGGTTGGTCTGTGTTTATAATAATTATAACCTTGGCCTTAATATCCCCTTCAGGAATCACTGTGATAAGTTTAGCGCAAGCCATAGTTGCTCTAATAACTTTCTTTGCTGGCAAAAGATTGTTTGTTGAGCGATTTTAACTAGGGGAGAGGTAAAAAAACATTATTACAATATGTATATTGCGTCGCACAATATACCTTTTACGACATCATAAGGAAGATAAAGGAAGATACTAGAGGTATCTTCCTTGAACAAGCCCGGCTGACAGCACCAGTTAACTGCCAAATTCCACCTCACCCTTATTGATTGCCTTAACCCAATTTCGGGCGGCACGCCTTGCCCTTGATTTAGGCCAGCCTACGAACTTGACCATGCGATTCATAACTTGCCTTACTGTACGATCAGCCTCCTTGCCAGCCAGCTTAGTTTTTTGACGGGTAACTTTCGCCGTCTGTTGTCTCATTTTGTCCCTCCTTGATTATGGGCTGTATTCAGTATAGCACTCATTGATCAATTATTAACAGTAATTTTTGTGTCGTACAATATTATAATGATCTAAAACTATCATACTATGTAGTATGAGAGTTTTTACATAATAAATATCGGATATTCTAGTACAAATTAATCTATTTTAAAGGTTACTTCCCTATGTCTGTCGACGCAAACTGAGATTCACTTGTAATAAATTCTCGTACTGCCAAAACGCAGGTCAATATAGCTTATATTATCACGCCAATTACGATCAACTCGATCTTTCTCTAAAACAAAAGCGATTAGCTTGTTTAATTCAGGAGCTACATCAGCAATGGTACTAAAGTAAACCGCAAAATTCTCAGCCGTACGAGCGATAATTTTTCCTTGTTCAGCCTCACTTATATCAAATAAATTAAATTTAATTCCAATCTGTGGCGGCAGTTTGGAATTAATATTTTTGATAGTTTCCAGAACGTGGTCTGACATTACCCTCTCCCCTATTTTAGTTTCTTGTATTAATGAGTTATTCGTAATCTTTACAAAATTATCAACTTGATCATTGGAGACAGAACCAATTTCATCAATTATTTTTCCCTGTTTGTCAAGGGTATAGTGACGACCACGATTCAACCACAAAGCAACGGCTGTTTTTTCGGAAATAGATATATATAACGTACCCCATGGACGTTTTTTAATTTGTACAGAATCTAAATGGATATTGTTCATCAATTCAGATTTCAAAAAATTATCGTCAAAAAATAAAATATTCTTCTGCGGAAAAATAAACCATCTTTTTTCTTTTTTTATTTGATCAACTATATCTTCTATGATTTTTGCATTTATAGTGGCGTTACCCAATATAATGATACGATTAATGTCAAAAATAGAAGAATAAATAAAAAAATAGACGCTAAATAAAAGAAATAACGCCACAAAATATCTCTTGAATGACCGAAAGCCTCTTACTGAATAGTTTCTTCTATTTGTTGGATAATTCAAAGTTGGCCATTTTTTCTTTATAGGTTGGCGACCCCAGCGCGAAACCAGCATAAGCAGAAATTTGAGCTAAAGGGAGCCTTTTATTTTTATAGACTTCTAGAAGAAGCCAGATTATAGCCACAGTGCGCGATATTGCCGCGCATATTTTTTATTCATAGGTTACTTAAAACTTCTAGCCACCGCATCGGCTGCCAACTCAGCATAAATATGGTGCAGACCGGACTTTATCGTCTTTCTTTTTTGACCATAGACAGCCCAGGACAACCCATCAAGATGCTGCTGAATATTGGTTGCTTGAATATCTGCCCCTTCTCCGATACCATAACTGATCTTTTGCCCTGAAAATTGATTAGCCAAAGCACGCAAATTATTGTCATCCCAATTATAAATAACCAACCCGTTATTGAGGATTACTTTCATAAGATCAAGCATTTCAGAATTTAGCTCATCAATCGTTGTGTTTGGGTTAAAATCAGATGGCCTAATATTCGTAAATACAGCTATGCGTGGCTTAACGATATTGAGTAAGTGCTTCATATCCCCCACCCCGCTTACCCCGAATTCCAGAACCAGTATTTTAGGAAATCTTTTGGAAAATAAGGCTATTGTCGTACATTGCCAAATCGTTTTTAACCAGGATTTCCAGGCATATCCTGATACTTCCACGTATAAAACCGCCAAGGGTAGCCCTATCTCCGTATTGTAGCTTTTGGGATTGGCTCTTACATCCAGACCAATTTGACGCAGATGATCAACAATATATTTTTTTGTGGTGGTTTTGCTGGTAATTCCGGCTATCGCTATTATGTCTGGCTGATGGCGATAAATTACTATACCGGTCAAAAATCGCAGATAACGCTCCACTAATTTTTTTAGCATGATACGCATATTAAATCATCTTAATGAATACGCTCAATCTTCGCAACCCCTCGTTTATATCATGGCGTGAACGGCCGAAGGATAATCGCAAATGATGCTCCCCTTCTGGACCAAAAGCGATTCCCGGAACAACAGCCAAGTTTACTTTTTCCAGCAGCTCTTTGGCAAAAGAGAAGGACCCATTATAGGCAGGAAACATTTTAATCTTAATTTTCGGAAAAACAAAATAAGTCGCCGCCGGAACAGTATGACTAAAATACTCGTCCAAAGCATTAAGCCCATCGCAAAGTATTTGTCGCCTTACCATGTATTCGTCAATATAATGTTGTAGTTCATGCGGCTTTAACCGCAGAGCGGCCATAGCCGCATGTTGCGAGACCACGGGAGCGCAAGTAATTAAGCTATCATGAACTCTAAGAATACGTTGTGCTAGAGCGCGGTCAGTATGCAAATAACCAATACGCCATCCGGTCATTGCGTAGGCCTTAGAAAAACTAAAAATACGTACTACGCGGTGTCGCAAAGCAGATATGCTGGCTAAGGTAAAAAAATTATTTTTTGCCTCTTTATCATATATAAAATCTTTATATACTTCATCAGTCAAAATAATTAAATTATACGATTCAGCGATTGCTCCAATAGCTAATAATTGTTTTTTGGAGAAAATAGAGCCCGTGGGATTATTGGGGTTGCATAAAAGAATGGCGCGTGTTCTTGAAGTTAATTTATTCTTTAAACAATCTAAATCAAGTGTCCAGCCACTTTCTTCATGAAGCGGAATGAAAATCGGCACTCCGCGAGCAACCAAAATAGCTTGTACATATGAAGTATAGGTTGGCGATGGCAATATCACCTCATCGCCCGGATCTAAAATAGCCAGCAAAGTCGCGCAAATAGCCTCAATTGATCCGGCAGTCACGATAATTTCTTTTGCAAAGTCATACGACATGCCGTCTCTTTCAAGCTCGTCCTCAATGTCCTCTCTTAAATCCGATAATCCAGAGCTGGATGAATATTGAGCAACACGCCCTTCATTAATAGCCTCAACAGAACGGCGTTTAATTGGCTCTGGCGTATCAAACGAAGGAATACCTTGAGCTAATGATATAACTCCCGGCTGGCTCATAGCCAGCATCTCCATTTGCTTTATGAGAGATAGCTCAATAGTATCACCTAAACCAGCCATGCTTATGCAATATATTCTTTCCCAAAGAGGTAGGGCTTCAATACCAACGGCAAATTAATTGTTCCATTCTCTTTCTGGCCATATTCTAAAATAGCAATTAACGGACGATTAACCGCCACCAAGGTTCCGTTCAGCATATGCACGAGCGCGACTGTTCCATCCGGCCGGCGATACCTAATACGCAAACGACGGGATTGAAAATCTGTCGTGGTTGAGGTGGAGTGGGTTTCGCGATATCGATTCTGTGATGGTATCCATGTTTCTATGTCATAGGTACGAGCGCTGGGAGCACCCAAATCTCCAGCGCAAAGTTTGACCACTCTATAGGCAAGACCAAGTCCGTTCATGAATTTCTCTTGCAATGACAATAAATACTCTTGTTCTTCGTTAGACCGTTCAGGAGTAGTAATTGAAAACATTTCCAACTTATCAAATTGATGGACTCTTAAAATGCCCTTCGTGTCCTTGCCATATGATCCGGCTTCGCGCCTGAAACATGTTGAAAAAGCAACATAGCGAAGCGGCAGACGATCGGCTTCAATGATTTCATCCTTGTGCATAGGCCCTATAGACTGCTCCGACGTTCCAACTAAGTATAAGTTGTCTTTTATAAAATGATACGTTTCATCTTCACCACCATGCTCAAGATAGCCCATACCACTCATGGCTTCCTCACCGATCATAACTGGTGGTAAAATTGGCACGAATCCTTCATTGACCGCCAGATCAAGACCATAATGCACTAAAGCCATGCTTAACAAAGCTGCTTCGTTTTTAAGATAATAAAAACGGGATCCAGAAACTTTAGCGGCCCGCTCAAGATCAATAAGATCATGCTCGGCGGCTAAGGTTAAATAATCTTTAAAAGGGAAAGGGAAATGAGGCGGCTTGCCAACAACTTTTATGACCACGTTATCGTTTTCATCTTGCCCTGCCGGCACATCATCTTTAAGCAAATTGGGTAATTCCCTCAAAAGCGCTTCCGCTTTCAACTTAGCCTTGGCTAGGGCTGTTTCACTGGCTTTCAACTTGCGCTTATCGACACGCAAAATTTCCTGTTCTTTGATTGTCACCTTACTTTTTGATCGTTCGTTGATCGCTGCTCGCATTTTTTCAACGGTCTGAAGCAATTGCCGGTACTTTTCGTCA
The DNA here is from genome assembly GCA_001791325.1 of Candidatus Uhrbacteria bacterium RIFCSPLOWO2_01_FULL_47_25. Lineage (GTDB taxonomy): Bacteria > Patescibacteriota > Patescibacteriia > GWA2-46-9 > GWA2-46-9 > GWA2-46-9. The sequence continues at coordinate 55,760 of MGEK01000004.1, read as the reverse complement.
GCCGATTGAACGGCAGTAATATCTGTGCGCCAGCCGCGCTTTTTGAGTGTTTCTTCAATAATTTTGGAGTTTTCTCTAAGAATGATCGGATCAATCATACTGTTTCGGCTATCGCTCGCAGGCGCGATGACTGATAAAAATGCTGACGATAAGCTTTTAACATGATTATTCTAGGATTTAGATTTAACTCTCTTAAACGTTTTTCTAAATGGCGCCTCAATAATTTTTGGTCATAACCCAAAACGATAATAGATGGGCGCAATTGTTGCACTGTTTGCCAAGATCCCGCCCGAGTATCAGCGCTAATCACCTTATCTAAATAAATAATATCCTCTAGATGACTTTTCCGTTGGATAAAACTATGACATGGCAAATGATCTTTATATTTGAGGCACATTTTATCCGGCGTCAAGGCCACAATTAATCGTCCATATTGAGACGCTTTTTTAAGAAACCACAAATGCCCTGGATGGAGCACGTCAAATGTTCCAAATACCATTACTAAATTATTAATTTGCATAAATAACAAATTACGATTTTGGCCTCAAGGTCGGAAAAAGGATAACCTCTTTTAGCGAATGATTATTAGTTAGAAGAGCGGCCAGGCGATCAAGACCAAGACCCAAACCGGCGGCCGGAGGCATTCCATATTCCAGGCATTCCAAAAAATCTTCATCAATTCGTTGTGCTTCTTTGTCGCCAGCCTGCCTTAAACGTTCCTGTTCATCAAATCTAGAGCGTTGATCAAGCGGATCATTTAATTCAGAGAAGCCGTTCACTAGTTCAATGCCTCCGCCCAACACCAGCTGAAATCTTTCCGCCCGATTAGGTTTGTCTTTATGCCGCTTGGCTAAAGGAGATAATCTAATTGGATGGTCTATCAGAAATGTTGGCTGAATGATATTGGGGCGCACTAATTTTTTGTAGGCCTTATCAAGCATTGCCCCATACCCGTCTGCGGTTTCCAGTTCAACACCGTGTTCTATCAACACCAGCCGTAGCGAATCATCAGTCATATGCTCTATTGTTTCGCCCAATATTTCTTCCAAAACCAGCATCCAATCCTTGACCGCGTAGGGCGGAGTAAAATCAAGGTGATATTTTTCAAAATTAAACTCCAAAGAACCGGTTAATTTGCTTACCAAATCAGCCATTAACTCTTCTACCAGTCGCATTAAATCACGATAATCAATATAAGCCTGATATAACTCTACATTCGTGAATTCTGGATTATGGGCATGGTCTATACCTTCGTTGCGAAAACACCGGGCTATCTCAAAAATTTTAGTAAATCCGCCCACCAGCAAGCGCTTTAAATAAAGCTCGGGAGCGATACGCAAATACAAATCAAGATCCAAGGCATTCAAGTGAGTCATAAAAGGTTGAGCGGTAGCGCCACCCGGGATTTGCTGTAAAATAGGCGTTTCCACTTCAGTAAACCCACGCTCTTCTAAGAATTTTCTAATAAGACTTGATATCTCTGTGCGACGTTCATGAACGACTCTCACACTTTCATTCATTAAAAGATCAAGATATCTTTTGCGATATCTGGTTTCCACGTCGCTTAAGCCATGCCATTTTTCCGGCAAAGGTCTTAAAGCCTTAGCTATAATACGTGGAGCAATTTTAGCTAAAACGGTCTGTTCGCCGGCATGGGTTACAAAAAGGGTGCCGGTAATTTCTAAAAAATCACCCCCATCAAGCGTTTCCAAAGAAGTATATGCATCCTGCCCGATAACATCACGCTTGCAGTATACTTGTAAATTATGAGCGTCGTCGCGCACTGTAAAAAAAGTTGACCCGCCATGTTTCCTTATGGCCATAATTCGTCCACAAACCGTGATCGTCTCCACTTTTTTCTGCAATTCTCCAAACTGCTCTCGTACTTCCTTAATACTGTGCGAACGCTTAATCGTGCTGGGGTAAGGATCAAACCCTTGCTTGCGCAACTGTTCAAGCCTTTGCCTTCTCGCGGTTAGCTCGTCTGTGGCCATATGACGCTTTATTTTATCGCTATTATGGTAAGTTTCTTAAAACCACTCGGGATTTGAAAACTTACAATCTCCCCTACCCGGCGACCAAGCAAGGCCTGTCCCAAAGGTGATTCGTTAGAAATTTTCCCCGCCGATGGATTAGCTTCATTAAAACCCACAATAATATAGGTGCGTTGTCCCGTTTCATCTTCAATGGTAACCGTTGAACCAACGTTCACGATATCGCTAACTTTAGTTTGATGAGGAACCACTTCAGCATATTTTATAAGATTAGTGAGCTCAAGAATGCGCGCTTCAACAAAAGCTTGTTCGTCTTTAGCCTCAGCGTATTCAGCATTTTCTGAAAGATCGCCTAATTCTTTGGCTGTTTCTATTTTTTCAGCTATCAACGGGCGTTTCTCTGTTTTAAGATAATACAATTCTTCCTCTGCCTTTTGACGTCCTTCCGTTGTCAGATATTTTTTAGTAAATAAATTGGAATTATTCATGAAACTATTTATTATCTTCCTACTACAATAAGATTAGGTATACCAAAAATATGCTCAATTGTCAACGATTAATACTGCTGATTATGGCTTATAGGCAGGCAACTCCACAATGGTTGCCTCAATATTTAAAACGGCCTTGCCTCTTGCCACTAGCAAGGTTATAAAATCACCTGGCTTTTTTTGCTGTATAAGTTTCAAGAGCGTGATATTACCGCGAACTAAAACACCATTTACCCCAAGGATCACGTCTCCTGTTTTGAGGCCAGCTTTTTCGGCCGGACTGCCGGGAACTACCGCCGGTCCGCTAGCCAATTCCCCGGCGTTAATTAACGCGCCATAATCATATGATAGTTTGAATTCATCCTGAATATCGGAAGTTACCGTGACATATCTCACCCCTAAGTACGGTCGCACTATTCTACCAAAATGGCTGTATGATTCCAAAACTTTTTTAGCGTCGTTAATAGGAATGGCGAATCCAACGCCGCGGCCAGATTGTTCAATGGCGGTGTTAATGCCCAAGACTTCACCCTTGGAGTTCAAGAGAGGGCCGCCGGAATTTCCTAAATTGATCGCCGCGTCGGTTTGAATAACATCATCTAGCGTTTCGGTTTGTCCAGTAATGTTATCACTGGCTGCCACGGAACGGCCCAGACCGCTAATAATACCCTTGGTAACGGTATTGCTGTAACGGCCGAGTGAATTACCAATGGCTACAACTGTTTGACCTATACGAATTTTGTCAGAGTTGGCAAGCGGTAGGGCCGGAAATTTATCGCCCAGTATTTGCACGATGGCAAGATCGTTTAAGGGGTCGCGTCCTAGAATAGTAGCCAAGTATTTAGAACCATCAGAAAAGAAAACAGTATAGGTTAGATTATCTTGACTAACCACATGACGATTCGTTAGCAAAAGTCCTTTTGGATCAACTACGAAACCTGTCCCTCTCGTAATCACTTCTTTATTGCCATTTTGGTCAAGCTTGCTGCCCACAATGTTCACAACACTGGGCAAAGCTTTATTAATCAAGGAGATTATTTTTTCTTCCTCATCCACTGTTGCCACCGGCAGTAAGGACGCTGGCACAGACGGTTTGGTATTTTGGACAGCTACTTTAGACGGCGCCGACACCGCCGGCGATTTATTCCCGGGAGGCGCCGAAAAAGAAACACCGCCCAAAACAAAAGAGATAATTAAAACAGCCGCCGCTAAATGGATCCCGCACCATGACTTGTGGACCTCGGCATCTGGCATAATTCCCTTCAAGAATCTCTTTAGCATTCCCTCCCGCGCCGATCCCTGCCCGTCCGGCAGGCGAGCGCCTCGGGCGGAAGGTATCCTGCATGGTGCGGGATGGATATAGGATAATTTAGATCTTTCCATACATTTGTACCCTAATTATTATTACTTAATGATATTGTCTGCATTGTATCGCCTATAATAATTTTATCAACAATATCCATGCCATCAATAACTTCACCGAATATAGTATAGTTTTTGGGTAATGTTGGCTGATCCTTAAGAACAATAAAAAATTGTGAACCATTGGTATTTGCTCCGGCGTTGGCCATGGCCACAATGCCGCGCTTATATTCTTTGCTAACCGGCTCGTCAGAAAATTTATACCCCGGTCCGCCAGTGCCATCGCCGTCAGGGTCTCCACCCTGTATCACAAAATTCGGCACCACTCTATGAAAGGTTAAACCATTATAAAAGCCGGCTTCGACCAAATAAACAAAATTACTTACCGCTAGGGGCGCTTCCTCGTCTAAAAGCTTAATTGTGATATTTCCTTTATTAGTGGCGATCGTCGCGCGTTTGCCATGGATACGTTCGTTGGGTAGTATACCGGGAAAAGTATATTTTGAGGTTGATTGTACCATATTATTATCTTCAGATATGTTTTCTATAATGTTTTCACTAGATAAAGGAGGGCCTTGTTTGGACTTGTTGAGACGCGCATAAAATAAAAAAATAAATAATAAAATAATGGTCGTTATGATAATAATGCTAGCTTTGATCATATATTTTTAGATTTATAGATAATGATTAATACAAACTATTATAGCACAGATGAATTAATGCCGTTTTGCATATAGCCTAATTCCCGCTCGTGCAATTCGCGTTCAGCCAAATACCCTTGCTTGTTTAGCCCATGTTCGCGCAATAATTCAATCAGATAACGTCGACCAAGATACGGGGGCACAATCACGTAAGTCGCGCCGGCCGTGTACAAAGAAGAAGCCTGGTGATGGTGATTAGAAATACATAGAATAATGGCTGTGGGATTGCGGCGACGCAGGTACTCCACTAACACGAAATTAACATCCTCCTCTGGTATTGTTGAAATAAACGTTTGGCACTGCGACACGGGCAGGGTTTCCAAAAAATTAATGTCGTCAGCGGAACCGAAAAGGCAGGAAGTATGCGCGGTTTCCAACTCTTGCACAACATCGGGGTCATGATCAATTACCAGCAACGATATCTCCCTTTCTTTTAAAGTGGCGACGATCCCGCCGCCGAGTCGGTGGCAACCAAATAAAATCACTTGTGGTTGCTCTGTCGTTATGGTCGCGACTTGATTTTTGTCAACGCCAAAAATACGCCTGAGCAATGGCTCTATTAGTCGCAACAAACGACGATTGTTAATAATAAAATAAGAAGAGAAAAAAATCGTTATTAACCCAACTACGGTAGCCGCCCCCATAACCGGCGCGGCAATATGCTTTAAACTCACTCCTAAGGCTAATAAGATTAAGGAAAATTCACTGATTTGGGCGACTGTTAACCCCGCAAAAAAACTTGTCTCCAAAGTGTAACCCAAATGCCGCATCAAAATAATAACAATTAAGGGATTCCCAATAAGAATAAAGAGGGAGAAAATTATAATAGCGGGCCAAAAATTTTGAATGATGTCTAATGATACGCTCGCGCCAAGAATAACAAAAAACATAATAAGAAAAAAATCTCGTAAGGTAGCCAGACGAGCGGCAATTTCGCGCTGATAAGGAGAACTGGAGAGAATAACGCCAGCCGACAAGGCGCCGAGCTGAAAAGAAAATCCCAAAGCCTCAAAAAGCGTGGCCAGGCTCAAGGCGCTCGTCAAAGCAAAAAGAAATAACACCTCGCGACTGCGAGCAAAGGCCATATCAATGCGCGGCACTAACTCGCGGCTCAACAAATAAACGGCTAAGCCAATCGCTAAAACCTTAAAAGACATAGCGGCAAAAAATCCATAAATACCGCTATCGTTTGCGCTAGCGCTGGTTAAAAATAAAAATAACAAAAGAGCGACAAAATCCTGCACTAACAAAAAACCGATAGCAACGCGGCCATATAATGTATCCTGCTCATCTTTGCTGTAAAGCAGCTGCAAAACAATAATGGTGCTGGAAAAAGTAAAAGCGATGGCAAGATACAATGCCGTAATAACATCGTAATGCAAGGCAACTCCTATGGCGAAACCAATAACGGCGGTGAAAATAATTTGTCCAAGGCCGGTCACCACAGATGTTCGCCCAACCTCTTTAATTATTTCTGGTTTAAGACCGAGGCCGACAATAAACAACAAAAGCGCTACGCCTATCTGTCCAAATGACTCAATAGTGTCGCCAGGACGCACCAATCCCAAAAACATAGGTCCAACGATAATGCCGGTAATGATATAGCCAATTACCAAAGGCTGACGTAATTGTTTAACAATAAAAGAAACCGCCAAAGCAATGCCCAAGATGGCGCTTAATTGCAAAAAAATTGGCATACCCCGTTAGAAGTCCTTATGAAGATAAAATTCCCAAAAGAATTTTATCTTCTGTGGTCCCGCCATGCGGGATGATATTTAATTGATTGATAGATAGTGTCATGGTTAAAGATGCGATAATTATATTGAGTCAGACTTTTAACGGGGCATACCTTAAAAATTAATTTTCTTTAATAGTAACTAAATCACCAACTTTAATTTTGTACCGTTGTGCCCATCCATCTTGAACCTCAAGAACATATCGGGCGGCTGTTGGCGGTTGATACGTTCGTGGAAATGAATCGGGCTTGACGTGTTCAGTGACCCCCATCACTTGGCCGTTCTCCCCTATCCAGATTATATCAATCGGGAAAAGCATATCTTTCATCCAAAAAGAATAGTAATCTGATTTTGTAAAAACGAAAAGTATGCCTTCGTTTGCGCCCAGATTGGTTTGGCCTCCCAAGCCTTTGTTTTGTTTTGCCGGTGTGTCGGCAATTCTAACAACCAGTTGGGTATTGCCAATACTGACCACTGCCTTGTCGCCGTTAACAATGATTTCCTTGCTTTGTTTTTTAGACACGATGATATTAATGGCCATTGCAAAAGCAATTAAAAAAACAGCTAAGATTAAAATTAACCAGATACTTGCGGCGATAACATAATTTCTTCTAACCATGCTCATCTATTTATAGCTCTATGCCATTTCTAAACTATTGAGTTCACGGCTCTCCCGCCCTCTTCTCGGGGGGATGGATTCGAACCATCATACTCACCTCCAAAGGGTGATGTCCTGCCATTAGACGACCCCCGAGAAGAGGGCGGGACTTCGCGCCAGCCGCTAACCTAAACTTTAAGATAACGCCGCAGAGCCAAACTGCCCACTAAAACATTCAACGATGCTAGGACTATAAATTCAAGCCCCAAAAAAGTTACTGCATTATCAGTGAAATAACCCAGAAGGTCAACATCTCCGCCAAAATAGATCCCTAAATATGGCTGTACAAAATATAAAAGAGCAAAGAATAAACCCCCGCTTATGATAATGGCAATGGCGCTATAAATCGCGGTTTCTATTAAGAATGGCACGCGGACAAACCAGTTGGAAGCGCCAACCAGTTTCATAATAGCGATTTCCTCGCGTTGCGTGTAAATAGCCACTCTGATCGCGTTAAAAATTAAGAGCACGGCTATAATAGCAAAAATGAAACTTATGATTAATCCTGATAGTCTAACCTTATTTGTAAATGCGGAGAATGAATCAATAAATAGTCGGTTCTCCTCATAGTCTTTTTTCTGCCCTTCAATTAAATCCTTGTACTGCGGCTTGTTTAATTCCTCAATGACGCCGGAGTACGCCGATGGTTCATTGGTTTTAATAATAATTGATGAACCAAAAGGATTTTGACCGATCGCAGAAAGCGGGTCCAATAACTCCGGAGAGTCCTTGGCCATTTTTTCATAATTGGCTAGGGCCTGTTCTTTTGTCACAAAAGCAATTTCTTGAACACCGGGGATAGTCTTTAGGGCAGTAATCACGCTATTGGCCTGGGCATCAGTGATTGATGGATAAAAATACACGGACATATCAATTCGTTTTTCGGCCGAGCTAATAATTTGTTTTAACCCAATCTGCAGTGCCCAGACCAGACTAACACTCATGAGGGTGATGATGATCGTACTGGTAGTAATAAAAGACAGCCAAAAATTTCTCCAGATATTTGTGCTGCTAAATTTTATAATACGCCAGATGCTATAAAACATAACGGCCTACTGCTTGATCAGATATTATTTCGCCGTGATCAAGCGTAATTACCCGCTTTTTTAAAGCGTTAACGATGTCACGATTGTGCGTCACTAACATAATAGTGGTGCCGAGTTCATTGATTTTACGTAATACGTCAACAATCTCTTGAGCATTAAGCGAATCAAGATTGCCCGTTGGTTCATCCGCCAAAAGAAGCTTGGGTCTGTGGGCTAACGCTCGCGCAATGCTCACTCTTTGCTGTTCTCCGCCAGATAGTTGATCTGGGAATCTTCTCTGCTGATTTTCAAGCCCAACTATTTTTAAGAGTTGCGGCACGAGAGTCTTAATTTTTTGGCGCGGCTCCCCGCATACTTCTAGGGCAAAGGAAACATTTTCAAAAATTGTCTTCTTGCGCAGCAGCTTATAATCTTGAAACACAACGCCGATCTGGCGTCTTAGAACTGGTATTTCTCGTCTTTTAATGCCGGTGATATCCCAGCCTCCCACAATAATACGACCGCGGCTAGCCGCTTCTTCGGCCATCAATAGGCGCACTATCGTGCTTTTGCCGGCGCCCGACTGACCAACTACGGAAACAAACTCACCCGGTTCAATGTGCAGGGTTATATTACGGATGGCAACTATGTTGCCGGGATATTGTTTGGTAACGCCTTTTAGATGAATCATTCTTCTAAATAATCTCCGAACTTATGCTCGGGAATTCGTGAAATTTAATAAAAAAGAGCGGCAGACTGGCAAATATCACCCAACACCTTGCCAATAAATGCTCCATTTTCTATACTCTAGAAACGTATAACGTATTCTGACAAGTTTTGTTTTTTATTATATCAAAAGAAGAACCGATTGGCTATGGTCGTGTATCGTGCGGGTGTAGTACAATGGCAGTACACTAGCTTCCCAAGCTAGGAACACCCCGCTAAGCGGGGTTACCCGTATCTTTTGCGGGATTAGTATAGTGGCATTACATCAGCTTCCCAAGCTGAGAGCACCGGTTCGATCCCGGTATCCCGCTTATTTTATTAAAGCATGCCGGAGTAGCTCAACGGTAGACCTGCCCGCCATGTCCCGAGCCTCCTTAGTTCAGTGGTAGAACAGCGGTATCGCCCGCCTGCCATCGCGATTTGCCAGCGTAGCTCAGAGGTAGAGCAATGCTTTCGTAAAGCAGAGGTCGTGAGTTCAAATCTCACCGCTGGCTTAGGCAAATGGCGGGCAGGTAAACCGCGGACGTCAGTTCAATTCTAACAGGAAGCTTAGGCGATGGCAGGCGGGGCAATCGCTTCGTAAGCGATGGGTCGCGAGTTCAAATCTCGCCTCCAGCTCCATATAAATTTTTATCTTTGGGCTTTAACGGGATTAGCGAAACAGTACCACTGGCGTTGATGCCCTAAGCCCATCAAGATAGGCGTCAAGTACTTGTAAATCGTTAGCCTCACTGGTTTTACGACGCAATAAATTGTTGGCGGCCAAAACAGCGAATAATTTCTTTTTGAGCAAATACGGTCTAATTACACGTTGCTTATATTCATCAAGGCTGTATCCCCATAATGATTGTATGGCACGTTCAACCTCTTCTGTTGATCCAGCCCTTGATGCAATACTGTCAAATTCACCCTCTACTTCTTCGCTAGTAACCCATAAACCATTACTCCACGCTAAATCATTGGCAATCGTTCGCCTTAATAAAATCCCTTCAATCTCTTCGGGCGAAACAGTTAAACGAGTGCTTACTGCTTGTTGACCGCGAAAACGACTAATGGCTTGGTATTCCTGACGATAAATACTGTACCAAATTGGATGATAACGAACAAAACCATACGGCAATGGCACGTAGTTCAATAATTGATTGGTCAAAGGGTCATTCCACCCTAGTTTGTAAACACCAAAACTTAAAATCATTATACCCGCGATAAACGTAACCCATATAAAAGAATACAGCACTGCCAATCCGTTGGTCACTTTACGGCGCGGTAGCAATGAGGGAGTAACATGGAATTCCGGAATGTCGCGCTCTCGGCGATCCACCATTTCTCCTGATGGTTGCTCTCTTTTCTTGACCGACAACGCTTTTGGCTGACGAGCTTTGTGAATAGTTTCTTTTTCCCTTTCGGTTTTTTCTACGGTGGCGATATCAAATGACCGCGCTTCAATTATTCTTTTTCCCCTATCATCTTTAACAACGGATTCTTCTTCTATATTATGTTTTTTTATTTTTTCATCCTCGCTTTCAATCCATCGTAAAACTATTGAGCGCATGGCCTCTCGGCTTTTCTCTTTATCCGCAGTTTTATTTGAATCAAATGATTCACTGGCCTTATTTATATCTTCCGTTACTTTATTGCCATTCATAACTTGCAAAAAAATAATTCCACCATTTTTGATAATTTGGTTGCCCTGATTCAATGTCGCCATTTGATTTCTCAAACAGGGTTCCCGCGCCATTATCAGTATTTCCGCTATTAACATCTGGCACAACAGCTGCCTTCTCGCCCGGTTTAGCCAAACCGAACTTCAGTCGCGCCTGCTCCTCGGCATAAATCGGCGATTGAACGTATTGCAAAAGCGTTAACAGCTCGTCATTCCTAGCGCCCGCTAAGGATATTTCCCGTTGCTCGGCCTTAATTTCCTGCTGTATACTATACCTCTTAACCGCCAGTTTTCCAATCGCCAGCGACATTAAGGCTATCAAAATACCTATAATCCACGGTAGCCACGATTTAAGATCGCCTAGGCGATTGACCACATGCATACGGATATTTTACTTTAGAGGAGCGCCTCGGGCAAGTTTCTGTCTTTAACACTGCTTTGAGTTTTTGGTCTGAATAAATTATACCAAGCCTCCTCGCCAATTTGATTGCGAATATTGCTAAAAAAAATTTGCCGCTCCTCCTTACTCATAGCTGATATACGATCCTCCCACCATTCATTATCGGCGCCAGATACAACTGCTCTTTTTTGTTCCCGAAAATCAAGAATCACATGTTGAATTTTATCAGGATTGGGCAAATATTTGATTTCAAGCGGCCCACTAGCTCCGGCAATCTGAACGCGCAATGACCCGAAATGAGCCATAGTCTGAAAAAATCCTTTAATGCGATAAGATATATCCTGGATGTTTTGATAAAAAGTTTCAGTTACCGTACGATCAAAAAAGCCTTTTTGTTCAAACCATAAAAGGCGGGTTGATGTTAAAACTAGCATACTGCGTTGCCAGCGACGATTTTCTCGCGCCGCCAAAAATATAGCAATAAAAATAATAACGAAAAAAACATAAACTCCAATAGAGCCAAATTGAAACAATGGCCAGAGAAAAAAGAACGGCGCTAAGAAAATTAGCGCGATAATCACATAAGGCGCAAGCACCGCCAACCAATGCGCTCTGGTGACGCTGACAAGCTCCTCGCCTTCATTAAGAATAAGCTTATCAAGAAATGCCATTTGATAATTACTAAATAGATTTATCCCGCACCTTCCAGAATACCCTATGCCCGCCCCATAGTGTCATATTATAAAAAATAATATCACAACTAGAACTTTTTATTTTATTTATATCTCTATCTATGGTGGGTCCGCTGGGACTCGAACCCAGAACCTCGAGCTTAAAAGGCTCTTGCTCTACCATTGAGCTACGGACCCACGGATCTGAATATAAAACAGATGCCAATAATCTAGCAAACCCCGTTAGAGAACTCGCACGGGGCATTAGACCCCGTCGTGCTCGTACGGGGAAATTGCACCCCGCCGCGGCGGGGCGGAGCGGGGCATTCTCTAACGGGGTAAATTAAGCGCATAAAGATAAGCTTTAGTTTTAATTATTGGCGCGTGAAGTCACGATTAATTTTACTGATAAGACCAGTCACATAATCTTTACCGCCAAGACCAAAAGCAATGCCTCCGGCTATAGCCAACATAGCCACAAATCCTGTTATTACCGTTTGGATTAAATCATTAGAAACGCCCAGTTCTCTAGCGGCGGCCAAGAAAGAAAAAATCAAAACACTCCAGCGAATAACAGCCCCAAGCAAATCACTCGGCCCAAAGCGAGTAGCCACCACGCCAATGGTCGTCAATTTATCCAAAACACCGGCTGCTAGCACGCCGATCATTAAAATTACTATAGCCGACACGAGGTGCGGCAGATAACTAACTAGTGATTGCAGGAAGCCTGTCACGGCAGACAAATGTAACGCCTCAGCTACGGCCGATAGCAATAAAAAGATCAAAAGCCAGCGAACAAGCATCCCCAAAGCGTGAGATATGGCCTGCTTTGGCCATATATACATCAATGGCTCATTCAGTCGTAACCTTTCCCAAACGTAATCTAGCCCCAAATATTCCCCTAAACGCTCTACCCCTCGGCCAATCAATCCAGCCGCCACCCATCCGCCTACAAATATCAATAATCCCCCAAAAACTAAAGGCAAATATATAAGCAGGCTTTCAATTGTATCTCGAAAGGCCAACCAAAGCACTTGCCCCAATGTGTGTTCATACATATATTACTGCTTTATATGATAGCATAAGGCACATAAACGCAATAATCCACAGACAGCCCCCATTCTTTCCTCTTGCCCAAAGCATAAGCCCGTTATAAAGTTAACAGTATGCCCCGTTAGAAGCCTAATTTAATATAATCATCAATCCTTATAGTTATGGTACAATCTATCAACCAATTAAATATTTTAATCACCACAGCCCCGCATAGCGGGGCCGAGGGCTTCTAACGGGGTATGCCCGCAGATACAAATGAAGTAATCAAAGTACCGCCCCAAAATTTGGAGGCTGAACAGTCCTTACTGGGCGCCCTATTGCTGGACAAAGAAGCGGTCTTTAGGGTTATTGATCTTGTCACGGCAGAAGATTTTTACAGGGATGCTCATCGCTTTATTTATGAGGCCATGATGGATCTTTTCTTAAAACATGAACCAATAGATATACTAAGCATCAGCAACCGTCTGGATGAAAAAAAGCAACTTCAAATTATAGGCGGTCAAAGTTACCTAGTCAGCTTGGTAAACGCCGTGCCCACGGCCGCCCATGCGGATAACTATGCTGGTATTGTTCAACGGAAGGCGACTCTTCGGCGGCTACTGGAAGCGGGTGTAAAAATTACTGGTCTAGGATACGAAGAGGAACCAGATATTGATAACACTTTAGATCAAGCCGAACGAACATTGTTTTCTGTCACTCAAAAATATCTTCGCCATGTCTTCATATCAATAAAATCACTGCTCAACGAAGCATTTGAACGCATTGATGAATTACATCATGAAGGAGGGAAGCTCAGGGGAATACCAACGCAATTTAAAGAGTTGGACGCTAAGCTGGCTGGTATGCAAAAATCAGATTTAATTATACTTGCCGCGCGGCCCTCGGTTGGTAAAACCTCATTAGCTCTGGATATAGCTCGCCATGCCGCTATTCAGTCAAAAATACCGGTTGGTATTTTTAGTCTGGAAATGTCTAAAGAACAGCTTGTGGATAGAATGCTGTGCGCTGAGGCGGGCGTTGATCTCTGGCGAATGCGCACTGGTCGTCTTTCTGACAAAGGCGACGATAATGATTTTAGCCGAATTGGTCACGCTATGGATGTTTTATCTAATGCTCCAATATATATTGACGACGGAGCCACGGCTAATATTATGGAAATACGCGCCAGAGCCCGCCGTTTACAGATGGAAAAAGGACTGGGGCTACTGATAATTGATTATTTACAACTTATGGAATCGCGCACCAAATCAGACAACCGCGTGCAAGAAATATCTGAAATCACCAGAGCCCTTAAAAGCTTGGCGCGTGAGTTAAATATACCGATATTAGCGTTGTCGCAACTGTCTAGGGCGGTGGAAGCTCGTAGTCCGGCCATTCCTAAACTCGCCGACTTGCGCGATTCTGGAACCATAGAGCAAGACGCGGACGTTGTTTTATTTATATACAGGAAGGCCATGGATCGCAGCGTTCGCGATGTATCGCCAGAGGAACGTAATATTGCTCAAATTAGAATAGAAAAACACCGTAATGGACCGACTGGTGTCGTGGAATTATACTTTGACGAAGGCCGAGTAAGCTTCCAAAATCTTGAGCGGCAGCAGGATCAAGGAGTGCCGGTATTTTAGCTTACGGCTTATAGCTCCAACTGCTATGCCCCGTAATACAACATTCATTACAAAATTGTTATCATATGAACTTCTTTGCTGATTACCAATATCTAATAAACATTGGGTATCAGCTTATATTGATTGGCAAACGCCGTGCAGTGTTTGCCTATGAATGTTGATATACGGGGTATGTCTCGCTATCCAGAACCATTACGTCGCGCCATTGAAGCCTTTATGGTTTTACCCGGCATTGGACGCCGTACCGCGGAAAGATTTGCCTTTTCGCTGTTGCAAGGCAAACAAGAAACAGCCGCGCTGTTGGCTACTTCAATTTTAAATCTTCACAAACAAGTCACTGCCTGTAAACAATGCGGACAATTTAGCGAGAAATCAATCTGCTCTATATGCGGTAATGTCAAAAGAAACAAGATGGAATTATGCGTGGTTGCCGAAGGGCGCGATATTTTTCCCATTGAACAAACAAATCTTTACCACGGGCTATACTTTGTGCTAGGGGGCCTACTTAACCCAATTGAGGGCATTAATCCTAAACAGCTTAGATTTAAAGAGCTTTATGAAAGAATTAAATCAGACGGAATTATTGAGATTATTTTAGCGCTTAATAACAATTTAGAAGGAGACGCCACGGCCTTATACTTAGCCAAACTATTAAAACCAACTAAAATCAAAATTACGCGTCTAGCCAGAGGCCTGCCCACTGGCTCACGGCTGGAATACGCGGATGAAGCAACATTGCAAAGCGCTTTCCTTAATAGAAAAGAAATCTAATCTTTTCGTACTTTCGTAAGTCAAGATCAATTTCGTACTTTCGTATTATTTCGTATTTTCGTAAGTTAACCCCGTTAGAGAACTCGCACGGGGCATTAGACCCCGTGCTCGTATGGGAAAATTGCACCCCGCACCCCGCCGTGGCGTAGCGGGGCGGGGCATTCTCTAATGGGGTTAATACTCTATATTTCCAATAACGATCTCTGTGAACGGTTGACGATGACCGCGCTTCCTTTGATAACGAACTTTGGGTTTATATTTTTGCACGATAATTTTTTTGCCTCTACCCTGCTTGGCAATCGTGGCTGTCACTTTTGCCTCTTTTACCACTGGTTGACCGACTATAAGCTGATCATTATTGGCAACCAACAAAACGTCGCTAAAAACTACCTCCGCGCCGACTTCACCGGTTAGTTTTTCAACCTTAAGTCGTTGGTCAGGCTTAACCAAATATTGTTTACCCCCAGTTTTGATGACGGCTGTATTCATATCTTTATTTATAATGCGAGTTTAAGTTCATCCAGCACCATGCAGGATACCCCACGCATCAGCGTGGGTCATAATGTCTAAAAAATTCCCGAAGAGTGTTAATCAGATACCATGGCCGTTAAGCCATGGTGCGGGATTCATACATATTACAAAAACCTAACGATACAGTCAAGGCACGCGAATGCCCATGTTCATTGTGGGTGTTTCTAGCACCTCTTGTGCGGAAACTATCATACTATATAGTATGATAGTTTCTGGTTGATATTAATTACAAACACTCCTAACTACTATCTGACATCTTACGACCTATATTTTTTTAATTGTTGTTTGGGACTTTTCACTGACATTTGCATTAGCATGGGCATTTAATTTACCCTCCAGTGAGCGTAACTTTTGCGACATTCCTTTAAGCTCTCGCCTGGTTTTGGCTAATTCTTCCAAAATGGCCCGGCGATGATGGCGTTCATAGAAGTGCCAGATGATAAATATAACCAGCAAAATCAAGGCGAGAATAAGAATGATAATGATTAAAAGACTTGTTCTTGGCGCGCTTGATATTTCTTGGCTCAAAATGCTCAAATAGAGATCCTGGGACGCTTTATTGCCTGCTTTATCATAGGCTATTACTGTAATCACATGATTGCCGGGAATTAATGACGGTAAGGTGTATGGCGAGCTAGCTTGCGAGGCGACCTGTTCTCCATTGACTAAAATAGATACATAGTCGGTTGATGATAAGGGGTCGCTAGTGGCAAATTCTATGGCCTTGGTTCTGGCTGCTTCAAACACCAATTTTGCCGTTGTAATCATCGGCGGCGCGGTATCAATAGCTAAGCGGTAATGACCAATCGCCCCCCAACCGCGACTATTGCTTACCCTGACATGGGCGTACCAAACGCCATCTTTAAGCGGCTCCTTGGCGCTGTAAAAGTTAAATAGCCCTTCAGAGGTTGTGCCGGGATCACCATTCGCGTTTTGATCAATACTAACACTTACTCCCTTAGCATCAGACGGTAATTCCCAAATAATACCCGGCTGGGCATTGCGATACCAACCAGACTCGTCAGGATGCGTACGCGACAAAATAACCGGCGCCAACGGCACTTGACCTGGTGGGGTAACAACCGGCGCTCTTTCTAGGGGTTTCTCCGGCGGCGTTGTAACGACCGCCCTTCCCTGAATAGTTAAATCAAGACCAGTGAGTCCTGCTAAAACATTAGTGCCCAGTCCGTCATTCGCCAAAACCGTTCCGCCGGCAAATCTGACAGCCGTTGTGCCTTCTTCTTTTGCCCGAAAAGTAATTCTGATAATAATCGCTCCCCTACCGGAAAAACCCGGCGTTGGCAACCCTCCGCCCAAACTAATTACTCCTTGAGAATTTGAAAAGGTTGGTTCTTCCGCCCATAAAGTGAAGACTGAACCGGAACGAGAAACGCTTACTACTGAGAGCTTCTTTTGGTCAAACGTAATCGTAGCGCTTGCCGCGTTAATGCTAACATCTCCCGTGCTCAAAATAACGCTAACCGCGACATTTTCGCCGACGGTGTAAGTTCGCTTTGAGGAAACCAATGAGAGTGAGGCAGAGCCAGCGTTAGCTGGCGAGATTGGGAATATAGAATATAGAATATAGAATATAGCGATCAACACAAGGGCGGCTGCCTTCTGCCACACAATCAAATCTCTAAACGATTTAATTTCGCTTTTCATACACCTATATTCTGAATTCTATATCTTCTAATTTCAAACCCATATTCTAAATTCTATATTCTTCGCGGTTCAATACCCATATTCCATATTCAATATTCTATATTCTTCAACTCAAAACTGCCACTACCCGCTACTCTCCCTTATCGTGATCGTCCTTTTCTAAATCTTTTAATTCCTGACTTAACACTTCTTTAACCTCCTCTTCTTCTTTAAGTTCAGCGGCAATTTTTCCATGCTGGCGCCGCAAGCGCTCGTGCGCTTTTTCCAAAGTCTCTTGTATTTGCTCTGAAACATCCTCATGCGCGCGGCGCCACAATATCAAAATGAGCAGCAGTAACAGCAATAAAATAATACTGCCGGTAAGAATCATCCACCAGGCAATGAATCTTCCATTCACTATAATACCCTGATTGAATTTCTCTTTTAAGGTTGGCGGCGGCGGTTCATTCGTGATTGTCAAAGTCCCATCCTGCCAGTTCCCAGCCTTGTCAAAAGCGCGCACAATTATTTGATAGCGACCAATACCCAAAGAAGTGGTCAGCCACGGACTCGTATGTTCAGTAAAAAATGGCTCCGCGCCAGTATTTTCATCAAGCGGCAATACTTTAACTTCGTAATGATCAAGGCCGGAATGCTGATCAGTAGTAGTAAATGACACGATGCGCCGCTCATTTGGCTTTGATCCGTCCGGCGATATGTTTGGCGTAAAAGCGGCTGGCGGCGTGTTATCTATACGCACCGCGTATGAGCTTTGTTGCCCCCATAAATCGCTAATTTTGCCTTTTACGTGGAAATACCAAATACCACTCTGAACGTCGCTATATGAAGCGTTTAAGCCCGTTCCGTCAGCTTTATTATCAGCATACCCTCTTGGATCCTGATCAAACCACCAGCTAAATTCCGTCATATTTTCAACCGGTTGCGCCGCGCTTAAACCTCGTGTCCAGCTAAAAACCGGATTATTGTTTTTATACCAGGCGTTTTGGTCAGGATGAGTAGAGGACGAAATTTCTGGACCGCCAGGAGCCGCTAAAGTTAGACTGTATGAGCCCTTGGTAACTGAAGTTAAAATATTTGTTCCCTTTCCGTCGTTCAAGAGAACTTTTGAGTTAGGTAAAATTTCTATGGTGCCAGTGCCCGGAGCTTTTGCCCTAAATGTTATAGTGGAAACAAGTCCAGCCGTGGTATTAATGCCTGGCGAAGGAAGCCCTCCGGCAAAATGAATAGTCCCCTGCTCATTGGAAAACGTAGGTTGGGTAATCCATACCGAAATAAATGATTGACCGGCGCTGGGACTGACTATTTGCAAGGTATCTGGCGAAAATTTTACATTAACCTCTATCGTATTAATATCATTGCCATTGGTATTAACAAATATGGAAACATCAAAAGAGTTGCCAACAATAAACGCGCCCTGTGACGGCGAGAGGGATAGAGAAGCGGTGCCAGCAGCATTTACTTCAGTGACACTCGTTAGCGTTATTAGGCAAATTGAAACGAATAATTTAAGCGCCCACCCTCGCATATATGTTTATATTGATTTTTTTCTCCTGATAATCACAATTATTATCACCGCTGCAATTAGAGCTAGCCCGACAATAAGCCCTATTTTCACATATAAAATAATTGACGGCCTTTGCCACCAAGTCAGGGCCGGTATAATTATGTCCTTGTAATTACCGGCCGCGTCAATGGCTCTAATTGTAACGGCCACGCTTCTATCTTGATTTTTTAAAATAAATGGCGGCTGCAATATCGGCTCCGGAGCGCTATCCCCTTCAATTATTTCATAACGAGCTATAGATGCCTTGTCGTTAGCGGCAAAGCTCGCGAAATACTTATTTTGAACAAGTTCCGAATCACGTGAAATCTTTGCCTCAATAAATTCCGGCGGCGTTTTGTCAATTTTAATTTGTCTGGAAACAACACTGGACCACCCTTCTTCGCCGAGTTTTTTTTGTTTAAGCTTAAAATAATATACGCCGTCCGTCAGGTCGCTTAGCTTAATATTGCCTACTGGCTCGTCCAACGTGTCATCTGGTAGTTGAGCCGGATCCCTCGTAACTAAATAGCTGTAAATCGCGCCTTCTATTGTCGGCCAACTTAAACGCACAAACGGCTGATTATACCATTTATTTTCATCCGGGTGCGAGGCCGAAGATAAATTCAATAAACCCTCTCCCTTGGCCAATATATTATAATCCGATTGTCGTCTCTCTAGCTCCGCTGGAGTACCCAATCCATCATTTAATAAAACAACAGACGACTCATCAAAGCCTAAAGTTGCTTTTCCCCCGGCGTTTTCATTTCTCCAATACAACTGCCCAATTATTCCCCGACCCTCAAACCCGCCAGTACGGCCGCCGGTAAATTTAGCGCGGCGCGTAGTATCGGAAAAGCTCGGTTCCTCAACCCATAAATTCAAAATTGAATCATTTTTCTCCGCGCTTAAAAGCTCAACCATTGAATCATAAGAAACACTAATATCCACCGCATTGATAGTATTTCCCTGCGTGTCTACCCAAATGTCACTTTTTATAATATCACCGGCAACGACCTCGGAATTTTCCGGAATAAAAAAAAGCCGCACGGACGAAACAGCGCCGGCAGGCGCTGTTGGGAATATAGAATATTGAATATAGAATACAGAGATCGCAACGGCAAGTAGTACAGAGATGGCAGGCGAAAAAAAACGATCGTTGTGAGTTCTGTTAGTGGCTCTAATAATACCGTCCAAAAGCCTTGACGCCTCGTTAATTGCCTCAATTATTGTTTGGTATTGGCTTTCCAATAAATAGTGAAGATTTTTTGAAATATCAATCTGGCTTTCTAATTCTGAAAGAGAACCATAGGCCATTGTGTAGAATTGTACCTTCTCCTTTCTAGAGTTTCGTTTGAAGCCTTCTGCAATGTTAGATGAAACTGATACAACAGCTCGGCGCATTTGACTGGTCAAACCATACATTTCGCTCTTGGGAAAATCGTTAGTAATGCCATATATTAAAGTTGCTAAATTGGAAGATTTTTGCCAAACTATCAAATCTCGAAATGACTTAATTTCACTTTTCATAATGTATATTCAATATTCTCCACCGTTCGATCCCTATATTCTAAATTTTATATTCTTCAATTAATTTTCTCAAATCAACGATCCCTATATTCCATATTCAATATTCCATATTCTTCACAGCACATCCCTATATTCAATATTCTATATTCCATATTCTTACAACTATACACACGTTCCCCAATAGTAAAGCAGAATTGAAAAGTCAACGATATCAACCCTGCCATCCTTATTATAATCAGCGCGAGTATTCTTTGGCGTGCCCCAATTATACAATAAAATACTTAAATCAGTAATATCTACACGATTATCATCATTCAAATCCGCAGGACAACTGCCGGGCGTCCCATGAGCTCCTTTCGGTATTACCCGAAAAAATTTGGTTTCTGAAAACTCACTCTGCTCGCCGGTTAAGGCCTGCGCTTTCGCGCGAACCGCGTGATCGCCCAAATCCAATGGCGCCGTATCCAATTCATATCGCCAATTGCCGCTCGGCTTAGTGGCTGTCGTTTTAACTACTTCTTTTGATTGAATAAAAAGACTGATATTGCTTTCCGGAAACGACTGACCATATATAAATAATGGATTACCTTGATTTACGACCGGCGAAGATATTTCTATGGTTACCGGTATAATTAAGCCCTCCAGCGTGGTCGTCATATTAGCCAATAGGCTTAAGGTAAAACTTAAAGTGACGGATTTTTTCCCTTCAGTATCTTGCGCGTACACGCCAAAAGTCTGCAAACCAGCAGGCAATCCGGAGATGGTCGCTTCAAATAATCCGTCGTTTCCAGCAATCAGCGTTTTAGTAACTGCGCCGTTGCGCAGTATCGTTATTATCGCTTTTGGATAAGCCTTACCTTTCATTACAAATGTGGCGATATCCGTTGGCGATGGAACAATAACTGTACTTCCACCACCACCTCCTCCGCCACCGCTAGGCGGCGGAGTGGGAGGCGGCGTTGTTGTTTGCTCAATAGTAATGGAAACGCCTACGCCCTGCGAATTTGATTGCGCAATAACGTGGTTGCTCGCTATGACGAAAAATGAACCAACGACAACACAACCGCAAAAAATGATAATCTGTGTTTTAAATTCCATGTTTTAAATTCCATGTTCCAAGTTCTCTATTCTAGATTCTGTATTCTATATTCTTCAACTATGTTCACCCTTTAAGAGAATTTTGAGCGCCAAAAATATCCGCCGACGAGCCCGATAAAGAATAATGAAAACGATCAATAGTATGAGGCCGACAGCCAAACTCACCCGCCAAGGGATCACCCAAAAAGTTGTGGTGTAAGAAAGTGGCTCATTGGTTGAACCGTAAATCGCCGTCAAGGTCGCCGTATATTTACCCCATAGCCATTTCTCGTCTAATTTTGATTCTATCCTACGCACCGAGTTAGGCAACACATTTTTCTGGTCTAAATTTAATTTGGCTGTTTCTTGGCCAAACATATTTTGCACTAAAATAAACCCCCGCGGCTTTAAATGGACAGTGCCAGTATTTTGGAATCTCGTGGCAATGGTTACGGGCCCGTATTCGGAAAAATTCGGCGCTCCCATACTGGCGACGTTTAGAGACTCTTTAGCCGTACCAGCCACCTGAAGCAGTAAAAGCGCGCCTACTTTAGATGCCACGCTAACTCCGCCCTCGCCACCACCATCGGCGATAGAAGCAAGTACTGTTCCGTAGTGCCCTCCCGGCTCGGCGTTCAGGGGAACGTTAACATGAAAAGTAATCGGCCGAAAATTTTGTGCCTCTATTTCAAATGTTTCTTCCTCAACCGTAATCCAACGAGCCAAAGAATAGGTATTATCCTCCTGCGGTTCGGTAACCACTGCTTGACCGGTCTCTCCGGCCGGAGCAAAATCTTCAACATCAATGTTGGCTGATATATTAAAATCGTTATTGTTATATATCTTTAAGACATTAGATATAGTCTCGCCCGCATTGGCGGTTAGTTCAAAAGTGAGGGGTGAGATAGTGAGAGTTTTTACTGCTTGCGCCATCACTGCGGTTGGCGACATGATCACGCCCACCGTTAATCCACCGACTAAAAAAGCAATAAAGGATGATGGCGAGTAGCGAATTTTCATGACAACATTACCGCTATAGTATCATGTGGGCGGAGTTGATAATGATATTAAATTATTCAATACCGTCCAATGCTCAACTAAAATGTCGGGGTTGTTATATAGGTAATAGTGTTACCGTAAGTTCCAGCCGGTTGAGTGGCGGAAAACGAAAGCTTGTATACAATTCTTGAAGTTTGAGCACTGACGGGAACTCCTCCTGACGAAATCGGGGTAGCCAGAGCCAGTGGTCCATCAACAGGATCACAATCTGACGCTGTTGAACTACGGCAAGGAAAGGCATTAAATTCAGCAGCTGTAGCGAAAGCAGCGTCACAAGCGCTGCCACTGCATGTATAGCCAAAACCGTGATTGGCAGTGGCCGTGGCCCAAGGCGACGTCGTCCCAGCACCAATGGCCGAGGTACAGTCGTCACCCGCATCACAAATAGCATCATTGATTGTCTTGTCGCCCCCATCAGTACCGGTGCGAATTAAACTTTTATTTTCTTCGACAGTTGTGGTATAGCCGTTTGCCGCATTAGTGCTCACCGTCAAATCATGGCAACCTCTATAAAAAGTGTTCACGGCAAGCGCGATACTATCAAACGGCACGGTTGTTGCTGTCGTGGTAACCGCGGTCCCGCCTCCGCCTTCTGTACAGTTACCGGATGTTACGACCGCTATAGAGAAGGCTAAACTTTCATCAACAGTAACACTCACGGCCACACCCTCTACGGTGGCGGTCATAGCTGTGCCGCTGTCGTCTACGGTGCTATCGGTGGCAATGTCAATTGTTTCAATTTCAGCCACACCATCGCCGTTACCAGCCGGATTATTAATCTGAGCATCGCCCGTGCCTGAGTCCATAGCCACAGTACCATCGCCGATCCTTATCTGAACACACGCACCGGCGGCAATGTCTTGGTTATCATCACCAGAAGGATGTGTGAATACAATGGTCTGACCGGAGAAAGTAACACCCCAGTTGGTGCCGTCAGGTGCTCCAGCTATAGTGGTCTTAGCCGTAGCAAATGAGCCACAATCGCCAATATCACCCGTAGTGTCTTCGCTCATATCCACATCATCTTCATCAAGGCCGCTAACGTCAAACAATGGTGAGCCGTCAAATGTGAGTGTCACTGTATGGGTTGAGAGTAGTACTCCTGAAGGAGTTACGAACTGAATTGTATGGTTCGCGTTGGCGCCCGACTCTGACGTCGAGAGCACGTCTTTCACACTGGTGAGAGCAGCCGCACGAGCTGGCGGCAACAGCCCCCAAATATGCGCGCCCGAAAAGAAAGTTATTATTGAAAAAATTAAAACGTAAACTACTGTAAATCGTTGATATTTGCGTAGTTTTTTGACCATATTTAGAATGAATTACGATTTTTAATAATTAGGACTTATTAATATTGAATGAATTATATCATAAAAGTAATAGAATTGACACAAGCCCGCCTGTGGATAACCATAATACCGCCGACTTACGCTGATGAATACGCTGATATAAACGCTGATTCACGCCGATAAGGACGCCGAAACACGCCGAACTGGTCTGGCTGAATCATATACCACTCTTTTTATTTCTAATTTTGCCGGACCGAAATTTACAAGGAATCCTAATTTATAGTCTGACCCTTTCAAATATTTCCAAAATTGATCTATATCATCTTTGGTGATAAAACTTTTTGCCTTCACTTCTAAAATAATAGCATCATTTACGATTTTGTCGGGAATATAGGTACCAATTTTTTCACCATCATACAAAATGTTTATACGTTTTTGTTCGTCCACTTTTAATCCGCGTTTAGCCAGAGATTTAGTAAGCGCCCGATCCACTATTTTTTCCTTAAATGCTCCACCAAATGCTTTATAAACATCAAAACACGCTCCTCTAATCTGATACGACTCCTTTTCATACAAGAAATCCTTAACCTTGTTCATATCCATTCGGCGTAAATATCAGCGTTCCACATATTCAGCGTCCGATCAGCGTCGTTATCAGCGTAAATTCAGCGTTCCACATATTCAGCGTCCGATCAGCGCACTTAGTGCCGGCCGAAGCCGACGCCGCAATTTTAATATAATGAACGCGATTAACAACGCTATAATAATAACGGCCGACCAAAACTTCCATGGGATAATCCAGAAATTGATTGATTCTGAAATTGGCTCTACTCCCCCATTGCTTGATGGAACGTTGAGCGTTAGTGTCGCGGTGTAGGGGCCGAGGTATGTTTGTTGTTGAAGAATATAGAATATGGAATATAGAATATTGGATTTTGATTGTTCCGTTGGTGGTGTGATAACGGTGATGGGGATGCTGCGAGTACGGTTGGGAAGTAAAAATTTTTCGGGAATTTTAATGAGTGACACTGTCTGGCCAAACAAGTTTTTAATAACGACAAAGCCGGAGGCTTTAAAATAATAGATGCTTTTATTTTCAATTTTAGCCACTAATTTTTTTACTGCTTCGTCAAATACGCCAGCATTGGCAGGACTTACCACGTAACGGTCAATAAAAGTTAAGCGATGCGTCCCTTCGGGTTCAAATGAAACGATATTTAAGCGATTATTTTCTGCCGCGCTGTCAATGGCCAGTGTTCTGACATTGATGAAAAACAAAACGCCAATCTCGGGCAAAAATCTTGGACCTTCTTTCAAAAAATAATGTTCCGGCAAAACCGCCTGAAAACGCATCATTACCAAGTACGCTCCGGGCGAAGCGTCTTTGGGAGCCGTGATCTCAAACTTAATTTGCCTATCGCCGCCTTGGTCTAAAATAAAATCTTTCGGCTGAACCTCAAACCAACGTGTGGCATTAAGCAATGACTCCGCTTGAACAAACTCAATATCTTCAGAATCCTCTTTAATGTTCCAGAGCGCCAATTCCACGTGCACAGGCAAGGCGGCGTCTGCTGATTTATTATACACGGCTAAATCACCCTTGTATGTGTCGCCCGAGAGCATCTCAATATCAAAGCGGTTTCTTGTGACAGCCAGACCAATTTCACCAGCATTAGCCGGTGAGATTGGGAATATAGAATATAGAATATAGAATATAGATACAGCAACGAGAACATCAAACCTACTTTGATAATTTCTATTAGTGGACCTAATAATACCGTCTAGGAGTCGAGAAACTTCGTTGATTGCGGATAAAATTTGATCGTAGTTAGTAATTGTTAAATATTCCAGACGAAAAGAAATTTCTATTTGACTTTCCAATTCCGAAAGAGACCCATAAGCCATTGAATAAAACTGCACTTTTTCTTTTTTTGAATTTCTTTTAAATCCCTCGGCAATATTAGAAGAAACCGATACCGCTGCCCGTCGCATCTGACTTGTTATTCCATATATTTCTGTTTTAGGAAAATTTTCCGTAACTTTATACAGCAAAGTTGCCAAAGCAGATGCTTTTTGCCATACCACCAAATCTCTAAATGACTTAATCTCACTTTTCATAATGTATATTCAATATTCTCCACCGTTCGATCCCTATATTCTAAATTTTATATTCTTCAATTAATTTTCTCAAATCAACGATCCCTATATTCCATATTCAATATTCCATATTCTTCACAGCACATCCCTATATTCCATATTCAATATTCCATATTCTTCACTAGAACTGTGGCGTCACTATATATATAATGGTCGTCTGATATGGCCCAGCGGCTTGAATGGCGCTAACTGAAGAGCGGTAGGTGATGGTGGTGGCCTCGCCAGTGACTGGTCCCGAGGAACTCGCCACGGCGTCGCCGGGCGCGTCTAATAAACCGGCAAAAGCGGAATAATTAGTACTCATGCCAATATCAGCGTCGCTCGTATTATAACCAAAACCGCATTCACTTGCCGCGATACAAGTACTTGACCAAGCCGAACCAGTTGGATGGATGCCAGTCCAATCATCTATGGTCTTGCTCGGATATGCCGTATGTGTTAGCACGCCAGTTTCATACGCAGTCAAAGTATAGCCAAATTCAGCTCGCGCGGTCACGGTCAATGTATTAGTGGCCGTCGTAGTAAAAGTCGGGGATGTTAAATTAAGACTAACGCTTGTCGGACTGATGGTGAAAGACAAACTCGGGAAAAGCCAACAAGTCCCATCGTTAGTGCCGGTGGACGTGCTATCAAGACTGATGTTGCTACTACCGTCGCAAGCGCTATCGTCTATATCGGCGTATTGCACGCTTTCTGTTCCTTGATGATTTATTGTCCATAGCGTCGGAGATGAAGTTGAATGAAGATTAACCGGATTTAGGTCAGCGCCCAAAATAGTCAATTTGCCGTTTATTCTAAAAGTTTGTCCGGCTGTAAAATTGATTGTTTTTCCGGCCGTGGTTGAAGTGAAATTGAAAAAAGTTATGGCGGGCGAACCGGTGCCAGCGAGAATGCTTATGCCTGTCGTGTCAAATGTCACGGTACCGCTGGAATGGGCAAAGGCGCCGTTATTGGTAAAATTACTTGCTACAGAGAACGCGACACTATTTGAAGCAGTAAAGGAGCCTTGGGTTGATATAAGAATCGCGCCATTCAAGTCAAAGACTCTATCATTAGTATCATTATTAAAGGTAATTATCTGCGTTCCGCTGTCGCCAAGCGTCAGTGTTCCAGAAACCACTACATCGCCCGTACCGGCGTTTGGCGTAATCGTGCGGCCAGCCGCACCGCTAGAGTTATTAAATTTCAAACCACTAAAAGTCCACGTATTCGTACCAGAGCTTGAGCCAAACGTTTTGTCGGTAAACACAACCTGCTCAAACGTACCGCCGGTCAAGGTTACTATGCCACTGCCAGTAACATTGCCATTCACCATAACATCAGTTGCTCCTGACAACGTACCATTGACAATGAGATTGCCGTTAGAAGTTAATGTTTGTCCATTAAGATTCAAAGTGCCGGCAGTAATTGTCACTGTCGTGCTGCCACTAGTTTCCCCTTCCAAGGCATATATTTCTGAACCGTTGTTAAACTCTAACCCAATGTAGGTTTCGGACTGCACTGTGGTATTACCCGCCTCGTTATTGCCAGTGTAAACAAAAGTGGCAGCAGCTGGCGCTAAATCGCCCGCTGGTGAGGCCAAAATCTGGAAAGGATCGCCGCCCGTGCCCGATAGTGTCCAAATTTTGTCTTCAGCATTTAGAGTAGTTGTCGCGTCAACCGCATCGCCAGATTTTCCAATATAAAGAATACTGCTAACGGTCACGCCGCAAGTACTACAGGGTTCAGTAAAAATCATAATTTCCGTGGCTCCAGCATTGCTGTTAGAAAAAATGAGCGTGCTAAACGTCCAGCTGGTGCTGGCGGTCGTTGGACCAAAATTTTTGTTAGCGATTACTCGCTGCTCAAATGTGCCCCCCGTAAGACTGATTATTCCGGCGGTACCTACAGCATGGCCGTTAACCGTCACGTTTTGCGTTCCCGACAGCGTGCCCGCGGTTATAGTAAGGTCGTTTGTAACAACCATGGCGTCTTGTGGCTGAAACTCGCCGCCCGAACCGTTGATAATCAAATTATAAAATGACGAGCCGGTTGAAGTGATGGTTTTCGTGCCAGAGGTGGCGGCAAACGTGACCGTTGAGCTGGCGGGATTGAACGTGCCAGTATCAGTCCAGGAGCCGCCGACCGAATGACTCTCGGTAGTCGTGGCTGTAAAAATTCCCACAATATGGACGTCTCCACCAACTCCACTGCCTCCGGTATTTGTGGTAACGCTTCCGCCCGGCGTGAAAGTCTTGCCTGTCCAGATGTGGAGTTCTCTGTCTTTAGAGACTGTCAAAGCGCCGGCTGTCACCTGGAAACCAATGTCTCCATCAATATTCGCATCACCTTCGTTAACCCAGTCATATTGGTCTAAATTGGTATTAGTAATACTGCTGCCGGTTTCGTATCGCACGATGACACGATTTTGGTAAAGGTCTATGCCCGTTAAATCCAAGCCGCTCGATATGGTGACAGTGGTGGCATTCTCTGTTTCATCATCAAGATAAATCGTAAGCACTGCTCCGCTGTCCGTAGGAGTGACACCTGTGATAAGGTATTCACCGCAGGGGCTACTCCCCGGGCAATTGGTAGTATCTGCCACATCACTGAAGTCCCCTGCTCCATCAACTTTTACGCGCACGGTCGGTCCAGTGGTCATACGAGTTGACCCTTCGTCAGTATAAACCGTGCCGGCTATCGAGAGCCCGCTGACCCATGTTACCGTACCGCCATTATCGCAATCATAGTCTTCGCCACTATATGTTCCGGAAAAATTTGTCATGGTGACAGTACCATCAGTATTCGCTCTGACGTTGCAATCAGAACCGCCTTGGCTCGCCCATGTATTTGGAAAAACATGACCATCAAGCGTCTTAGTTAAACTCGTGGCGTCTAACAGCACTTCGCCCACCGCCGCCTGTCCATTCCATGTTCCACCGCTCCCGCCCCATCTCACCTTATCCATGGCCGTGACGGTAACGCTCGCGCCAACGACAAATCCCGTGCTCTTTAAATAATCAATATCCAATTCGGGGATATTTATTGTACTGGAAGCGCCAGTAACGCTCACGCCAACATAGGTTGGCGTAGCGGTATCAGAACTTGTGATTTCAACCGGGGTCGCCACATCAGCCGTAACAATGCTTCCGCTCGTGACGGACAAATCTCCGCCGCCGGAAATTTTAATTTTTCCGCCGCTCGTTGTTGCCGACAACGAACCGCCGTCAACAGTGATATTGGCACCAATTAAGGTGTTTCCGCCAACGGCAAAAGTGCCGCTCGTAATGTTGATATTGTTGTTGGCTGTGATACTTCCGCCAGCGTTAAACGGACCTGTGCCTTGAGTTATCAATTTATAATATCCATTTGTCCCACCGGTGCCAGTCATCGCAAGAACTGTGGTGGTATCACTGCCAGTGTATTTTATAGTGGAAGTCCCATAAGTAAACGTCTCGTTATTCACAAACGGCGTGCCTGTGCCCGAGAGGGTGATGGTCTTAGAAGAAGCGTCAAAATTGTTGGTGCTGGAAGATGAGACAGTGGTCAGAACGCCGGAGACAGTGAAGTCGCCGCCAGCCGTAGTAGTTTGGTCACTTGAACCAGTGCCAATGTTAAGCTCGCCAAAGGTCGTAGTACCCGCGCCTCCAATGGAGCCAGTAGTGACAACTGTGGTGGCGCTGCCCGCGGTTTGCGAGAAGATACCGCTGACCGAGATGTCGCCGCCGTTCACTGTGAGGGCGTTCGCCCCCATAGCCAGTGTGCCGGACGTTACCGTGACATCGTTATTTGCTACAATTGCTCCGCCGGCGTTAAATGGCCCGGTGCCGTCCACCGTGAGATTATAGTACCCATCACTACCACCGGTGCCGGTCATAGATAATACCGTTACTGTCGTACCAGTATATTTAATCGTGGAAGTATTGTAAGTGAAAGTGCCTGTTTTCACGAACGGCGAGCCGGAACTACCTGACAAAACGAATGTTCTGTCTCCTGCGTCCAGAGTGGTTGAGCCGGAAATAGTTAAGTCGCCAGTAACATTTATGTTGCCAGTACCATTGGAACTCGTGGTTATGGTATCTGTGGTGGCTGTAAAAGTAAGATTGTTAAATGTCCAAGTATCGTCTTCGTCTACATTTGTGCCAAAATTTTTGGCATCCCCTACTGATTGGAGAAACGTGCCGCCGGTCAAAGTAATCGAGCCGCAAGTAACGCCACAGGCAACATTACTGTTGGCGGTTACATTGCTTGTACCAGTAAGTGACCCTGCCGTCACGGTTAAATTATTAGTAACAATAATATCGTTAGTAACGGGAAAATTGTTTGTACCGTTTATAACTAGGTTGTAGAAGGCGTTTCCGGTTGTGCAGTCACCGGTCATGGCGGCCGAAGACAGGGCGTCAACTCCGGTGGAGGAAGTATAAGCAACCGTGCTTGTACCGCATCTGAAGTTCCCGTCTCGAGTAATGGGAGTGCCAGCCGCTGACAAAGTAATAGTACTTCCCGTACCGGCGGTGAAGGTGGCGTTCGTAGTGATATTGAGAAGCGTAGAAATGGCCATGCTCGGAGTGGTACCACCAAAAGCCGTGGTCATGGTGGTGGCTCCGTCACCGATAACAAGAGTGGATAAAGTGAGTGTGCCCACTGCGCCAGTGCACCCCGGCAGGGTTGTTCCGCCAAGGCAACTCGCTGTACTTGCGGCCGAGCTAACGATGGTGACGGTGCCACTTGAGGTTAGAGAATGACCGGAAGCCACACTAATTTGGCCAGAGTCAGTGACACCTGTGGAGCCTGCGGTCAAAGCATTGGCACCCATGGCAAGGATACCGGCGGTTACGAGCACTTTGTTAGTAGCCGCAACAGCCACACCAGCCGTGAAGGTGTCGCCGGAAGAGTTGATAGTGAGATTGTAGTAGGCATTAGAACCGGTCATGGCGGCCGAGGAAAGGGCGTCAACTCCGGTGGTTGAAGTATAATTAAAAGTGGATGTGTTTCCGGTGAAAGTTCCGGTTCGCGCGAAGGGCGTGCCAGCGCCGGATAGAACCCAATTACGATCGCCGGCATCCAGAGTAGTTGAGCCGGAAATAGTTAAGGTGCCAGTAACATTTATATTGCCGGTGCCATTGGAGCTAGTAGTTATGGTATCTGTAGTGGCTGTAAAGGTCAGACTGCTAAATGTCCAGACTGTTGCGTCATCGACAACGCTGGTGCCAAAATTCTTAGCCGCGTCAACGGATTGGGTAAACGTAACAGCGTTTGTGATATTAATCGTTCCGCATGTCACACCGCACGATACATTGCCGTTCACTGTAACATTAACCGAAGCGTTAACCTGCGTGGCCGCGGTCATGGTGAGATCTCCAGAAATTGTCGCCGCCGTGGTCTGAAACGTCCAGGAGCCGGCGGCGTTGTCAAATATAACGTTGTTAAACGCGCCGGCGCCGGCATCAATGGTATTCCCTGCATCACCGGCATTAAATTTGACGGTACTCGTGCCCGCCGTAAAAATACCGCCGGAGCTAAAGGCGGAAAACCAAACCCAGTTTCCGCCAACCGTCAGGGTAGATGAGCCGGCATCAAGTTCGGATCCCGTATCTTGCATTATCCAAACGTCCCCACTCACCGTAACCGTACTGCTTCCCAAATTAACCACTCCATCGGCATAACCCAAATACCATGCACCGACAAACAAGGCTCCACCAACTGTCAGGTCGTAGTTATTTGTATTTAGAGTGGCGGCGGTAGTGCTATTGGGACCAAAGACATACAAAGCGCCACTTGTTATGACAGCCTCGCCTAACGTCAACGTGGTAGCCGCAGTAGGGTTAATAGTAAGAGAGCTGTAAGTAGTTCCGGTAACCGTGGTGGCGGCGCCGGCCGGAGCGTAAATAAAAGCGGCCACCCCCGAAACGGCTGTGGCACCGCCAACCGTTAAAGGCACTCCTCCGGTATCGCCGTCTTTGGTGAGCTTAACCTGTTCATTGCCTCCTCCGGAAGTCAAGGCGCCAGTGCCATTAACGGTGAGGGTGTTAGCCACAGTCATCACGGCAATCGTGGCACCGTTCACTAAGGTTTTAGCATTGGGGCTACTGATATCAATAATAACCTTATAAAATGTTATGCCCGCGTCTGGTATGTTAATGTTGGCGCTCGCGCCGTCAAAAGTAACTGTGCCGCTACTATGCGTGAAGGTGCCGTTATTGGTGAAATCGCCGGCAATGGTGAATAAAGCCGAGGAAGAAGCGGTCAAGCTTCCTTTAGAGGTAATAGTCACGATGTTCGCGTCAATGATGCGGTCATTAGTAGTGTTGTTGTCAAGAGTGGTCACCGTGGAATCATCGGCATTACCAATAGTTAGGGTATTGGAAACGATAATTTGTCCCGACCCTCCATTAGTATCAATGGTCCGGGGTCCCGAGGAGTTTTCAAAGGCTAAGTTATAAAATGTCCAATCATTGGCACCAGAGGTGGTGCCGAAAGTCTTACTGACGGCTGCCACTTTTTGGGTAAAGGTCACGCTATTAGTAATGTTAATTACACCCGCTCCAGTAACACTGCCGTTGACCGTCACATTCACCGAGGCGTTAACTCCTGTGGCCGATGTATTTGTGACGGTTAAATTATTGGAGATTAAGACGTCGTTTGTCTGGAATATCCAAGAGCCGGCTGAATTATCAAAGATGACATCGTAAAAATCATGGTTACTGTCAGTTCCGCCCGTGGCGATGGTGTTACCGGCGTCCGCGGCGTCAAAAGTAACGGTGCCAGTGCCGGCAGTAAAGACTGAATTCGCTCCATTAGACCAGTTGCCGCCAACATTCAAGCTGCCCGAAGTCATGCTGATATAGCTTCCGGAAACATCCCAAATTAATACATCCCCGTCCACATCCACTGTGCTCGCGCCTATAATAACAGCACCCGGTGTACCAAAACCGGCGACGACAGCGCCGACGACATTGAGGGTTTGGCCATTCGTGTCCAGAGTGGCAACTATACCGGCACCAGGACCTGTCACTAAAAGGTTGACGTTGACTGTGGTTGCGCCGAGAAGGGTTAATGTCGTCGCCGCGGTCGGTAATATATAGAGGTAATTATAAGTCGTGGCGGCGACGTTAGTGGCCGTGCCAGCTGGCCTATATACAACAAGGGTTAGTCCATTCACTGCTGTTGCCCCGCCCACAATGAGCGGCGTTTCACCATTTTTTGTAAGATACAATTGTTCGGAAGAAAATGAGACCATTCTTCCTGTTCCATTAATTGTCAGAGTATTGGCTATAGTAAGAACATTGCTGGCTCCTGCGGTAATTGTTCTTGTTACCCCGGTAGCAACCACCACATCATAAAAAGTCGTTGTATTATTTACAAAATTCAAGGCCGCGGTGCCGTCAAATGTGACAATGCCGTTGCTGTGAGTGAAAGTGCCGCCGGAAGTATGAGTAAATGCTCCGGCAACGGTGAACAACGCCGAAGACGAGGCGAACAAGATTCCTTTTGAGGTAATGGTCACGATGTTCGCGTCAATGATGCGGTCATAGGTATCAGCCTGCAGAGTGGTCATTGTGCCCCCTGTGCCAATTGTTAATGTTCCATTAACAATAATTTGACCGGTACCAGTCAAACCTATATTACCTAAAGTAATAGTGTTTGATCCAGAAGAACTATCAAAAGTCAGGTTATTAAAAGTCCAATCTATAGTACTATCTGATGCATTCGTGCCAAAAGTCTGATTAGCAGCGACGATCTGGGTAAAAGTGCCGCCCGTAAATGTAATGGTTCCACACGCAAACGCAGCAAAACAAGTAACACTACCAACTACCGTTACGCTATCAGTCGCGTCAGAAAGGGTGCCAGATACTGATGCTAAATCGCCATAAACTCGGATATCCCCTCCGAGAGTATGAGAGCCATTGGCAACCCAAATAGTGTAATAGGCGTTGGTGCTGCCAACATTGTTCATAGACAAAACAGTCGCTCCCGTAGCATTAGTATATTCAACTGTTGAAGTACCATAAGTAAATGTGCCAGACTTAGTAAAAGCCGCGCCGGCTCCGGTTATATTGATAAACGAGGCATTGGCCGTTAGACCGCCCGTGATGCTCAAGGTGCTAGTGGTCAAAGTGAAGCTGCTGGCTGCCGAAGTGTTTAAGGTGCCGGCGGTAATGGTGGTGGCATTATTGGCCGTGGTGTTGGCCCCCAGCGTATGGGTTCCTCCAGTGCCATTTATGTCTAAATCATAATATCCATTCGTGCCACTGGTGCCGGTCATGCCTAACACAGTGGAGCTAGTGGTGTTCGTATAAGACACTTTTGTGAGGCCATAAGTATAAGTGCCGCTATTGGTAAAAGCCGCGCCGGTGTCCTTAATGATAATCGTGGCAGAACTGATAGCACCATTGAGTGTTCCACCACTGGCAATGACTAACTTACCTGTTGACAGGTATTGGCTCACTGCTAACGGCAGAATAAGAACAGAAGTGGCGGCATTGGTCTTCGTAATGGTAGTGGTTTTACCAGAGGCCACGGTATAGTTATTAAGTGGATCGACGGTGAGCGAGGGAGTATCGGTAAACGACTCATTAGGGTTGATAGTGAAATCACCGTTAATGGTCATGGCTCCTCCAGGTGTATAGGTACGGTTGGTGCTGATCAAGACCGGGTTGAGCGTTAAGTTGCCATAGTTCGGGGTACTGGAAAACACGACGTTAGCGTTAGAAAGGTAGGAAACGGTTGAGGCGGCGTCAAAAGTATAGGTGGTAAACGAAGGCATTGCTTGAGCCGTAGCTTGAGTCGCGCCTGACGCACAATTAGCCGTGGTGGAAGCAGTTGTCCCGCCCAAGCACAAAGTGCCGCCAGAATCAATCTGCAGAGTTGCGCTAGCTCCGGCGGTAATAGTTCTGTTTTCCTGATTTAAAATGCCAGAATTAATCCATAATTTATTTCCAGAATTGGCGTCAATCGTAAAGGCTGCGCCAAGGTTGACAATGGTTGCGGAGGCAGCGATTTTTAAAATGTGGACGGTAATTGTTGTCCCGGAAGTGGAAAAAAGCGTCGGGGTGCCTGACACGGAAGTAACATCCCATTCAGTAGTAGTCCCGGTAGTCATCAAGGCGGTGCTACCTGTCTGACCTAAAGTGAAAAGCGTCGTAGTACCCGTCCCCGTAAACGTAACAACAGAAGAGTTAGCTGTGGTAAATCGGCAACCATCCCCATTCGTAATACCATCAACAACTATCGCGCGAACTGTTAAGTTCTGGCCATTGGTAGAAAATTGCGTGGTAGAAGCGGTGCCATCAGCAGCGCCATTATTACAACCTCGACCATCAAGAGTTAGTGTCCCAGTAACAGTAGTTGCTCCACTTAAATTAATGGTTAAATCGCGGGCGTTACTGGTAGACCCCGGAGTTGACGTCCAATTACCACCAATCTCAACTGCCGCGCCCACGGTGTATGTTCTTGCAGCAGTGGGAGTAAAAGTATGGGTAATGTTATTGAAATTATTAGAACCAATAAAGCTTCCTGAAAGCATTGTTAACGCAACGTCGCTGCCAAAATTAACGGTGCCGGTTGAGGAGGTCCACGTACCGCTATTGGTAAAAGAAGTGCCAGATGCGGCGGTATTGTTGATATTGAGAGTCGCCGAGCCGCCATTTAACGTACCACCGAGATTGATGTTGACGGAAATGACAGAATTAGGCGCGGAGTCGATCGTGATAGTATCGCCGTCAACAATGGCGACGGTGTCAGTTGTCGTCGGTACCACGCCACCGCATGAGGTCCATGAACCAGCTGTATTCCAGTTTCCAGAAGGATCAACGTCGGAAGAGCAAGCGTTGTCAGAGGCCAGCATCCACTCTCTGGGCTCAACCCATGTTTGATTTGGGCTGGATGTTTTTACTTCCGCCGCTCCCAGTAAAAAAAGATACGGCGAGAGCGGCGGTCCTTTGAAACGATAAGCCAGTGTTTTAGTTTCCCCCGCCACGGCCGTTACTTGCCAGTGTAAAATTTTTGTTTGGTCTTGTTCGGTTACGGTAAAACCATCACCCGTTATAGTAAATGAAGCAGGAACTTTTTCCGTTATGTCATAAGTGCCAGCCTCTTTGGCGGTAAAGTCGAGGGAATAATTGTAAGTGGCTGGATGATATGTGCGGGTCGGCCCTGTGCGCTTGAGGTAAAACGCGGCGTTTGGATCAACAGAAAACGAATCATTGAGCGTCCGCTCGCCGTTTTTACTTTTGGCGATGATGGTCATTTGATAGATACCGGGAATAGTTGTGTCAAAGTTGGCTTCATAATCTGGTTTCTGCGTATCTTCCATTTGATAGCATTCCTCGTTTACCCGTATCGAACCATCGCCAGTGCCAAGCACTGTTTCATTCCCGCTAGGATCGGCAATAATAGCGACCAAGGCCGCATCGCAAAGCACCCGCCCGGCATCATCAAGCACGCCAAAGGAGAGATTGGCTGTTGTGTTAGGCGGATACACGGCATAATCAGGGTTGAAAGCCAACACTCCCCAAGTGTAATCCTGTTCAGCCAGCACTTCTTCGGTGTCAGGATCCGTCACATAAAGAGTATATTTTCCCGGGCGCATACCTTTAGCATCGGGGTTAATATCCACGGTCATAGTATCTTCTTCTGTATTTACTACGATACCGTCAGTAATTTCTTTACCATAAGCGTCAACAACAGAAATCTTTGCGTTTGGCGGCACCTGCTCGCGAGCCAGAGCAAGACTGACGGGTCTATTCATTTTCCGGCTTTCAAAATTTCCTTCCATTGAACGGGTGTGATGCGGAACGTTCTCGGGAAGCGGCACCTCTCTTGCTAATCGCTCGGCCTTTCCGCGCACTTCTGGACGGAGCGCCACCTCTGGCGCGTGGATAATAACTGGGTCAAGTCCGTCGCTCGCTATTTCCCACTGATTGGGTTCAATAAATATCGGCTGATCGGCGCCGGAAGCGGTTAAAGAAAATTCTCCCAGATGAAAAATGGCTGGAGAAATGTCAGGTGCGTTATACTCGTACGTGAAGTTTTGGCTCTCTCCTGCTTGAAGCGCAACATCCCACGTTAATGCTTGGGCGTCTTCTACTGCAGTAATTACAAAATTCGACGACGGCGTGACAATAAAATCTAACGGAACGCGCTCGGTAACAGTTCCCTTAAAATCATTGCGTGCCGTAACTTCAATTGACATCTCGTACTTGGCCAAAGGATAAATACGACTCGCGCCTCTGCGACGAACGCGGTACGGAAGGTCATCTTGTGCTGAAAAAGTGTCAGTGATGGTGTGGCTCCCCTCAACCGTCGTAGCCGTCACTGCCAGTGCATAGGTGCCTGCCGTGGTTGTATGATAAGTCGCCCCATAGTCAGGCGTATCAGTGACGCTGTTTTTCGCGCATGAACTAGAGGACTTGATGGTGCCGTCAGCCGTGGCTAGTGTCACCGCCTGTCCTGCAGGATCCGTAATTTTCGCTTCAAGCGTCGCGTCGCAGGCAGTCTCTCCCTTATCGTTCAAGACCCCAAAGAAGAATGAAGCTTCGTCGCCGGTTTTATAAACCGACTGGTCAGTATTTACGACGAGTACCCCCCAAGTGAAATCTTGTTCTAGGGTTTGGACACTCTCCCCTTTTTGAATTGTTGTTTGTAAAATATAGGCGCCAGGGCGGAAGGCGCGCGCGGCAAGCGATATTTTGAATTGCCCGGAATTTAAGCGCAATAATTCTGGAACAATGTCAGTGGGTCCATAATCCTTAGTCAATAGACGCGCGGAAATATCCAGATTAGTCTCATGCCATAGAGCCGCGTCGTTTGGCGTCGCTTGATCAGCCGACGGAGATTGCGCCAGCGCGTTACGCGCGAATGACAATGGTTTTTGAATAATAAAATTCGCCCATGATTCCAGCCACTGCTTATATCTTTCTTTATACTTTTCTATGATTGATTGCGACTGGCTGTTATCAAATATGACGCCTCTCTTTGCTGATAGGGGCACTTGCGGATCAAAGCTTAAATTAAAAACCGGGTCCTCAAAAGCGGCAAAATCTTTTTTAGCGGTTTTTAATTCCGAAGGCTTTTCCTGCTCACTGTCGCCAAGGCGAGCAACATCTAGCCATAAACTATCTATAAAAATTTCCGGCTCATCATATTTGCCAAACCAGCGCAAACGAACAATGGTCTCGCTTATGCGTCCAGCGTCAAAGTCGGGAGGAAAATTAAATAAATGATAAGCCGATTCAACTGATGAGTTCGTGTCTTCAATGGAACTTAATATCATCCAATTCTGTCTATCTTGAGTATATTCAGCCCATAGAAATCCAGACTGCTCGTTTGGCAATGGCGATTGATCTTTTAAAGTATATGATAGACCGAGCGACGCCTGTTCAATTTGCGTGGTGGCAGGAGGGGTGAAGTCTGCACAGGCCATTGTGCCATTTTCCGTTTTTAAGATATTACTATCCTGTATCGCGAATGATGGAGCCTCTAAAACTGACGGCGGCAATGGCGAAATTAAATCCGTAATTGCAGATATTGCCTGCCCCACCGCATCAAATAAAGTGCCGAGCAAAGACGGCGAATCTTCAGCCTCCGGTTTTGTTTCTAGGGACGGGGTGCCGGGTGTTAAATTTTGTATATCCACTGGCTCCGCCGTAATTGGCGCGATGATTTCACTCACCTTATCGGCAGAATCGCTAACAATATCTCCAATCTTTTCCGCCACTGATTTCACTATGTCTTCAACACTAAAGCCGTCTGCCTCGCTATTAGAATCAACTTTAGTTTCGGCGCCATTTGTATCTGCCGTACTCGCGTTGGTATCTGTATTCAGGATAGCGTCTTCCTCGGCCAAAGCTTTATTAATCAGTTTATCCAACAAATTGTTGAAATTGATTATCGGCTGGTCTGTTGACGACGGTTCCGCTCCTGACGGTTCTGTTGCCGGCGGTTCTGTCGGCATTGGCAACGTATCGTCGGGTGGCGCCAATGGCTTTGTTTCAGGTTCTGGAAATAATTGAGTATCTAGCGGCTCTTGGGGTTGAGGTTGTGAGGGTGGCGATAACGGCTGTTCCTGTTCCTCATTGGATTTCTCCGTTGACAGCTGTTCGTCTGTTACCGGCTGACTGGAATCATCTGCTTTGTCCTCTTCCCCAAGAACTTGTTCTGAAGGAGCGTTTTCTAAACTCTTATTTTCACTATTATTGTCATTATCTTCAATGGGTGTATTTTGAGAAGGCGCGTTTTCAACGGGCGACTCCTCTTGAGAAGGAATAATGGGTGGAATAATCAATTGTAAATCCTGATCTGTATCTGACGGCTGATCCATCAACGTATCAACATTTGACTGCTGGTCAAGAATTGGCAATGACACCGTGAAAGCGTTGTACTCTTCCTTGCCCGGCACTGCCGCAACAGTTGGTTCGCCCAAGGCGGGCATGGCGCTATTGGTCTTATTAAAATCATCGGCCTCGGCTCTGGCATCAAGCTCCTGCGTAAAAATATTATTCATCCCCTGCCAAGTGCCACGGCAAGACTGCGGATAAATTACTTCATGAACAAGCAACGGATTGGGCTCGGCTCTGACAAAAAGACTGGAAATAAACAAAACGACCACTACCGTACCTATGACGCCGCGCCGCGCCAAAACTTTTAGTTCCCTTAATTTGACCTGACGCTGAATAACGCCCAAAACACGTTCTTTGAGGCGTTTTTTTGCGCGAGTTTCTTGTCTTTGGCCCCGCGCCACTGGCTTATTGCGTCCGTGATGTGCGGGGTTTTTTCTTTTTTTTGCCCCCAATAATTTAGACATTTTCACCAATAGAACTAACCTTAAAAATCTACCCCGTTAGAAGTCCTCGGCCCCGCTATGCGGGGCTGTGATGATTATAGTGTTTAACTGGTTGATGTATTTATTCATGACTAGAGCCGCAATTATTATGCTAAGTCAGACTTCTAACGGGGTATATTATAACATATTTTTTGTTTATCCAGCACTTTGCCGCCGAACCAGTCCGCCCCGGGGGATAGGGATAAAAACTCCTCCATTTTTACTATTCTATTATTCCAGACAAAATCATTTATATACAAATTGTGACGATCGTCACAATTTGTATATATGACGTTTCATCAACTAAATTATAACCAAGGTCACTCTATATGCTCTTCGCCCCGCAGTGCGGGATTCGCCCAAGATTCCGAACTAAAGATTAATTATTTCTTCCCAAGGAAAACCTGCTTTGCCAAAATGGCCATAAGCCGCGGTTTGACGATAAATCGGCCGTCTAAGGTTCAGCCGCTCAATAATGGCCAAGGGGCGAAAATCAAATTTATGATTAAGCAATTTTACCACGCTTTCTCCTTTTTCATTCACGGCCTCAAGCATTAGAGGATCGGCCATGCCGATGGCATAAGCAACCGACACTAAACATTCTTTCGCCATGCCATTCGCGACAATATTTTTTGCCGCGAATCTCGCCATATAGGCGGCAGAACGGTCAACTTTTGTAGGATCCTTGCCAGAGAAACACCCTCCGCCATGCGGAATGAGACCTCCATAAGTATCAACCATAATTTTTCTACCAGTCAGGCCCGTATCCGCGTCAAAACCGCCGCGCACAAATTTACCAGTTGGATTTACAAAAATATCAACGCCGGATGAATCACGGATTGTGGGTATGATTAAATTTTCAATCAAAGCTTTTTTGAGCTCTTCTTGTTTTACACCTTCATCGTGCTGACAGCTGACCAATACTTTATGCGCTCGTCCGTTTTGTATGATGACCTCTGCTTTGCCATCCGGCCGTAACCATTTCAATTTCCCGCTCTGGCGAAGTTCCGCCAGCCCTTTGGTCAATTTGTGCGCCAGCACA
This sequence comes from Candidatus Uhrbacteria bacterium RIFCSPLOWO2_01_FULL_47_25, assembly GCA_001791325.1. Classification (GTDB taxonomy): domain Bacteria; phylum Patescibacteriota; class Patescibacteriia; order GWA2-46-9; family GWA2-46-9; genus GWA2-46-9. The sequence goes on along the minus strand of MGEK01000004.1, from coordinate 15,199 downwards.
ACGCCGATAGGTAGATACTCCGGCGTTTCATTGGTGGCATATCCATACATTATTCCCTGATCACCAGCGCCGCCAGTATCAACGCCCATTGCTATATCTGGCGATTGGCCAACGATATTTGAAATTACGCCATAATGATCATCATATCCTATGTCTTTCAATACCCCATTAACTATCGCTGGCGCATCAACCCATGCTTTTGTCGTTAATTCACCGCCCACAATAATAATGCCATGACTGCCAAAAGCTTCAATGGCTACACGGCTATTGGCATCTTGACGCAAACATTCGTCAAGAATAGCGTCAGAAATTTGATCGCAAATTTTATCAGGATGACCGTCGGTAACGCTTTCTACGGAATAGAGGTTAGGATTATATAGCATAAGTCAATTTTGCCATTGATTCTGTGGTCAATGACATTTAAAAAAATAATCAAAAACTACTTTTTGGCTCGCCGCTTTTTGGCTCGTTTTGCTTCCTGCTTCATTCTCGCGCGCTTGGCGCTGTTTCCACCCATAAAGATTACGTTATACGATTAATAATTACTGCGACTATTTTAGCAAAATATCATTTTCTAGCCAAGCCCTTTCATTTTTATTTTTTGAAATCAGACTATCTTACCCAGCACTAATTAACTGTTCATAAAGTGGCTAAGCTGGGAGACTAGGACTTTCACCCCCACACTAATCGTTCAGATTAACAACTTTCTCAAATTGTACACATGCCTGCGGGGCTAGGACTTTCACCCCGCACCAATTTCTAAGAAACCAATCTGGGAGACTAGGATTCGAACCTAGATACCGACGTCCAGAGCGTCGTGTCCTACCATTAGACGATCTCCCAGATCGGCTTCTTAGATCTTTTTATGTAAAAGTATAATACAATAACATCTAGACAAAGTTAAATTGGTGCGGGGCGTGCCTAGATACCGACGTCCAGAGCGTCGTGTCCTACCATTAGACGACCCCGCAGGCATATGTACAACATTACATTATTACATTTCACCACAAATTTATGAGATGATCTTATTAGTGTGGGGGCGGGCCTAGATTACCAGGGCCAGAACCTGGCGTCCTACCGTTAGACGACCCGGCAGCTTTAGGAGGAAGTCCTTGTAAATTCTAACGGGGCCAGTTAGACGATCTCCCAGCTCAAACACCTTATGAAAAAAGAAGAAGAGCTCGGTTATGACTCCATTCCATCAGCCTTCAAAGTACAGGCCTCAATAATGGCAAGCTCCAGGGGCAGCTGCGGCAAGGGCGATTCTCCCAGATTCTGTCGTCGCCTCAAAAAAATGTCTATTAGCTCCTGCGCCTCACGCGCCGAAACGCCAACCGCGTCTTTTAACAGACGACTCTGCAACTCTCCTAAAGTGTCGCGAGAAAAAAGATCCAATCGTTCCCCTACTTTAGCCAGAAGCATATTTCTTAACCAGACAATAATATCTTGCATAAACACCGAAACTGATATCCCCTGCTCAACTAAGTTATTGGCCAATGACAAAGCGCCAGCCGCGTCGTTTTTCAAAATTAATCCTACTAAATTTGCCGCTTCATTAAGATTGGAGCGAGGAATCACGAGCGAAGCTTCCAGCATGGTAATTTTTTTGCCGCCCAGAGCAAGCACCTGCCCCAACATACTCTCGGCATCTCTCAATGAGCCGTCTGAATGTTCGGCAATAACATTTAGCACCTCTTCGTCAACGTTCATTTTTTCCGCCTGCGTGATTGAGCGCAAACGTTGGCGAATGGCGTCAGCCGGAATTTTTTTGAAATTAAAACGCTGACAACGGGAAATAATGGTAGCTGGCACTTTGTGCACTTCGGTCGTGGCTAATATAAAAATGACGTGCGCTGGCGGTTCTTCTAAAATTTTGAGCATGGCGTTAAAAGCCGCCGTAGAGAGCATATGCACTTCGTCAATAATAAAAATACGATAAGTCCCATGCCCGGCGGACACCTCGGCGCTTTCCAAAATATGCTCACGAACGTGATCAACGCCTGTATGCGAAGCGGCGTCTATCTCAATAATGTCAAAAGATCGACCGGCCTGAATGCGACCGCATACTTCACACTCATTGCACGGTTCAGCAACGCCCGGCTTGCGATTCTGGCAGTTTACGGATTTGGCCAGCAGCCGCGCGGCTGTTGTTTTGCCTACGCCGCGCGGTCCAACGAACAAATAGGCGTGAGTAATTTGACCGCGGGAAATTTCATGTTCCAGCGTGGTCTTAATATGGTTTTGATCAGCCAGCTCGGCCCAAACGCGAGGACGATATTTTTGATAAATTGCCGTTGGCATAAATTAACTATAATGATTAAGCTCCATTATATTACTATGAAAAGCGAAGGAATGTCCAAAATGAAGGGGCCCGGCACCAGAGGAAGAGAATGGTGCCGGGCCAGAGGATTGCGTTGGTGTCGCGTGTTGCGTGTTGCGCGACGCCCCGTCGAGCGGTGCTGCCGTTGGGGCAAACCAACGAACCCCCCTTCGCTTCTTGAGCGGACGCCCCACTCCCCACGTTCGTGGGGTTCGTGCGCTACGCAATCGCATCCGTTCCAGAAGCCGATATAATCCTAGCACTAGGCTATAAAACGAGTCAATGGCGATTAATTATCACCTTTTGTCGCAATTGCGACAAAAGGTGATATGACATGTTTGTCCCGTATTCTAGAAAGTCATCCGTCCGGAGTACCGCGCCACCCCTGACTGCCGTCAGGCAGGGGTGGCGCGGGATTTAATTAAATACCATCTATTTCTTCATCGGACACTGCTTGTCCAGTAGCCAACGTGGTCCCCAGCTGCTCTGACGACTTGACTATATTTTCCACCGCGGCCCATTTGCTCTCTCCGTTTTCCGGTACTAAAATAATGACTTCATCACCTTCACGCCCATGAAAATAAGTGACGCTGGCTGTCAAAATACGATAAAGGCGATCATTGACTTTTGCTGAATAATCGTTCCCCCCTTGATTGCACACTAAAATACCGCGCAAGCGGCGACGAGCAATCGGCCCAATTTGTTTATAAACAAAAGCTCCCTTGGGAGTAATAGTTAATTTCATGAGATCGCCCTCAACCAGTTTGGACTTAGAAGCATAATTGGCTGGCACGGAATAATGCTTGCCGTCCGGGCCGATCATTTGCTGACCGTCAAAAACTCCTTCAATCACAGGAGAATCGTCGTTGCCTATATCAGCGGACTCAATAGTTCGGCCAATTTTAGGCAACGGCAATGATACCGTTGTTTGAATAAGCTGACGCGCCTGAACAAGCATATTCTCGGCTTGCGTCATGAGTTCCACAACAAGAGCCAATTTAGCACTAGCCGTCTTAGCTGTTATTTCGCTATTAGTATTAGCATCAGGACTATCCACTGATTCGTCCGATGAATTCGTGTTCTGTAAAATGTTTGTTTCCTCGTTGCTTTGTGTTTTTTGGCTAACCATACGCTTTTTGTTTAATTTATCCGCCTTTGCAGAAGACCAAGGCTGTAAAGCCGTGGATGAATGCGAATGGCGGACCCTCCGACACTGATGAGCAAAGGAGGGTGCTTCGGCGGATTCCGCCGAAAAAATGAAGGATGCCATGGGCGTAAATCCATGTGTGCTTCATTTTAGTTAATAAATTACGCCAAAGCAGTATAAAACAAACTGCCGACTAAGTCCAGAATGTGTATCTGAGCTTCTGCAAGAAATTGCCCCGCCGAGCGGGGTGACTATAAACGGCTCTCCGTGGTGAGTTGGGGCGCCCTATTAACCTCGCCTAAATTACTGCGCTCAAGAATTTCGGCCTCCACGATAGCCCGATCACGGCCGTATTTTAAGCGGGAAATCTGTTTTAAGAGCGCCGCACGATCTCGCCGCCCGATAGTTGGCGGCAAGGTATCAATGTCAAACGGCCGAGCTACTGAATTATTGACAAGCAGACGAACATAGGCATGATACCGATCTATGTTCACCAAATCATACTCATTAAAAACCGGATCAAACTGTTTAGCCAAAACCTCGGCATCTTCCACCCCGATGCGAAACGCCACCATCGTTCCAACGTTACCCAAAACAGCGTCACGAATCTTAGTATCTTGCCCTTGCGAGAGCTGGCCGAGATACTGGTGAGCCATTACTAAGTTCAAACGATATTTACGAGCTTCAGACAAAATAACGGCGATAGAGTCCGTAATAAAATTCTGAAATTCATCAATATACAGATAAAAATCGCTAATCTCATTGGCTGGCCGGTCGGCGCGGCCAAAAGCGGCCATTTGTAATTTACTCACAATAATAAGCCCCAAAAGATTGCTGTTTATCTCCCCTACTTTGCCCTTTGATAAATTCACCAATAATATTTTACCGTTATCCATAATCTGCCGAACATTGAAACCGGAAACCGGCTGGCCGATGATGTTGCGCATCATAGTGTTTTCCACAAAGCGACCAACTTTTGAAATTAAGTAACCAAGCATTTCTGATTTGTGAAAATCGGTTGTTTTAGCCATTTCTTTTTCCCAAAAGGCTCTGACCACAGGATCAGTAAGCTTGTCGACTTTATACTTCTGGAAAGCCTGATCAGTAAACATCCGCGGAATTTCGGCAATGGTTCCTGGATATTCTTTATCAGCCATTAACGTTAGCATCGCGTTTCGCATATTATGTTCAAACATCGGCCCAATCATAGCTGGATCAGTCACTAATTTATAGAAAATAGAAATCATTTCTTGAGTGACAAAATCCATTTCCGCGTCAGTCCGCGCTTCCAACATATTGAGACCAATGGGGCGCTCCGTGTCAGAGGGATCAAAATAAATTACATCTTCGGTCCGCTCTTTGGGAATACATTCCAGAATGTCGTCAACCAAAGAACCGTGCGGATCTACCACGCAAACACCATGTCCGGCGGCAATATCCTGTTTGGCCATCTCTCCCATTAAAACTGACTTACCTGAACCGGTTGTACCGATAATATAAGCGTGGCGGCGGCGGTCATCGCGGCCAATGCGTACAGCTTGGGTCACGCCGCGATAAGTATTGCGCCCCAAAATCGCTCCATCGGCACAAAGATTCAAGGGGGCTGGCGCTTTTTTGGCCCGCAACCAGCGAATATTTGGTGTTTCTGTCTTGGGCAGAGGAAAATGAAACAGACTGGCAAGTTCTTCCGTATTCAATAATACTCGCTGTCGCTTTGCATAATGCCGGTAAATGAAATCTTGCATCAATTTTTTCTGATTACGGGGACGCTGTATGGTAAAGCTGTTACCGTATTGATAAAGATTATATTGAGTAAAGCTGTTTAAAATGTTGCGAAGATTGTGTTCCGCCTCCGATTTAGTGCCAGCTGAAACAATAACTCTGATATTGGCATCCATGCCGGCTTTACTGGTTTTTTCTTCCAAACGTTTAGCCATCTCTTGCTCAAGAGCGGTCAGTTGATGCGACTTTATATTTTCCGCTTCTTCTTTCTTTTTTGGTTTGGCGGTCAAGGTTTTAATGACAGCCCACCATCCTCTCACAAAAGCGTTGGGATGGCCAAGGCGCAGGGCCTCCAGCACGGTTTTGCCTTGATGCATTTCTGAAGCCACCTTTTTGCCGTACCAGTGCCAACGACGCTTGGCCGAACGCACGATAATTTGAATAGCCGCGCCAGCATCCCCCAGCCGGCTCATGGCGTTCGTTATCGCGGACATTGGATCAGATTCAATTTCACGGTATGTTTTAATGGGGAAAATATAAGGGCGACGGAATTTCAATACTGCGCCAACTGCCGCGCCGCGCGGCACAAACATATTATAGTCATGCACTTCTTCAATCTGCGCTTCCGGATATTGCGCTTCTATTTGCTGCTCAATCAATCGCTGTAAATGTTTTGGCACAGCCGCGTAGAATGAAATAAGCCCCTTGGCCGCCACTATTTCCAAAGCAAGATGATCCTGTCGGCCAAAAAATATAGCCCCTAAGCCCCGTTCAGCCCGCATACCGCCGATGGCAGAAAAAAAGGTTTCGGCCACTGAAATATCTTCCCTCACTGCTTCCTGTGTTTCCTGCCGCTCCTTTTCTTTCGCGCTATCTTTAGGAACGGTTACTAATAAAATGACTTGTCCAAAAGCTGACAGCCAACGATGGTGTAAGCGCTTATATATTATCCATAGCCCAATCATGAACAGCGCGGCCAAAACAATTCCCGCCAAAAGCCAGGGCAATACAATTAAGACCAAAGTCATAAACGAACCGGTTAAATCATCCGGCAATGACGGTGGTGGCGGTACAATAGTTTCTAACATTTCAGAAAAACCAAAAAGCTAGCGAAATTTTAACAATTTATCAGTCTTAATCTTTGCTTCCTGTTCAATAAAAAAATTATTTACACCGGGTAAAAGTTTAAGCCATTCCACTATTAAGCGGAATATCTCTTGCGCGCGTACAACCGTTTCTCCTAAAAGCAGACGAATTTTTGAAGCGGTTTCTTCTCCTTTGTACTTAAAAATAAAACGTTCCGGTTCCGGCAGTTCCCAATACAATTTTTCAAGATCTTCGGCTAGTACGTCCTCTATTTCCTTTTCCAATTGACTCTTTGAAGATGCCGGCATGAGAACTGCCTCTTGAGGCGACGGCGTCAGCAAGTCACTGGCAACGGCTGGCGGCGCGGATGGCAGCGCGGGCGCTTCAGGGGGTACGATCTCGAGCGGCCTTTCTTGCTCTGCTAACGGGCTCAAAGATTCAGCCCCCTGAATCTTTGGCTCTGTTATTTTTTGCTCTTTGGGCACGGCATCCATAAATTTAATTATACCACTCTCTCTATCAGCTGGCTCGCCCTTTTGACTTGGGGACCGTTTGGCGTGTCTTCAAGGACATACCCTCTCTCTTGTATCGTCTTCCGCAATTTATCAGCCATTAGCCAATTCCTGACCCGACGAGCCTGTTCTCTTTCTTCCACCAAGCGCTTAATCTCCGTGGGAATATCCGCTTTTTTTACCGGCTGATCAAGGCCAAGACCAAAAACCGTGTCAAAATACAAAAGCGTGCTTTTTTTCTCACCGCCATCATAACGTTTTGATTTAAGACAATCCCAAGCAATAGCTAGGGCTCTTGGCATATTAAGATCATCATTAATAGCGGAGCGAAATTTTTTCTCAACCGGAGCAATGGGATGTCCAACCGAAGCCGGCAAAGAGCCAATCGCTTCGCGCAGTCGCAGAAGACCTCTGGCGGCAGCCATAAGATTCCTCATGTCAAAATATAGTTTCGCGCGATAATGAGCGGTCAGACAAAGATAACGATACGCCAAAGGATCAATCCCCATTTCAACTATTTGATTTAGTGTTGCAAAGTTCCCCAATGATTTTCCCATGCGTACTTCTTTGCCGGGTTTGCCTAAAACCAAAAATTCCCCGTGCAGCCAAAAATGAGATAATGGTTTACCGTACGCCGCTTCTGATTGAGCAATTTCATTGGTGTGGTGAATGGAAATATGATCAACTGCGCCGGTATGAATGTCCAGTGGCTGGCCCAGATATTTTCTAGCCATAGCCGAACATTCAATATGCCAGCCAGGGAATCCTTCTCCCCATGGGGAGGGCCAACGCAAGATATGATTTTTATGACGACCGGCGATTTTAAACCACAGGGCAAAATCGGTGGAATTTCTTTTTTTGACATCAAAGGGCACGCGAGCACCCGCTTTTAATCCTTTCACTTTTAATCGCGCTAGTTTGCCGTAATCTTTAAGTTGAGCCGTATCAAAATAAATGACCTCCGGCGTATCATAGGCAAAGCGCTTGCGGAACAACTGTTTTATTAAAGCTATTTGTTCTTTGATATTATCGGTGGCTTTAGTGTATTTAGTCGGCGGCAGTATATTTAAGGCGGCCAAATCGCGCCTAAACGCTTTAATGTAAAAATCCGTAATTTCAAAAACACTTTTCCCTTCGCGCGCAGCACCTACTTCAAGCTTATCCTCGCCACTATCAGTCGCTTCGGAGGTTAAATGGCCAACATCGGTGATGTTCATTATATGTTTCACCCGATAGCCATTAAACATTAAAATTCGCTTCAAGGCATCGCTAAAAATATAAGTTCGTAAATTTCCTATATGCGCATAGTTGTACACGGTAGGGCCGCACGAATACATCCGCACGAGTTTATCCTTGAGCGGTTTAAAAATCTCCTTTTTGCGGCTCATTG
>MGEK01000004.1:0-7000 GCA_001791325.1 Candidatus Uhrbacteria bacterium RIFCSPLOWO2_01_FULL_47_25 | reverse complement strand
GTCCCGCCATGCGGGATAGTATTTAATTGGCTGATATATTGTATCATGGTTAAAAGACTGATTATTATACTAAGTCAGACTTCTAACGGGGCATACAGAAAACTGACGATTAAGTTTTTGATTCATCACCATTAAGTCCAACCATTGCCACTATTGGCAAAATAATCCAAAGAAAACGACCGAACTCGCTAGTAAAAATTTCTCGCGTAGCCGGGGCTAAATAATCAAGCGTATCTGGTGGCAAAAAAGACAGAACTATACTCACCAATAAACCAGCGTGCAATACACTAAACAACAGCACCTGCCACCATTTTCCAGGCGCCTTACCAGCGGCGAGCGAATGAAGAATGGCACTGCGAGAGAGAAAGAAAAACAAGGCTAAGAATACGCCAAGAAAAGCCGAGATTTTGAAAGCAAAAAGTGAAGTGGCGATATTAATTTCTGTGCTCAAATCTCTAATAAATGGCGCGTAATTGACAACTGCCAAAGCCATATACAAGGAAACCAAAATAACGATCACGCGGTCGCGCCCAAGCGAGAATCCATATACAAAAGCGGCTACCAAAAAGAAAAGAACAATAAACATGTCCCAAGTTGGAGTTGACCAATTTAAATTCAGTAGACTGTTTACTTCTGTCATGCGTTAATTTTACCATATTTACATTTACTTAACAACCTGCTACGCTTGAGAAAATATTTCATCGCAAGGGGGAATGATGAAAAACAACAGCCAACTACCGCTCACCGATGAGGATTTGAGACCGTACTGGCGAGGGACTGTGATTATCCACGGCGCGGAAGAACTATCGGGGGGCTTGGGGGCGCGTCGTAGCTTCACACTGGAGGGCCAAACACTTCCCCAAAAACTTACCATAGAATTCCCGTGGTTGAAACGTAGCCCAAGAGGAAAAAACGGCTACCCCATAGAGATAGAAAATCCCGAAGAACGAATCAAGAAGTTCACTATTTATGGGGCAAGTCCAGAGGGCACGTACGATCTAAGGTTGCATTGCGGGGACACAATTCTCGTTCTCAAGCATCGGTGATGCTGGCCGCAAGTCGTTTAGCGCCACACAACAGGGAGTCGCCACCGCGGCTCCCTAAAATATTACCCTGCTTTATCTCGCACCATCACCGCAGGATATTTTCTTGAGGATATTGTCTGGAATATACGTAATTTATTCCCACTCATCCTTGTTTGTGGTTCCTTGTTTGTAGATCGTTTATTCATTCTTATCCTTAACAATCTCCCCGTTACTATACTTGAAAGTATAGTAACGGGGAACCATGGCCTACGCTTGCCTGCTCAGCAAGGCGAAGAGTTTTTTCAAGATGCGGGATGAACGTGCGTGATTTATTCATTAAATTCTCTCAATATCTCCCGTTGACGTTTGCTTAATTTTGTTGGCGTTGCCACTACTGTCTCAACAAAATGATCGCCGCGACCACGGCCTTTAAGATATGGCACACCCTTGCCAGCCAAACGAAATATTTTCCCTGTTTGTGTTCCTTCGGGAATCGTCAGCTTCACCGCTCCGTCAAGCGTGACAATCTCTTTAATCGTACCAAGCGCCGCTTCGGCAAAAGTCAATTTTTGTTGAGTCCAAATATCGTTATCACGCCGCTCAAATCGCGGATCTGGTTTAACTCGCACTCTGATGTATAGATCACCGCTCTCGCCACCAGCCCTACCCGCCTCGCCCTGGCTAGTCAGTTTGATGACTTCGCCATCACTAATGCCTGCTGGTATATCAACTCTTAAAACAACTGTTTCTTTTACCACTCCCGTGCCAGCGCAACTGCCGCACAGTTTCTCAGCGCGACTACCCTGCCCAGCGCAAGATGAGCAGGTGCGCACACTTCTAAATTGTCCAAAAATTGTATTTTGCACTGATTCAATCTGGCCCTGTCCATGACAAGTGGAACATGACACAATTTTACTTTTTGGGTCAGCGCCACTGCCTTTACAATTTTCGCAAGCAACTGTTTTATAAAGAGATATCTCTTTTTTCGCGCCAAAGACTGCTTCACGAAACTCAACAGTTATAGAAACTTCAATATCGCGGCCAGAGGTGCCGCGAGCTTGCCTACTCTGGCGAGATCTCCCAAAACCGAACGCCCCGCCGAAAAGATCTTCTAAGTCCTCAAAATCAATATTTATATTTCCCGCTTGACCAAATCCGCCAAATCCTCCAAATCCCGCGCCGTCTCGGCGCGCGTCTTCAAAGGTGGTTCCAAATTGGTCATACTGTTTGCGCTTTTCTGGATCAGAAAGCACTTGATAGGCCTCGTTTATCTCTTTAAATTTTTTTTCGCTGTGCTCTTTTTTCTTGGCGTCATACCCGGCTTTATCAGGATGAAACTCATGCGCCAGCTTACGATAAGCTTTTTTCATCTCATCGGCTGAAGCACTTTTGGAAACGCCAAGAATAGCGTAATAATCTTTGGCCACGTAATTAGGAGTTAGCTTATTAGCTTCTTAGCAATAATGACGTGACAATTGTCGATCGTAAATTAACAGGTTAACAGGCATTTTTACCTAATAAGCTAAGAAGCTAGTGCCTAATCAGCTATGGAATCCTATCTCTTCGCCCGGGGCGTCAGCCACTTCAATCTTGCCGTATGCTTCTTCATAACGCTTTAAATTTTCCGCCAAGGCGTTAACCATGCGCTTCAAGTGTCCGGGGCTCACGATTATTCTGGCGTTTAACACTCCTAAATTCTGAAAAGGATAAATATTCATGAAATCCAAAATAAATTCCTCTTGCAAGTGCGCCACTTGCATTATGTTGGAATAGTGGCCTTGCAAGGCCGCATCAGTGGCCTTGATTTGAATTTGTTGGGGTTGTTGGTTTGGCATATATTATGGTTAAAAAATATTATTGTTTAACAGTGTCATCCGCTTTATCATCTTCTTTTTTCACTTCTTCGTAAGTAGCATCAGTAACCTTAGAGTCATTGGCGCCTGCTCCTGCGCTGTCACTGGTCTTGCCAGCTGCCTCGGCGGCTTTATATAAATCGGCGCCCACTCTCTGAATAACCTTGCCTAACTCGTCAAAATTCTTTTTGATTTCTTCTATGTCATTACCATCTTTGGCCTTCTTTAGGACGTCAACTTTTTCTTGCACTTCAGCCTTAACATTGCTGGCCACTTTATCGCCTGCCTCGCTCAATGTTTTTTCAGTTGAATATATTAAGGCGTCGGCGCTGTTTTTTATCTCCACGAGTTCTCGCCGTTTTTTATCTTCGTCAGCATGAAGTTCAGCGTCTTTGCGCATTTTCTCAACTTCATCTTTAGATAAACCAGATGAAGCAGTAATAGTAATCTTCTGCTCTTTGCCAGTCGCCTTGTCAACTGCTTTGACATTCAGAATCCCATTAGCGTCAATATCAAAACTCACTTCAACTTGAGGAATGCCGCGCGGCGCCGGCGGTATGCCGGAAAGAATAAACCGACCAAGTGATTTATTATCCGCCGCCATATCCCGTTCTCCTTGCAAGACATGGATTTCAACCGAGGTTTGACTATCTGCCGCCGTAGAGAAAACTTGTGATTTAGATGTCGGAATAGTGGTATTGCGCTCAATTAATCTCGTCATAATGCCGCCAAGTGTTTCGATCCCAAAAGAAAGCGGCGTAACATCAAGCAATAGCACGTCCTTCACTTCACCTTGCAAGACGCCTGCTTGCACCGCGGCGCCGACAGCCACTACCTCATCCGGATTAACGCCTAAGTGCGGTTTTTTGCCAAAAAATTTTTCTACCGCGGCAATGACCATAGGCATCCTAGTCATACCGCCAACCATTACAACTTCATTGATATCACTGGTCTTTAACTTGGCATCATCAAGAGCCTTCTGGCATGGCCCAAGTGTTTTTTCCACCAAGGGGCCAACTAACTCCTCCAACTTAGCGCGAGACATCTTTAGAGAAAGGTGTTTTGGTCCAGAGGCGTCCGAAGTGATAAAGGGTTGATTAATTTCGGTCTCCGGCGTGCTGGAAAGTTCTATCTTGGCTTTCTCGGCCGCTTCCTTAATGCGCTGGAGAGCCAACTGATCTTTGCCCAAATCAATACCCTGATCTTTCTTGAATTCGGAAATAATCCATTCAATAATCTTCTGGTCAAAATCATCGCCCCCTAAATGCGTATCACCGTTGGTCGCTTTCACTTCCACCGTATCATCCCCTACTTCCAAGGCGGACACGTCAAATGTGCCGCCGCCTAAATCATAAACAACGATTTTCTCATCCTTTTTCTTGTTAAAACCATAGGCCAGAGCTGCCGCCGTTGGTTCATTAATGATGCGCAAGACTTTAAGGCCGGCTATTTCTCCGGCATCTTTAGTGGCTTGCCTCTGAGAGTCGTCAAAATAGGCCGGCACGGTAATAACCGCCTCGGTAACTTTTTCTCCCAGCTTATCTTCAGCGTCAGCCTTTAATTTCTGAAGAATCATAGCCGATATCTCCTGTGGTGTATGCTCTTTGCCGCCCATAACTACCTTAACCCCGTCTCCCGCTTTAACAATTTTATAAGGCATTAATTTTATGTCTCGCTGAACCTCCGCGTCATCAAAACGACGACCGATTAAACGTTTCACGGAATAAATTGTGTTTTCGGGATTGGTGACCGCTTGGCGCTTAGCCACTTGGCCAACTAAACGCTCGCCGGTTTTAGACATGGCCACCACTGAGGGGGTAGTGCGATTGCCCTCTCTATTTTCCAAAACCTTAGGCTCGCCGCCTTCCATGACGGCCAGGCAAGAGTTTGTGGTTCCTAAATCAATTCCAATTATTTTGGACATAGATATGAATTTGTTATTTTGAATTATTTGCCGCTGGCTTTAACTGTAATCGCTTTTGGTCGTACGGCGGGCGTTTTGGGGATTTTTATTTTTAAGATGCCGCGCTCATAAGTGGCTTCAGCCTTATCGCCATCAACAGCCGCCGACAAATTCACTGAACGATAAAAAGAGCCACGCCTAACCTCCCGGCGATAATAATTTTTTTCATCAACCTCGCTTTTCTGCTCACTTTTACCCTGAATAGTTAAAACGTCATGCTCCACGGTGACTTCTACATCCTCTGGATTAACCGCGGGTAGAGGCGCCTCAACTATGATATCTTCGTTTGTTTGATAGATATCAATAGGAGGCGTGAATCCGAAGGATTCAAATCGGCCGAATCCATTAATAAATTTATCTAAGTCATCTGGGAGCCACGGTATGGGGCTCCAACGAATTATTGAAGACATATATTTTTGATTAAATTAATAATGAATTTATTTATCACTATCAAAAGTATGCTGCTTGGCGCTATTAGTATCTTCTCCAACAATCACTCTAGCCGGATAAAGAAGCTGCCCTTCAACTTTATAACCGCCCTGCAACTCGCGGCTGATTGTCTCGTTGCCGGAATCATGATGCTCTACGGCTTCATGAATTTCCGGATTAAACTTTTCTCCTACGGTGGGGACATCTTCCACTTGCCAGCGTTTCAATAAAGCGTCCCATTGATTTTTAATTTGTTCAATGCCGCGTCGCCATTCCAAGAAATGATTGCCGTTATGAGGTATATTCATAGCTTGCTTCAAGTGATCATAAATGGGTAGAATTTCAGCCAACAGAATTTTTTTTGCTTCCACCATCAATTGCGCCTGCTTTTTCTCGCCCTCCTTTTTTAAATTCTGATAATCGGCTCTGGCTCTTTGCCAGCCGGCAAAATTTTCTTCAACCTGTTGTTCTAATTCTTTAATTTTCTCCTCTAAATTTTCCAAAGGGGTGGCCGATAAGTTGTTATTCAAGGCATCGCTCATATTAATTTTATTTCGTTATAAAACCCCGCACACCATTGTGAACATATTTAATGCGGGCAATGTTCAAGTCATAATCCATTCTCGTTGGCCCAAGTAATCCAAATATGCCAAAATCATCTCCGGTCGCGCGATAACGTGTGATGATAGCACTGCACTGGCTCCCAAAATTATGTTTCTTTCCAATAAATACCTGAACATTGTCCGGCACAGAATCATAAACATCGGCTACGGCCTCGTCTAGCCGATCAATGATGGCGCTCACGCTGTAAACTTGCTCATGATCAATAAATTCCGGCTGGCTGAAAAGGTTGGCAAGACCAGTATAGTAAACATCGTGCTTGTCAAAGGCCAAAAACACACTTTCCTCTGAAAACGAAGCAATTATTTTAGCGGTCAGCTTCAGAATGGCCCGGGCTGTTTCATCAAGTGACCAAACTTGCCGTAATGCTTTTTCTTCTTGACGCGGCATATCAACTTCCCTTAAAAAATTATCAACATAATATTGATAAGCCTTTTCCGTAGGAACGCGACCGGCTGAAGTATGCGGCTGGCGAATAAACCCATCCTGCTCTAAATCAGCCATATCATTCCTGACCGTGGCTGGGCTGGCCGCGATATTATAACGTTCGGCCACAGCCATGGATCCGACTGGCTCAGCCGTGCGTACATATTCTCTAACAATGGCTTCCAGAACGCTGGATTGTCTTTTGTCTAATTGTGCTGACATACCCCGTTAGAAAGCCTCCTCAGAATAAATATGATTAATATTTATTCTGACAAGATAAGAGTGTGAATAGATCCCGTTAGAAATTTCCACGGGATATTTAAGTTCCTGCATGAACTGCTCATCGCGACAATCAGCACCCCAAAACAACGGCTGGGTCTTATTTCTAACGGGATAGATATTCATAGAATGTTGGCGGATGATAGATGGATTAAAATGGCAAGACGGCTTTCTAACGGGGTTAGCACTCTCATACTTTGAGTGCTAAATGCAGTATAGCAGGCAAAAAATGGCTGTCAAGGGATGTCAAAATCTGGCCTTGACAGGCCTGCAAGCATTAATTATAGTAGGATCACCGATCGGGTGTAGGCCATGTATTAGGCCACCATATATTGCACTCCTGATTATGAATGGATAAAAATTGGATTGGCGATTTTAACTTCAGCGACCAGTGAGGGCGTTTG
>MGEK01000003.1:20740-74906 GCA_001791325.1 Candidatus Uhrbacteria bacterium RIFCSPLOWO2_01_FULL_47_25 | reverse complement strand
AACACTGCGGATTGAATGGTAAAACACCAAACGAATTTCTTTCAAATTATCAACTAATCAACCCGCCAAATGTGCCTGCCTAAAACAATAATAATTGACACCATGCTATTATATATCAAGGGAAGGGGGTGATTATATTATGAAGATGTATCATACGATCGCCTTTACCCTGCTGGTTATAGGGGGTTTGAATTGGCTGCTTATTGGGCTGTTCAGCTGGGGAATAGGCAATTTAGTTGGCGATCTGATTAGTCGTATCATTTATATCCTGGTCGGGCTTGCGGCTATCTATGAAGTGGCCACCCACAAACAGAATTGCAGGCAATGCGGCGTTAATACCAGCCCATCTACTGGTGGTGGAACAATGGTTTAGTTCAGTATTGTAATAAAACCAGGCACCCCATTTTCGGGTGTCTAGTTTTTGTTTATCTCGTACTTTAGGATTAGGTAATTAAGGCTAAGAAGTTTAAGTGCCAAGATTATAGAGTATTAAGTAGGCGCAAATCTAAAATGCGCTACGTCTCCGTCTTGCATAATATATTCTTTTCCTTCAAGGCGCAGCCATCCTTTTTCTTTTGACGGGATTTCGCCGCCCGCTTCCACGAGTTTTTTCCAAGGAATAATTTCCGCACGGATAAATCCTTTTTCAAAATCAGTATGAATGACACCGGCCGCTTCCGGCGCCCGTGTGCCACGCCGAATGGTCCAGGCGCGAGTTTCTTTGGGGCCTGACGTAAAAAAGGTTATTAAGTTTAAAAGTTCGTAGCTTTTTTTAATCAGGCGATCAAGGCCGGATGATTGCAGACCAAGCTCCTGTAAATAAGAAGCCGCCTCTGTTGGCTCAAGATCGGCAAGTTCCGCCTCAATTTTGGCAGAAATTGTCAGTTCCCCATCTGCGGTGCTTTTAATTTGATTCTCGGCGATGTTCCGCACGACCAGTACTGGTTTTGCGGTAAGCAAGCTTAATGATTTAAGTTCTTTTTTTTCTTCTGGCGACAGTTCAAGATCGCGCACGGCTCGTCCTTCATCAATGGCATTTTTTATTTTTTCCAACAGCGCCGTCTCAGCGGCCGCCGTTTTGTCGCCGCTTTTAACTTTACCCGAAGCGCGCTCCAACCGGCGAGTGATAGTTTCCAAATCAGCCATAGCGAGTTCAAGATGAATAATATCTCGATCGCGCTTGGGATCAGGCGCTCCTTCAACGTGAATCACGTTCTCGTCAATAAAATCACGCACCACCTCAACTATAGCATCAACCTCTCGGATATGAGAGAGGAATTGATTACCTAAACCCTCACCCTGGTGAGCATTTTTAACAAGGCCGGCAATGTCCAGAAATTCAATGGTCGCCGGAATTATTTTTTCAGATTTTGAAACGGCTGCGAGTTTGTCTAAACGTTCATCGGGCACAGCGACAACTCCAACATTCGGCTCAATCGTGGCGAATGGGTAATTCTCTATGATAACTTGCTTTTTGGTCAAGGCCTTAAACAGTGTTGATTTGCCAACATTTGGGAGGCCGACAATACCGATTTTCATAAAGTATGATTAACAAGCTGTAATGCGCACACTGTAGCAGCGTTTTATTGCCTAGGCAAGGCAACTCATTTATACTGGGGTGATACTTATGCGCTATACTTCGTCATTACTTCATTCTCGCACTTTCGTCATTTTGGATACCGAGACAACAGGCCTCTATCCTGAAGGGGGCGATGAGGTGGTGGAACTCGCGGCCGAGAAACTTGTGCGAGGTGAAGTCGTTGAAACTTTCCACGCGTTTTTGCGCCCAACTCGTCCCGTGCCCCCAGACGCTGTGGCCATTCATGGATTGGCAGACGATTACTTGCGGCAGCATGGACAGGATCATAATGAGGTATTCCCGCGCTTTGCCACATTTATTGCCGGGACTGTGCTCGTTGGCCATAACATCCGCCGTTTTGATATGCCATTTATAGCAGCCCATTTTCAGGCGCTAGATTTAAGAATGCCAGACAATGAGCTCTGCGACACGCTTGAGCTCGCTCGCGAATATCTTACTCTTCCAAATTACAAACTTGGCACAGTGGCCGCTCATTTCAACATTCCCACGGCGGGCGCTCACCGTGCCGCGGCGGATGTTTCTATTACGAGACAAGTACTCTTGCGATTTCTGGAGCTGTCAGCTCGGCCCATTGACACCCGAGTCTAGTTCTCGTAGGGTTATAATTGACAGCGAATGTTCGTTCTCTGAAATCTTGAAACCCAACAACGAAACGAGAGGAGGGATGCCGTATGGCACGGAGTCATAGTATAGCGTCGGGCGTGGATGCTGCCACTCGGCATCACGACTCGGCATTCTCTGTAGATGTGCACGCCGCGGAGGCTTGGCGTGCTCACTTTTTGAGGAAGAGGCCTCGTCCTGAAGAAGGGTTGATGTTGGCAGTTCTTGAAGATGCCTTGGGCTGTTTCTATAAGTACGCTTTTTCACGAGACGAAGATGACTGTCGCCTCTTTGAGGAAGCGCGCCAGTGGATAGAGAGCGGGGAGAGAGAGTGGTCGTTCTCTTTTGAAAACATCTGTGACCATTTTGATCTCAACCCCCAGTACCTAAGAATGGGGTTGGAGCGGTGGTATAAGAAAAAAGAGGAACATGCGAGGCATTCCGGCGAGAAAGCCCTGTTTGGCAAGACAAGCGAAGAGGAAGGAGGGCAGGACGATGTCGTTGTTTAGGCAACCGGTTGAGACGGGGGAGATTGATTATCAGATGTATGCCGATGCCGAGGCATACATCAGAGGGTTAAGAAAAGGCAGCCTGGAAGATATCGCTGGGCATTTGATGGTCAACGAAGAGAAAGCACAGCTTGTGGTTGCAGAGCTAAAGCGGAAAGGCGTCATTGTCCTTCGGGGCGATGGGCAGTGGCGGGTCAGACGTCAAGCCACAATCACGCGACTTCCAACTGTTCGTGCGTCACCAAAGCCAGAGCTGCCGTCAGCTATGGGGGTGGCGTTGCGCGCAGATATGGCCAAAGCAGAAACAAGCGTCACTGGTGGAATGCCTACGCAGACAACAAAAGGAGGAGGAGAGATGTCAGGGGATGTGAGAATGGATGATTTGATCAAACGAGCGGATGGCGGCAACCAGTCGCCCATTAACTCGACAAAACGAAAGAGCAAACCATCTCGGCCGCGAGACGACAAGAAGCCGGTCGAGTGCCCACGCTGCAAGAATCTGAGGGTACTCGATAATCGCGGTCTCTGTCCGTCGTGTGGGATCGCGTACTATACCAAGGGCGGGACCAAAAAAGGCTGGACGCTGGAAGAGTTCATACGGCAGTGCCCGCCCCGGTCTCAGAAGAAAGTCAAACCGCTGGCGTCGGCAGGCGGTAACTCCAAAGGGCGGCAAGTATCAGCTCGCCCTGCGACCGCGTCCGTCAAACCTCTGCGAGCGTTAGGCAACATCAGCAATCTTCAGACATTGCTCGCTTTGTTTGGGCGGCGTAGCAATTTGGCCGAAACTTTGGCTTGGGCGATTGCCAAGCTCAAGGAGAGCGATGACGGTGGCCGTCAACGGGTGAGACAGCTTGAGACCGAGAAGAAGGTTCTTCTTCGCAAGAATCGCAAGCTCACGCAACGGTTGGCTCGCATCGCCAAGACTGCTCACCCGTGACAGTGGTCTACGAGTAGGGGGATTCTCATGAATACGAATAAGCAAATATGTGAGCCGGCGGGCAACGCCCCCAATGCTATTCTCACGTTTGACAGTCTCCCCAAAGGGCTACGGGAGCTGTTGGGTAACCAAGCGGTTTTGCCATCCCAGTATTGGGCCTCAAACGCGCAGGCTCAGTCTCCAGAGTGTTGCTTAATGCTGGCGGTCCTTTAGGACGCGATTCGTTGCTACCAAAGGTACGATGGAGGCCGGCGTGGTAGACAAGTATTTAAGGAGGCGCAAGAGTGGATAGAGAACGGCGACAAGCGAGGGCTGTTCTCTTTTGATAACATCTGCGAAGTGCTGGGTGTGGTGCCGCAATGCGTCAGGCAAGCACTTTTGCGTTGGAGGTGTGAGGCTCTGGAGCGTCGTAGTGTTAATGCCGCTCCACTACGCACGATTAAGCGGCGCGACTGCATTTGAGGGGATTGCAGTTGCTGTACGTTCAAGGCGACCGGGGTCCGTTTGTTTACGGCTCCCCCGGTCGCTTTTTTTGTATTCCGGCGGTTGACACTTCGGCGACAAGCCCTAATGCTTGTCATTGGGGATTCATCCTTCGACGGGCTCAGGATGACCTTGAGCGAAGCCGAAAGGTCAGAGCCGCAAGCCCGAAGGGCTTGTCTCTCAGTGTCAACCTCTTCGAGCCTGAGCGGCCTCAGAGCCGAAGGCCTGAGCAAGCCCCGACCATTCGGCCTTGGGCTCATGGCCGAATGGTGCTTGCCATCGGGGTTACCGAATGGGTTGACAGGAATAAGACTAGAAGCTAGGGTATGGCTATGATTGATAGTTCGCAGTATGGCACTGCGAAGAGGATCAGAGAGATCTTTAATTTGGAGGGATGATGGCACGAAGAGTATATGATAGATGGGTGGAATTGGAACCTGAAGATGTCGTTAAACTCCACGAAGTGCCGCTGGAGCAATCATGGGCACGCCAGCAGCTCACTGGAATGCGGCTTTTACAGCTCACCATTCTTGAAGATGCCATCAGAGTCTTCTTGAAGGGTCCTGGCAAATCGCAAAAAAACCAGGCTGAATTTAGGGAGGCAGACTGGTATGTGAGATGTGATAGGTATCAAAACTACGTTTTTAGCCTCCACTCTATCTGTACCAGCTTCTGTATTAACCCAGAGGCATTGAGGGAACGCCTGATTGCTAAGGCCAATCGACAGCAGACAGGAGCTTGGCGGGTTCGTACCCGCCCTAATGTCCGTCGCACTGGGCGCATCAGGCCCAAACGTCGTGGCGGATAGGCCACAAACTTAGGCTGGCGGTAATCGGGAACGTTGCGTCGCGCGGCGTTCCCGTTTTTTTATATTTTCGTCACAGACCACCACGCATAACACTAGTCAGGACGATAACTTGTTCATCCAGAGGACGAGTGACATTTTTGCTGATGTGCTACAATACTTTTCATGAATGCTTTATTAAAAGCAAAAATTCATCTTGAAGAATCTTTCGGTCATGTTGAATATCGTGCCGGCCAAGAAGAAGCCATTGCCGCTATCTTAGACGGTCGCGACGCCCTTATTGTGATGCCGACCGGCGCCGGCAAGTCTTTGTGTTATCAGTTGCCGGCCTTGTGTTTGCCCGGCGTGACTATTGTTGTCTCGCCCCTGATCGCCTTAATGAAAGATCAGGTGGATGATCTGAATGGACGTGGTTTACCGGCCGCTTTTATAAATAGCACGATGAGTTCCTCGTCCATTACTGAACGCTTGAGGGAGATTGCTCTCGGTCATTATAAATTGCTCTACATTGCGCCAGAGCGTTTTTATGATAAGCGTTTCGTGGAGGCGCTCAAAGACGTGGAAGTGAGTTTATTTGCCGTTGACGAAGCACATTGCATTTCAGAATGGGGGCATGACTTTAGGCCCAGCTACTTAACCTTAAAGTCAGCGGCCGCTGTCTTGGGCTCGCCTCGCGGAGTCCCGCAGAGCGGGACGAAGTGGGGTCGACCGTCTATTGTCGCTTTAACAGCCACGGCCACTCCCGATGTTAGAGATGATATTATTTCGGCCCTTGGGTTGAATAATCCTTATGTCTTAGTAACCGGTTTTGACCGTCCCAACTTGCGTTATGGAGTTTTCCGAATTGATCTTGGAGAAAAAATTGCGCGCGCCTTGGATCTTATCAATGAAATTAAAGGCCCCGCCATAATTTATGCGGGCACGCGCGACACAGTTGATCAATTATTGGACGTTTTAAACATGAACGACATAAAAGCGGTTGGTTATCATGCTGGCATGGATAAGCGTCAGCGCGACGAGAATCAGCAAAGTTTTATGAATAATCAAGTGCTGGTAATGGTTGCCACCAACGCTTTTGGTCTGGGGATAGATAAGGCCAATGTGCGCCTGCTTATTCATTATGACTTGCCGGGCACGCTTGAAGCATATTATCAAGAGGCTGGGCGGGCCGGGCGCGATGGCGCTGAGAGTTACGTCGTTCTTTTTTATCATCCGTCCGATCGTTATTTACGCGAGTTTTTTCTTGAAGGAGAAAACCCATCACCAGAGCTCATTCGGGCTATTTGGCACTATTTCACTTATCAGGTGGGCGAGCCCATCTATACAACTTACGCGGAAATCCTTGAAGGGGCGGGCGTGCGAGCGCCAGAACTCGCCATTGGCACGGCCCTGAACATTTTGGAGAGGGGCGGTTATCTGCGGCGCCCGCACGCCGGCGCGACCAACGCCTTTGTGCGTCTCGTTGGTTCAGTTGGCGCCACCGAAGCCGCCTTAAATCCCCGGGCCAAAATTCAAAATCAGGTCTGGCAGGCCTTAAAGTCGCGCTATGGTTCAGAGCTGGAAGCTGGTCTTTATTTTAATATTGAAGAAATAGTGCGCGAGGCCAGCATCAGTCGAGAGGGATTGAGCCGATCGCTCAGAGCCATGAGCGAAAAAGGCCTATGCATTTACGAGCCGCCGTTTCGCGGGCAGGAAATTTATCTTTTAAAACAAGTCAATGCTGACGAATTAAATCTTGATTGGTCGGCTTTATCCTTGAAGCGTGAGCGCGAGTACAATAAACTCAATCTCATGGAGGCGTATACTTATACCTTGGGTTGCCGTCGCGGTTTTATTTTAAAATATTTTGGCGACAACTCGGCCAGTGATAATTGTGGCGCTTGTGATAATTGTCTCTAAATGCTATTCTAATATTCTTAAGAATTTGAGAATAAATTAACGATTTTATGGAAAAAATTATCAAGCTGGAAAAAATAATGAAAGGTGCGGCTAATAAATGGCGCATTGCTGTCTTGGAGCTTTTGGATAAAAGACCAGGGCTTCCGCTTTATGGAATATCTGAGATTTTGCACATGAATATGAAGACCGCTTCCGAGCACGTGCGTCGTTTGTCACTGGCTGGGTTGGTGACCAAGCGATATAGGGGTAGCAGTGTTAGACATGGGTTGACCGGCCTCGGGAAAACTATTCTCAAATTCTTAAGAATATTGGATAAGAGTTAAGATGGTATTTATTTATACAACATGCCCGGATGTTAAGTCGGCGAAAAGAATTGGCGAGAGTTTGCTAAAAAAACGGCTGGCCGCTTGTTGTAATTACTGGTCGATTCAGTCAAGTTATCGGTGGAAGGATAAGATTCAACACGATCGCGAAGCGGCCTTGTTGATTAAGACCATAAAGAAACACATTGATCGTGCCAAGCGCTTGATTGAAGAGCGGCATCCTTACAAGGCGCCGTGTATCGCGGTTTTGTCGGCCAAACAGTTCAATGCTAAATACAAAAAGTGGTTGACCAGCGAGTGCAGATGATTACAATTGACGGACGGGCGATTGCCCGCAAAATTGAGCAGTTAATTATTGAAGAAACAAAAAAGCGGCAAATGTCGCTGTCGCTGGCCAGTCTTTTTATTGGCGAGGCGGCCGATTCGGTGCTATACACCAAAAGAAAAGCTGAAGCGGCCGAGCGTTTGGGTATTAATTTTACAGTTGAACGCTTGCTCCAAGACGCGCCCTTGAAAGCGGTGGAAAATAAGATCTATGAGCTAAATGAACGAGCTGCGTTAGATGGCTACATTGTTCAGCTTCCTTTGCCGCCGAATTTGCGTCCGCATACTGATCGGCTGATTAATTTAATTGACCCCAAGCGCGACGTTGACGGTCTTACTGAATTCAATCGTTCGCGACTTTTCAATCATGAGCAGGGTGCATTTTTGCCAACGCCCGTTGGCGCGGTTATGACCATTTTGGCGTCATTGTATCCAGAGACGCGCCGGGAAGAGCAGTTGCAATTTAAAACCGGTAAACTTCCAAGACTTGTGCCAGTAGCACTCCATGGAGAGCAGGCAGTTATCATTTCTGACGGTGATGTTTTTGGCCCAACCTTAAAGTTTGTGCTTGAAGACGGTGGAATGCGAGCAAATGTTCAGCGAAGCGATAGAGTTTCTCTAGATGAAACATTGCGGCAGAGTCAATTAGTTGTAACCGCCGTAGGTAAGCCCGGATTTCTGAAAGGTGATATGGTTGCCAAAGAGGCGACTGTGATTGACGTTGGCACAACGCTCGTTCAAGGCAAAACCGTTGGCGATGTAGATTGGGAAAGTATCAGCACAAAAGCACGATCCGCAACGCCCGTTCCCGGCGGCGTCGGGCCAGTGACCGTGGCCATGCTCTACGCCAACCTCTTGAATTTAAAACTCCACCCCTTGAAATGAAGCAGAGCCGACCCGCGGTGCTTGGGTCGGCTCTTTGCGCTCACTCGAAGCGATGTGTGTCCCCGCCACCATCGCCGCCACCATTTGAAGACCGCCTGGCTTATCGGTAAATCTTCGGCGGCAAGAGCCACGGCATCGCAAACGGATTCAGCGACGACCCATCAAACGTGTCGTCATGGAGATCGAAAATCGCCACGATGCGCTGGAGTGTCTCGGTCCCCTGCTCATCGAGCGCTGGGTCGAGGCCAAACATCTGTCGGTGAAGAATGGCGCGGGCAGTTTCCACCACGTGGTCGAGAAGTCCGCGCAGCGGCGCATGACCGCTTCGAACAATGGCGTGTGCGACACCCATCAAACCGTGAAGCCGGCTCCAGACCTCTTCGTCGTTTGTGCCCACCGCTGCGATGGAGCGGTGGGCGATTTCAATGAAGACGCGATCCTGTTGTTGGCTCATTGTCAATTCCTCCTCCGGCCATCTTACTAACAATGTTTGCCTCTCGTCAATAGTTCAGAATTCAGGATAGAGCGGGTGCGTTTGGGTAAGGGCGTGGACCGTTCGACGTACTCGTTTCTTATTGGTCTCGTCGTTTGGATTTTTTATAATTTCGGCGATTGTTTTGCCGATAACTCGCATATTGTCTTCGGTAAAGCCGCGGGTGGTAAGAGCGGGAGTGCCGAGGCGTATGCCGGAGGGGTCAAGCGGTTTTCTAAGGTCAAAGGGAATCATGTTTTTATTGACGGTGATGCCGACTTCGTCCAGAAGTTTTTCCGCTTCAGCGCCAGAGAGGCCGGCGTCAGTAAGGTCAATTAAAATTAGATGATTGTCAGTGCCGCCGGTAACCAGCTCCAAACCATTTTGCGCTAAAGATTCGGCCAAGGCCTTGGCGTTAGCCACAATTTGCCGGCCATAAACCTTGAATTCATCGGTCATTGCTTCTTTCAGGGACACAGCGATGGCCGCGGTTTGGTGATTATGCGGCCCGCCTTGAAGGCCCGGAATAATAGCCGCGTCAATGAGTTCTGCTAAGTTGCGTTTGCTTGTCGTATGATAAAGATCGTGCAGGCGGTCCTCAACTTTTGGCAATAAAATCATGGCGCCTCTTGGCCCGCGCAAGGTTTTATGCGTGGTCGTTGTGATAACGTCGGCATAAGGCACCGGTGATTGGTGAGCGTCAGCAATAACTAGGCCGGCGATATGAGAAATGTCAGCCAAAAGATAAGCGCTTACTTCAAGAGCTATTTTTTGAAATTCAGAAAAATCAATTTTTCGGGGGTAAGCAGTCGCGCCGCAGACAATAAGTTTCGGTTTTTCTTTTTTGGCAATTTCTTTTATGACGTCGTAATTTAAAAGTTTTGTTTCTCGGTCAACGCCGTAAGAAACAGAGTGATAATATTTCCCTGAAAAATTAAGTTTGTAGCCGTGCGTCAAGTGCCCGCCCTGGGCAAGCTCCATACCAAGCACGGTGTCGCCCGGATTCAGCAGGGCAAAATATACAGCTTGATTTGCTGGACTGCCGGAATACGGTTGAACATTGGCATGCGCGACCCCAAAAAGTTCTTTAGCGCGGGTGCGGCAAGTTTCTTCAACTTGGTCTATAATTTGATTGCCGCCATAGTAGCGCTTGCCCGGATAGCCTTCGGAGTACTTATTAGTGAGCACCGAGCCCATAGCTTCCATGACCGCGAGCGAAGTAAAATTTTCCGACGGTATCATCTCCAAGCCATTTTGCTGGCGTTTTAGCTCGGCCCCGATTAGTTCGGCAATCGCTGGGTCGGTGTGTGCAAGATGTGACATAATGATTATAATGTTATGTTTTAAATTGGTTGATGTCAAAGTCAAGCCCTCATTTGCCACTAGCCCCAAAGTGGTGGTAATGTACTAAGTACAATTATTAACAAATCTTGCCTTATTATGGCCTTATCTGAAGCAACTATTGGACAAATATACTATGTGGTATTGCCGCTCTTAATAAGAGCTGGGCAAATTTTGGCGGCCCGGCAAAAGGAACTCCTTGGACTTGCCCCTAAAGCACGCCATGAACGCGGCCAAGTAATAGAAGAAGAAATCAGGTCTTTTTTGGGTACAACTTTAGTACAACTTTTTCCCAAACATTCTGTCTATGATTCAGAGAAACCAGCTATCGGAGAGGCAGCATTGTGGCAGTGGATAGTTACTCCTATAGATGGTGGCAGGTATTATTTCCGAGGGTTGCCCCTCTATACCATCGCCTTGGCCCTGAAGCATGAAGGTGAAGTTGTGTTGGGATTAATTGTTGAGCCGTCTACACAGATTGTATTTCATGCCCTGAAGGGTGAAGGAGCGTTTATGGGGGACAGGCCATTGAAAGTTTCTGATGAGAAAGACTTGGCAAATGCTTGTATATATCTGGAGTCAATGAGTGCAATGCGTCAAGCGAGCGAAATAAGTATCAGGCAGCGGTTTGTTAAAGAAGGATGCCGCATTCATGATTTCGGCGTGAGCACCCTCGGACTTTGCTATCTCGCTGCCGGAGTTTTTGACGCTTTCATTGGTTTTAAGGGGGTGGGATCGTTGCCGAGATTGGCCGCTGCTTTATTAATCGCCAAGGAGGCGGGAGCGTTGGTGAGTGATGGTGAAGGAAAAGCTCTAAGAATAAAAAGCGAGTCAAATATTATTGCCGTTATTACTCAGGGCACCAAGAAACAGTGTTTGGAGATTCTGCAGAAACGTTGAATAGCCCCCACTACTAGTTGGGCACATTTTTAAGCACAGTGATTGCTTCACTCTTAAAGATAATAAATAACACAATACTAAAACAATGAACCACACAAAACTCGCAGGCGTTTTAGTGTCCAACTAGTGTGGGGGTATGATCGGTATCTTTGATTCCGGAGCTGGGGGGTTAACTACCCTAAAAGCGATCCGTGAGTTGTTGCCAAAGTATGATTTAGTATATTTTGGTGATACGGCGCGGTTCCCTTATGGCTCCCAGTCGCCGGAGCGATTGCGCCAGTACGCCGAAGAAGACGCCGATTTTTTGCTCTCTCGCGGGGCGCGCTTGATTGTTATTGCCTGCAACAGCGTTTCGGCTGTGGCCGCTGATCATTTGTGCGAGCGTCTCAAGGTACCGGTTTTTGATGTTGTTCAGCCAGCCGTGGAAGCGGCCCAGCGAATAACGCGTGGCCGCATCGGCGTTATTGGCACAAGGGCCACAGTGGGGAGCGGCGTGTATGAACGCTTGCTTCAGGCGGTGGATAAAAATATATTGGTTATATCGCGGGCAACGCCTATGCTTGTGCCCCTGGTGGAGGAGCGATGGTGGAAATATCCGGAAAGCATGCGCATTATTCGTCGTTCCTTAAAACCCTTGAAAGACGCGCATGTGGACACGCTTATTTTGGCCTGCACGCACTATCCTTTTTTGCAAGCACTCATCGCGAGGGTGATGGGAAAAACAGTTAAGATAGTTAACCCGGCCGAATCCACGGCCGCCTCCGTTAAAAATTTTTTGGAGCAAAATCCGGCTATTGACGCGGGTTTATCCAAAAATAGCCGTTCGTTGTTTTATGTCAGCAGTGACCCAAGGCATTTTCAGGAGACCGCCAAGTGGTGGTTGGGAGAGAGGGTGGAGGCCAGCGAAGCCGTAAACCCCGTTAGAGAATTCGCGTGAGGTATTGGACCCCGCACTCGTATTGAGCCAGACCATGCGGCAAGACGCGAGGCATTCTCTAACGGGGTAAAGCGATAAGCCATAATCGCTACGCTAGCCATAAGCTATAAGCTGTAAGTAATGTCAATGAATTATCAGGGCAAAAAAGTTGCGATTTTGGGTTTTGGCCAGGAAGGCCAAGCCATGGCCGAGTATTTATTGCAAGAAGGGACGCACATTACCATTCTTGACGAGCGCGAGCCGGCGGCATTGGGCGAGGCGTACGAATCATGGCAAGGGCGCGATATACATTGGCGGCTTGGGCCATCTTACCTAAAAAACCTTACGCAATTTTCATCTATTTTCAGAAGTCCGGGCGTTCCTTTGAGTTTGCCGGCGCTCCTTGCCGCGCGTAGGGCGGGTGTGGAAATTACTAGCCAAACAAAAATCTTTTTTGAACTGTGCCCGGCTCCCATTATCGGCGTAACGGGAACCAAGGGTAAGGGCACAACCTCCACGCTGATTGCCAAAATACTCACGGCGGCCAAAAAGAAAGTTTTTTTAGTCGGCAATATCGGCGTACCGGCCATTTCCGTTTTGCCTAAATTAACGCCTCGACACTGGGTGGCATATGAGCTTTCCAGTTTTCAATTACAGGATTTAAACAAGTCACCGCACATTGCGGCGGTGCTTGGACTTACGATTGATCATCAAGACTACCATAAGAGTCCGGAAGAATATTTTGCGGCAAAATCAAATATTTTAAAATTTCAGAAGCCAAATGATGCGGTCATCTTTAGCATTGATTATCCGGAAACAAAACGTTTGATGGTTGAAGCCAAAGGTAAAATTTATGAAACTAGCCGAGATGTTCCAGTAGCGGATGGTGCGTACGTTGCTGGTGATGTGATATTTCGTCGGATGAATAATCGCACGGAGCACGTTTTGTTTCGCCACGAGGTTGGCCTCAAGGGCAAACACAACCTGGAAAATATTACTGCCGCTATTGTGGCCGCCACCTTGGCCGGCGCGTCTATGAACGCCATCCGCCAAGTTTTGAAAAGTTTTACTGGTCTCCCACACCGTCTAGAATTTGTCGGTGAATATGGGGGGGTATCTTATTGGAATAATTCATATGGCACGACACCCGAAACCACCATTGCCGCCATTCGCTCATTTGACGAGCCGATTATTTTAATGCTGGGCGGATCAGAGAAAAAATTATCTTATGATCATTTGGCCGAATGTATTTTGGAGAATTCTGTTAAGACCATTGTGGCTATCGGACTCAGTGCCGATAAAATGTATGCTGCCATTCGGCGCTTGGCCAAGGCGCGTAATTTTAAAGCGCCCTCGTGCGTCAGTGGCGGTGAAATAATGAGCGAGATGGTAAAAACTGCGCGTAAGTTCGCGAAATCCGGAGATGTGGTGCTGCTCTCGCCAGCCGCCGCCAGCTTTGATCGCTTCAAAAACGCGGGCGATCGCGGTGACCAGTTTCGGGCGGTCGTTCAACAACTTGGGGCGCACTCTTCATCTTAATGCGATTGGCGTGGTATAATGTTGATAATCTCCAATCTCTAATCTCTAAACCCCGTTAGAAATTAAACCACAATATATCATATCTCATATGTACTTTATGCAAAACAACCTTATTCCCCTCATGGTAAACATTGATTATATTTCTAACGGGGTAAACAATGACTAAGCTCGAAATTCTGTCCCTACGGGACATCTCCCGCAGGGAGACAATGCTCCAAACCGTTGATATTTGTGATTTAGAGTTTTCCGCCCGAGGCGCCCGCCTGCCGGACGGGCAGGGATCTCAGCCCAAGGCTGATGAGCCTCGGGTTCAAGCCTTGGGCTGAAGAGATTAGTGCTTAGAATTTAGTATTTACATGCGTTATGTCAATAGTCTCTGGCGAAAGCATCCTTCTTGATGCCGAAAAGATTTTAAGCCATCTTAAGATTGGCGAGGGTATGCGCGTGGGCGAGCTGGGCTGTGGTGGGCGCGGGCATTTTGTTTTTCCGGCCGTGCGATTGGTTGGAACTAAAGGGCGGGTTTATGCGGTGGACATTCTCAAGGCTTGCCTCACAGCTATTGAGCATCAAGCCACAGAGGAACACTGGCCGCACGTTATGACGGTGTGGTCTAATTTAGAAATCGTTGGGGCGACTAAAATTCCCAATGGCGAGCTAGACAGAGCCACTTTAATAAATATTTTATTTCAAGTGCATGATCTTTCGGCCATATTCACAGAGGCGCGGCGATTACTTAAACGAGAAGGTTTATTGTTGGTGATAGATTGGAGTGGTGCGAGCAGTCCCTTTGGGCCATCAGCCGATCGTCGTATTATGCCAGAAAAAACCATTGCTCTAGCGGAGAGAGTTGGGTTTAGGTCAGTAGAACAGTTTAAGGCCGGACCTCATCATTATGGAATAATTTTTCAGGCATGTTGATTACTAAGTTTTTTGATTTCAAACAATTTTTTACGCCCTGGTACCTCTTGGCTCGCGCTCCTTCGCCTTTAAGTCGGCCATTTATGCTCGCTTGGCTGATCGGCGGCGGTGTTTTGGTTGTCATAGGCCTTGCCCTAAAATTTTATGCCAGATTTCGACGTGCCCTGCCCGTTTCTCTGGCGCGCTGGTGGCGGAGGGTGGGTACGACGCTTATATTGTCAGGCCTTGTTTCTTTTTTGTTGCTGTTTTTCCGCTATGAACACGCGCCCATTTTAGGAGCACGTATCCTCATGGTGATTTTGTTGGTCGCGACACTAGCTGATTTGGGGCGACTTCTTTGGCAAAGGAAAGTCAAAGTACCGCTGGAGGTTGTTGATGAAGAACGTCGCCAGCGCCTACGCAAATATCTTCCCTAAAAATATGTTGTTGGCCGACCGCACTTCCATGGCGGGGCGGTTGTTGAATATTCAATTTTAATCCATGGGCCGTCGGGAGTTAGGAAATTTGGGCGAGTGTATGGCTCGTGAATATTTAGAGCGTCATGGTTATGAAGTGCTGGGGCAAAATGTCAGATTAGGAAAGCACGATGAAATTGATTTAATTGTGCGGCAGGATCGCGTTACCGTTTTTGTGGAGGTCAAAACCCGCACCAGTGATCTTTTTGGTCCTCCAGAAGAATCCATCACCCGACGCAAACGGCAGTCAATTGAACGAGCAATTGTCACCTACGTGAGACGTCATCCCGAAGTTAAGCAAGTGCGATTTGATGTGGTGGCTGTTTTCTTACCGCCTGACGGAACTAGAACCCTGAAACATTTTCGGGCGGTGGGTGGCTCCCTTGCTTTTCTTTAGGGTTTTTGCTATAGTGTTTTAGTAGCTCGTTCTTGATAGAATGAGTTTTTTTATTCCCCGTTAGAGAGTTGGGGTATGTCCGAAGAAACTTCAATTTTAGGAGCCATTCAGCAGATTGCGGAAGAAAAAGGAATTAGCGCTGAAGCAATTATTAGCGCAATTGAGGCGGCCTTAGCGGCTGCCTACCGCAAGGATTTCGGCGAGAAAAATCAGAATATTAGAGTGACTTTCAATCCGGCCACTGGCGTGGCTGATGTTTTTGACGTGAAAATAGTAGTTGAAGATGAATTGGTTGCCGCGGCGCGGGCCCGTGAAGAAGAGGAACCTCAAGTGGCTGAATATGCTAAATTAAGGCAACCCTTGTCAACGGTTGCTGCCGCGGGAGAGGAGGCCGGTGAGGAAATAGAGCGAAGATTTAATCCCAAAACAGATGTTGGTCTTACCGAGGCCAAAGCAATAAAGTCCGACGCTAAAGTTGGTGATGAAATCAGAACCCGCCTAGAGGTGCCGAGCGCCTACGGGCGCATGGCCGCACAAACAGCTAAGCAAGTAATTATTCAAAAACTCCGCGAGGCCGAGCATACTAATGTATATGAGCTATTGAAAGGGCGAGAACATCAAATAGTAACGGCCGTAGTACAACGCCGCGACAATCGTGCAGTTTATGTTGATCTTGGTAGAGGTATTGGTATTTTACCGTCGGAAGAACAAATTGCCAAAGAGCGATATACTCCCGGCGATCGTCTGAAGGTTTATATTGTGTCCGTTAATGCCACGCCCAAGGGTCCTGAAATTATCGTTTCAAGGTCTCATCCAGAAGTGGTTCGCCAAATTTTTACCATGGAGATTCCCGAAATTGCCAACGGACTTATTGCCATTCGCGGTATTTCTCGGGAAGCCGGATCACGCTCTAAGATAGCAGTAGAAGCGCTTGACCCCAATGTTGATCCAATCGGCTCTTGTGTCGGGCAAAGGGGCACGAGAGTGCAAACGATTATTTCGGAGCTCGGCGGCGAAAAAATAGATATTATTGAGTATAGCCCTGATCCAGTGCGCTATATCACTAATGCCCTCTCGCCAGCCAAGGTGCTGATGATTGAAACTGATGAAGCGGCCAGAGTGGCAGTAGCGACGGTGGCCGAAGATCAATTGTCGCTCGCCATTGGTAAGGGCGGACAAAATGTTCGCTTGGCCGCCAAACTCACCGGCTGGAAAATAGACATCCGCTCGGAAAGCGGCGACCTGCAGCCGATTATTGACGATGAGTCGTTGGCTGACGCAGTTGAAGATGACGGTGAAGGAGATGAGGCCGAGAAGATTTCTTCAGAATAAATTAATTAAGTCATTTAATAGTGTCATAATTATATGAACGCAATTTGGTTTGCCATTTTGACGGCGCTTATCGCTTTGACCTACGGCGTCGTGATTATTCGCCGCCTTCTTAAATTGCCAAGCGGCGACGAAAAAATGCAAAGTATTGCCGCGGCTATTGAAGAAGGGGCTAGGGCGTATCTCAAGCGCCAATACCGCACCGTTGGTTTGGTGGCGGTGCCAATTTTTTTGCTGCTGTGGTTTTTAATTTCTTTCACTACTGCAGCTGGATTTGTGGTTGGCGCTTTATTTTCAGCTCTGGCCGGCTATATTGGTATGCGCGTTTCGGTCAAGGCCAATGTACGCACGACCGAAGCGGCCAAGAATGGTTTGCCTGCCGCTTTTCGCGTGGCTGTTGATGCTGGTTCAGTAACAGGATTACTTGTCGTGGGTTTGGGGCTCTTGGGAGTAACTGGTTTTTACGCCATTACTCAAAATGTTCAAGCGCTGATCGGTCTCGGTTTTGGGGGAAGTTTAATTTCTGTTTTTGCCCGTCTGGGCGGTGGTATTTTTACCAAGGCCGCTGATGTCGGTGCTGATTTGGTTGGCAAGGTTGAGGCCGGTATTCCAGAAGACGATCCCAGGAACCCGGCGGTTATCGCGGATAATGTTGGCGACAATGTGGGGGATTGCGCCGGCATGGCCGCCGATTTGTTTGAAACTTACGCCGTGACAATAATCGCGGCGATGGTTTTGGGTCAACAGTTGTTCGGGAATAATCCGGCTATTTTACGTTATCCCTTGGTAATCGCTGGTGTGTCAATTCTCGCCTCAATTGTTGGTATTTGGTTTATTCGTTTGAAGTCTGGGGACGAACGTATTATGCGCGCCCTTTACAAGGGGCTCGTAGCGAGCGGTTTGATAGCCGCTGGTGCGTTTTATTTTGTCACTACGATCTATACGCGACAAACGTTATATAACATTGATGTCAACGATATATGGGCTGAAGCATTTCTTAATTCTCCCTTCGTTCTGTCTCCCAACGGTCTCTATATGAGTCTTCTTATTGGTTTGGTCGTTACTGGTTTAATGGTTTGGATTACTGATTACTTTACTTCCACAAAATACAAGCCGGTTCAGCATATTGCTAATGCCTCAACAACTGGACACGGCACGAACATTATAGCGGGACTGGCGATTGGCATGCGCTCCACTGTTTTGCCAGTTTTGGTTATCGGTTTAGGAATTTTAGCCGCTGGGTATT
Organism: Candidatus Uhrbacteria bacterium RIFCSPLOWO2_01_FULL_47_25; assembly: GCA_001791325.1. Taxonomy (GTDB): domain Bacteria; phylum Patescibacteriota; class Patescibacteriia; order GWA2-46-9; family GWA2-46-9; genus GWA2-46-9. The sequence goes on along the minus strand of MGEK01000003.1, from coordinate 57,028 downwards.
TTGCCGGTTTGTACGGCGTGGCTATCGCGGTTCTCTCCATGCTCTCAATGACCGGCATTATTGTGACAATTGACGCTTATGGCCCTGTAACCGATAATGCCGGCGGTATTGCCGAGATGGCCGGATTGCCAGAGAGCGTGCGAGCTGTGACCGACCCTTTGGACGCGGTTGGCAACACCACCAAGGCCGTGACTAAGGGTTATGCTATTGGTTCGGCGGGCCTCGCGGCTGTCGTGCTTTTTGCGGCTTTTGCCAATGAGGTTGGTAACGTGAATTTTTCTCTCTCCAATCCAAACGTTATCATTGGTTTATTTTTGGGAGGCATAATCACTTACTGGTTTGCGTCACTGGCTATGGAGTCAGTCGGCAAGGCGGCCGGTGAAGTGGTGGAAGAAGTGCGTCGGCAATTCAGGGAGATTAAAGGAATTATGGACGGTACCGGAAAACCAGATTATGCCAAAGCGGTTGATATTGTGACCAAAACGGCGCTTCGGGAGATGATATTGCCGGCTTTGATTCCCGTAGTTGCGCCGATAGCGGTTGGATTGACGCTTGGGGCCGATGCCCTAGGAGGACTCTTGGTCGGCAGCATTGTGACTGGTTTATTTTTGGCTATCAGTATGACCACGGGCGGCGCGGCTTGGGACAATGCTAAAAAATACATTGAAGCCGGACACCATGGCGGCAAAGGATCGTTTGCCCATCAGGCGGCGGTTACCGGCGATACGGTTGGCGATCCCTACAAAGACACGGTCGGTCCGGCCATTAACCCCATGATAAAAATTTTAAACATCGTCGCTCTTCTTATCATTGGCCTGCTTTAGAGATTTTGGTGTAGGGTGACTTGCCCCGTTAAAAGTCCTAGGCAGATAAAATTCTTGAAAGAATTTATCTGCGTTGGGATTGCGGTGCCTAATAGAATTATAGATGATTGCAAAGCACAAAGAGACGGAAATGATGCATAGTTGGACTTCTAACGGGGTGATTGCCCAAAAAATTTTGAATAAATTACGTTCTGTCCTTATCATTCTTGAGCTGCATCCTTGGCTGGCCGGCTCTGTGCTGGTCGTTATTTTTGTTGCTTTATTTGGTTTCTTACAGCGTCATCCAACCATTCTTGATTCCGACTCTCTTTATCACGCGAAAATAGTCGAGTTTTTATCGCAAGGAATCTTAGTTAAAAATTTTCCTTGGTTGCCGCTGACACTTTTGGCTAATTATTATACCGATCACCATTTTTTATATCACCTAATTTTAGTGCCCTTTGTTTTGTTGTTTGATCCGATTGTCGTACTAAAAGTGGCCATTGTAATTCTTGGCCCCTTAGCTTTGTTGGTTTATTTTTGGACCATGCGTCGTTTCCAAGTGATCGGCGCTTTTTGGTGGACCTTTTTCGCCGGTACATCTTGGCCGCTCCTATTTCGTCTCAATTTAGTAAAAGCCCTGCCGCTTTCTCTGATTATCTATTTTTTGGGGTTGGTGTGCTTAAAAGAGAATCGTTATCATTGGTTAGCCGTTCTGTCTTTTATTTACGTATGGACATATGGCGGTTGGCCGTTATTATTGGTTAGCGTAGCTTTATATAGCGCGGGATTATTCTTTATTGGCAAAGAAAAACTATATTCATCTATCGCCCCTTTGGGTTGGTCTTTTTTTGGCAGCGTGGCTGGTATTATTATCAATCCGTATTTTCCAACGAACCTTACATTTTTTCAACGTCAAATCATTGACATTGCTTTAATACCGACCAGCATTAGTGTCGTGGGGAACGAATGGTTTCGGTTCCCGTGGGTTGAACTTTTCACGGCTGCCGCGCCGCTTTTTGTTGTATCTCTAGTTGTTATAACCATTTTAATCATTGATTGGCTTACGGACCAGACCTTGCGATTTAATGATTCAAAAGAAAAAGTTTTTTATTTAACCATGGGGATTATTAGCTGCTCTTTTCTGTTGTTGACTTTAATATCTAGGCGTTATGTTGAATATTTTATACCCCTTGGTCATTTAGCAACAGCGTTGTGGTTAAGCGTTCTTTGGCGTTCCGGGACCACGAATCCGTTTTATCAAATTATTAAAGATTGGTCGTTGAGCAAATGGTGGTACGCCATGACAGCGCTGCTCATTATTTTTTTTATAGTTGTCTACACAACACGAACAGTACGTTTGCTTGATAAGCGATTTGAAAATGGCTGGTCCTTTATTTATTTAAAAGGCGCATCCCAATGGTTGGAGAGCAGAGTGCCTTCGCGTACCATGGTGTATAATTTAAGATGGGATGATTTTCCGGCGTTATTTTATTTTGCTCCAAATTTATCGTATGTGAGTGGTCTGGATTTGAGATTTTTGGATGGCGATAATGAGGCCAGGCTTAAAGAGTGGGAGAATATTTATCGTGGGGTTTCTTCAGATCCAGCGGCAGTAATAAGAAATAGTTTTAAAGCCGAGTATGTGTTGGTAAGCGATTTTCATACTGAGGAAGCCGTTAAAATGTTTAATGCTCATAAATTTCCAATTATTTATAAAGATAGCGAGGCAACCATTTATGCCGTTCCTTGAAAGAAAAAAATATGCTGCCGTCTTAGTCTTTCCGGTAAGAAACGAAGCACTTATTCTAGAGCGCAGTATTCGTTTAGCCCACACCGTAGCTCTCAAATTTTTGCCCTCTCCGTGGCTGATTATTATTGCTGTCAATGATTCTACGGATGAAACATTGCCGATAGCCAAGCGTTTGGCCGATCAACTTCCGAATGTGGTTGCCCGCGTACTGTCAGAGCCCGGTAAGGGAAGGGCGGTTCTTCAATCATGGATGTCAGTTCAGGCTGATTATTATTTTTTTAGTGATATCGATCTTTCCGTTGATTTAACGAAAGCCCTACCGCTAATGATGCAAGCGTTCGTCCAAGGGGCCGATATCGCGACATGTTCACGAGCGCTCGCTCACTCAACTGTTACTCGTCCTCTTTATCGTCGTTTAATATCTTTGGGTTATCGCTGGTTAGCACGCGTTATGACCGACACGCGTTTATCTGATTTACCGTGTGGATGTAAGGGAGTAAATAAAGATGTCGTCCTCCAACTTGTGCCACAAGTGCTGAATAAAGATTGGTTCTTTGACACAGAATTGCTTTTGCTGGCCGAAGCGGCTAGCTATAAAATAAGTGAGGTGCCGGTCTCTTGGATTGAATATAAGTATTCTGGACGCAATTCAGGCATTCCATTACTTAAAATCATCAAGCAATACATATCGGCCCTGATTGCAATGAGGCGGCGATTAAAACTAAGAAAATAAATCCCACACCTTCATCGCGGGATATTAAACCCCACGGGAAGTATATATAGTTTCCATCCTGCGGCAACCTGTCCGTCAGCGAGCGGAGACCGCGGGGTGTTCTGGAAGGTGAGGGATAAAGGCAATTATTGAGCTATTTTACAGTATAATTAATAAGCGAACTAATCAAATATATATTGAAAAACGCGCCAACAACAATGAGTATTTTTAGTTTAAGTGACAGCTTATCAGTCTGTTGTTTTATCGCGATTAAAAACAACAGGAAAAGGAAGGGCAAAAAATCAAGGGCGTAGCGATAGCCAAATTGAATCCAGCCGATTCCATAATACATAAAAATCGGCACGGCCGTGGCTATGACAGTTATCCACAATATTTTAGCTAAGCGATCGCGGTAGGATCCCCAAAATAAATAAAGATAATATGGAGAAGTGATAAATATGCTCATTCCCCACGGATCAGCAACAATATAGGGCGGCTTAAGAACATGCGACACCTCATCTCTGAATATCGGCAAGGGGTGGCCGAGCAGAAAATAGTAAAGATTGCCCGGCAGATGGGCGAGGCTAAATAATCCATAAGAACGGGCTACGATGAATTGTTTCATTACAAGCTGTAAATTATAACCAGACTCCCACCAATTATGAAATCTAGAATAATTATATATAAGCAATATAATAAAAGATGCTGTTAAGGGGGCAACAATCTCTAACAATTCACGAATTTTATCTGTAAATTTTTTATTAGAAGTTAGTGACATCAAAATAAAAAAAATAGCGCCGCTGACTGCGGTGATTCGTGTCATTAAAACACTTCCTAAATATAGGCCAATAAGCCAGTAACGTTTTTTTGTCAAGAATTCATGAATGGCCAAAAGCAACAATAGAACCGTTAAAGACTGCGCGTAAAAGTACGATTTGGGTATTAAGGCAATATGAAGATAGGAAGAGCCCGCGCCAAAAGCCAAAGCCAGATAGAGTGAATCAGTCGTCGCATATTTAAATATGCGAGAAATACGAAATATAAGATAAAAAATTGACAAGGTGATAAAAAATTCAATATATCCCTGGTAAAAAAACAAATTAAATTGATCAAATATCGCGACCAATGGCATAAGCAAAAAGGCTGGCAGCGGCCCAAGCGGCCAGAAATATTTACCGTTGAAAAACGCTACGTCATGCAGTCCCGCATCGGCCGGTAACTGGGTGAAATACAGCTTGCCTTGCAAGAAAGATCGCGCCAGCTCGCTAAATTGCTGATCTCCATGATCGCTTAAATTAAATGACGCCAGTAGCACCAGAAAAATTAACATGACGGTCAAAATAACGACAAAGCCAAAATTTTTAAATCTATCGGCGACTACCGTTACGTCAAATACATTCCTTTTATTAAGCATATTTAAAGACTTTTCTGATAAGGATAAAAATGGTTGACTGTCATTTGTTTTATCATAGCAACAGTTTGATATTTATCCCGCACCCTCCAGAATACCCTGTCCTGCCAAGGCGGGACCGCAGGAATAAAGGCAAGCTATAAATTCTTCCCGCGAGGTAAATACTCCCGCTCCGCCACGGCGGGGGATGTAAGGTGCGGGATTAATTTTAGATCACATTTTTAGGATAGTCGTCATTAACAAAAAATAATTAAAGAAGGCGCTTCCGACGATGACCCCCTTTGATAATTTGGTCAGCGCGAAATGTGGAAAAGAAAATAATAGAACAAGATAAAGATAGGGCAGAAAATCCAGTGCGTAGCGCGGTCCGACCTGTGTCCACCCCGGCCAGAAATACGACAGGAGAGCCAAAAGTGTTACCGACACGGAAAGAAGCGCCAGTTTTACGATTTTTTCTCCAAAACGCGCTCTAAATATATAAAGAAAGATTGGCGCCACCACGAAAAAACTCACCCCCGGATAACTGACATTGAGGTAAGGTGGTTTAAGGACATATGTTTGTTCGCCGTATGAAAAAACGTCTAGCCGCACTGGATCAACTGATTTAAGAAAATAATAATAAAAATTCGTAGGAATATTTCTTAATTGAAAAAGACCGTAATTTTTTCGTTCAAATTGTTCTTGGTCTGTCAAAATATGATTGTTAACATTGTAATATCCGTTATTAAATGGATCGCCGAATCTTAGGTAGTTATATGTCAAAAGCAGTACGCCCACAATTATGATCGGGACGATAAGGGCCATCAAATTTTTGATTTTTTGGCTGATGTTACTTTCAGCCTCTAGGATAATGGCACCCACAAAAAAAATGATTCCGAACCCGGCAGTAAATCTCGTGGCAAACACTAATGCCAAGAGCGCGCCGATTAGCCAATAACGGCGCCTTCCAAAATACTCGTGTATGCTCGCAAAAGTTAAAAAAACGGTTAAGGTCTGGGCAAAATACCAGCTCCAGGGTATAAAAGCGCTCAAATGATAAACAGAGGCAAAAACAAAGGCGAAACCCAAGTAGAGACTGTCCGTCGCTGAATAATTAAATTTTTGGGCTAAGACAAAACAAAAGTAAAAAATCGCCGCCGTTAACAACATCTGTAAATAGTTTTGATAAAAAAACAACCCCATTTTTTCAAAGACGGCGACAAAGGGCATAAGAACTATGGCTGGCGCCGGCCCGAGGGGCCAATAGTAATGATTATCATATTTTACAGCATCAAACCAGTTCCCGGGCATTTCTACTAAATAAAGTTTACCCTGAAGAAACGATTTGGCCATATATACGAAGTGCTGATGTACACCACTTATGGAATTGAAATAAATAGCGAGAGAGGAAAAAACAATGATCATATGGACTATGATGATAGAACCATGGTCATTCAATAATTGATACCGCCCTCTTTTCATTTCATTCATACTATTGCTGGCCTTGAGTAACCCAATCTAATAATCTAAATTGATTTTCGCCCGATGTTTTTCTTGGGATAAGTATTATTTTATACTAGGACTGTGCTATTATTATAACAACAAATAATAAGATTGCCTATTTAACGAAAATATGAAGTTATCAATTATCATTTCAGCCTTCAATGAGGAGGGCACGGTGTTTAATATTTTAGAATCTGTGTGCGCCGTCTCGCTGAATAACAGTATATTGAGCGAACGTTTATTTAAAGAAATTATCGTTATTGACGACGGCTCAAGTGACAATACGGCGGCTTTGGTTCAGCAATTTGCCAGTCGTCACCCGGAAGGCAAAAGCATATCGTTATTGCGACTTGACCGCAACTACGGCAAAGGACGGGCCATCAGGGAAGGCCTCAAAATAGCCAGTGGCGACATTATTATCATACAAGACGCCGATCTTGAATATGATCCTGAAGAAAATTTTCCCATTCTTCTCGCTCCATTTTTTGATAAACGCCAGGCCGATGTGGTCTACGGCTCACGTTTTCTCGCGCCAGCAAGCGTCCGCCCCATTTATTTTTGGCATTTGCTTGGTAATCGTTTTCTGACATTTCTGACCAACCTTTGCACTGGTCTAATCTTAACTGATATGGAAACTGGCTATAAGGTGTTTCGTCGCTCGGTGGTTCAAGAACTCACGCCCATTTTAAAATCAGACGACTTTTGCATTGAGCCGGAACTCACCATTAAAATCGCCCACCGCCAGTGGCGCATTTTTGAGGTTCCTATTACCTATACAAGTAGAACCTATGAAGAGGGTAAAAAGATCGGTTGGCGCGACGGTCTAAAAGCCATAGTTACAATTATCAAATGTACTGTTTGGGATAGGTGATGGCTATGGATTTTTGATGTCAACGGCGATAAGTTTGTCGGTATCAATTTTTTTAATGACATCTGTCAATTGATAAGAATTGTTATCAATTGTAATTAGGGCAAAAGATATTCTTTTTGCTTCTGCCGACCATGACAAGCGGAAAAAGGAAGTGATAATTTTATTTGATTTCCAAGTATCCGTTGGAGCCAGCCCCCATCCTGGTTCCAGCAGTCGGCGATTGATGATTTTGTGGTCTTCGTTTTCAGTTTGAAGATAAAGAGCATAAGTTTGGCTAATGTCTTTTTTGACGCGCCATCTAATTTTTAAATCAGCCGTATCGCGGTTATATTTAATGAGAGTAGTGTCGGCAAAAATGTTTGGCGCTATAAGTATGCCATCATTGGCGTTGTCGCCGCTTGATGTGTTAACAAGCGGTATTGTTTCTGCTGGCTGATCTTTGGGAACGAATATTGCCATCCCATCTCTTGACCAAATAGGATGAAGATTTTTATCAGCGATGAATAAACGCAGATGGTTAGCCATATCTTTCGGCTCTATGATATTAACTTTGCTATTGTCCGTGGCGCGCACCGGACGCAATAAATCTTCTTGGTCAATTAACAAGGCGTCAACGCGACCAGGAACCATATAGGGTTTGTTGGTAAATTGTTGACGGCCAGCTAAGACGTATCTAAGCGTGTAAAGATTTTCTCTATTGCTTAATTGGGGGAGTAAACGATTGGTGCTGATTACTAACGGCAAATTATTGATCGTTGCTACGGCTTGTTTAAGAGTATTTTGTTCAATATCATCTTTAATTCTCATGTCTTTAAACATACCATTGGACCCAGTGATTGGGCCCAGAACAATGGTGCTATAAAACGAGCCTGTAATAAGTAGCAGTATCCCAAGATGCATTGGCCAACGGACTGGCCAATGCATCCTTGCTAGGAGTTGCTGCAAGGCAAGGGGCGGATGGACATTTGTCAATTTATTAATAGCCATAATTGTCGCCACCATGAGCGCCGGCAAGAATAAAACCCCATAGTGCAAAACAAGAACCTGCGCACTGTTGACCAGCGGCATGGCGAATTCAAGGAATGGCAATAACATTAATAGCAGGGCTGTTGGAGCTATCAAAGGCAAAAATGAGACAGGCATAAGGAGACCAGCTAAAGTGCCAATATTATGAAACCTGAATATTCTTCCAATTATCGGCAGGGAGTTAGTTATAATCCCCCCAAAGGTTTGTTGCCAGCTACCCTTGAGGGGGGTATAGTAAATAGCGAATTTATATTCGCCAGTTGGCGAAAATAAGCTCACTATACTGACTGCTACAAAAAACCATATAACTGCCATGATCATGGGAGCGGTTATCCAGACAGAACGCCTGGATTTAATTTTGTCCGAAAATAACAAAACAACACTGAGACCAGCGAGCGACACAACGAAAGCAATATCTTCTCTTATGGTCAGAGCGATTAGCAGGGCGCCCAGGAAGGGCCATAATTTTGCGCGCTCGGCATAATATAAAGCGACAAAGAAGGGCAAGAGGAAAAATGGCAACAAGTGAAACTCAAAAGCCAGTGCGTTGTGTGTAAAGGGATTGGTTAAATATATAGCGGTAATTAATAGAGCTAATAGAGAGGGAAATTTTATTGAGCCATTTTTTTTAAAGATATTTTTAGCTAAAAAATAAAGTGGAACGGCGACAAGATTAACAAAGAGCGTTTGTAAAATGAGAAGCATTCGGGGGTCTCTCCAAAGGGAGTAGAGGGGCGTCAATAACAGAAGGAATAATTCAAAATGATCCCCTAAATAAGATTGGGGATGAACGGACATCTGGAACCAGCGGCCATAGCTCGTGTTCCAGAAGACTTGCGCATAAATCCCTAAATCAAGGGCATCGTAGAGAAAATTATTGTATTTCCAAAATACTATCACCAACCACAAAATGGAATAAATTACGATAGACAAACCGACTAAAAATCCGGCCCTTCTCTCAATGGTTCCCAAAATTCCATCACTAGGTTCCACGTTGTTACGGTTGACCATAACTTGCGACATTATTGAAAAAATTAGTTATCAGACAGTTCATATATTTTTATGGCCGGAGATCCGCAGAACTGATCTCCCAGCGAACGAGGGCATTTGGTTCTAGAAGGGAAAGACTTTAATAACAAACCTTGTTCGTCAAGATCTTTATAAAAGACTGACAGAGCGCCATAACGATTCGGCGTTTGCGTCAACCACTGCCGTTCTTCCTCACTTATAATAATATAACGATAGGCTTGTTGTTTGTACCAACTGACCGTGCCCATAACGGCGAGCGGCAGGCCCTGATGTATTCTAGTATCGGTGCTAAGTAACGGATCTGGAGAGAACTCATAAGCGATAAGGCCATTTACCGGTAAGTTGTTTTGTATCCAATGCCCAACCAATACTTGGTTGCTAACTTGCTGTCGGTTTAAGTTAATTGAATAAATATCACCCAAAGGAGGAATTGATATAAAAATAATTGCCAATGCTGCGATGATTGAGCTTAAAGAGGGATGAAGTTTAAGACGGTAAGCTAGATACGTAATAATTTTGACGAGCGCCTGCACCACGAGTATGGCCAGTATCGGCAATATGGGAATAATCCAGCGCTGCCAGTGTAGAGGCGATAGGCTTATTTCTAGTATATAGATAATTAAAAAAATAGCCATAAGCAGCTGTGGAGTTTTTCGCTGCTTTATGACAAATAATAATCCCCCCAGTGCGAGCAAAAACTGTGGCCATGAAATACTCCACGGAATAGCCCTAAAGATATACCAGCTAAAATTTCCAAACGGAGAAAAGCCATCAGCCCCGGGCTGAAGAGTCCGCGCCTCAAGAACTAAGTTGGCCATGGATGTAGGTAAGTCCAGAAAAAAGTATGGCGTTGTGACGGCGAAAAAAATCAAGGCGGAGGCAATCCCTAGCGTCAGTTTACCCCAAGTTTTAGCGGAATTATTTCGTAAAAAGAAAAAATGGTTTAATATAAATAGAACCAAAAGCGCCAGAAAAAAATAGCGACTGGCCATGGCCAATCCTATTGACGCGCCGGTGAGAATATAATTTTTTTTGGTTGGTCTATCATTTAATTTGAGCATCAACCATAAGGCTAAATAGCCAAAAAATATGCTTGCTGTATCTGATCGCACCCATTGACTATGAATAATAAATATCGGATAAATAGCCATTAGCCAAATGGCCAATAACCCAACTTTGCGGTCAAAAAAATCGCGACCAATCAAATACACAATCGCGATAGTAAGCACGGCGTAAAACAAAACAAAAAAACGACCGATTAAATATAAGTCCGATGGATTTGCCAACAGACGGCTTGTTAGGTGTTCGGAGAATTTATTAAAAGAATAACTGTTAGAGGTGAAGTTTTGAATCGCATATACAGCGGCTAGTGGATAAATAACCGTTGAACCGGGATTGCCGAACCATCGGGGATTCAAGTCGCCAGTGGCGGCCATGTTTACCGCGCTGTTCACAAATATGCTTTCATCAATGCGTGAAGCATAGGGCAAGTCTCCGCTGATGTTCCACAACCCGAGGGCAAGAGAAAGCGCGGCAATTGCGCCGATAATTATGATTTCTGCGAGACGCGAATTTTGTTCGTTTAAAAAAAATAACTGCCGTTGAAAAGGATTGCTCATAGGTATATGAAACTCATTTGTACTCCCTCTAACAATCTAGGGGGTATCTCTCTATTTTCATTCTTCTCTATCCTCCGTAGCTGTAGCGCAGCTACTGCGGAGGACGGGCGAAGCCATGCCCCATGCTTCGTTCCGTTCGGCGGGACTTCTGCAAAGTAGGCCAAGACCGACAGAGTATTCGGCTAAGGAGAATAAATTCATTGTAAAGCAATAACGCGAGTATTGACAAATACGCGCTTCAGCAGTAAGGTGGCATTCCTATGGTATAGGTAGCAGAAACAAAAAAATATAACAATCCCCGCTCAAGGCGGGGCAAGGAGGGCAAATGAAAAGCGGAGGACAGAGGCCAGTCGCGAAAGTTCTTTTGGTTCTAGTCTTGACGGGAGTGTCGGCGTGGCTGATTTTTTTGTTGGTCGGGTGCGGTTCTAGGCAGGCACGGATTGTCCTGTCGGATGGCCAAACGGTCATGTGTGAAACCTACAACGTGACCTCGGAGGGGGTGATTGATTGCGGTAATGCCGCGGATCGTCTGCAGTTCAGCAGATTTTGTGCTGACCCCGAGCATGCCAAGCTGGATGTTTGCAAAACATACGGCCATGACCGTGCGCCGTCGGATAGCCCCAAGGAGCTGCATTACTCTGCTCCGAGTGGCCAGCGCCCATGTCGGGGAAATAAAGGGGAAGAATACTTCCCGGGCGTCTGCTGGTACTGATCGCCAGCGGTTCTTGGGACATAAAGCAGAGGTTGTGATCACTTTACCATCCTCTGCTTTTCTTGTTGTTAAATTAAAAGACTGCGTCTAAAACCTGGAGGATAATCGTGTTCGTGACGACTCCAGCGCTAAGCACAATCACCACGCCAATAATCGCCCTTCTTAATACATTTTGCGCTTCTTCCACCCTTTGTTCATTTCCCGCGGCTGTCATCCATAAATATCCTCCATAAAAAATTAGAATAATAAAAATGAGGCCAAAGAATCCAAGAAAGATATTAACGATTGCCACAACTCGGCTGATCAAGGCCGCCTGTGGATCTATGCTTCCTCCCAAAAGACCAGGCTGATTGAATACGTCGGCGATCGGTTCCAGTTTATCCTTGATCATGATGAGGGGGCCGGTTTGAGCCCGAACTGGCCTAGTAGTCAGTACAAATACTTCGGATATTAGAACAATTGCCAGCAGAAAAATTTTCATACCCCGTTAGAAGTCATGGGAATATAAAATTCTTAAGATAATTTTATATTCTTTGGTCCCGCTCTGCGGGATAGTATTCAATTGGTTAATGAATTGTATCATGGGCAAAAGATTGATGATTATGCTAAGTCAGACTTCTAACGGGGCATAGTTTCAAAAAGGAAATAGTGGTTCAAATACGGCTTCACCGATTTTGCCAACCACAAAGGCCGTGATAAAGTACGCGCTAAAAATAATAATTACGCCAATAACAGCATTACGAATTAGATTTTGCGCCTGGGTGACTCGTTCCTCATTGCCTCTGGCTGATCCCCAGAGCCAGCCGCCGTAAATAATTAGGACAATTAGGATGAGACCTACTACTCCGAGCGCGATTTGTATCAAGTTGGCTATTATCTGTTCGGGCGTTAAAGTTTCAGTGATACCAGCGCCATTTTCTAGAGAGTTAAGCAGGTCCTTGGCTTTGTTTGTGGGATTACTTTGCGCCAGTATTTGCGTCGGGGCTGTTAGCGCTCCAATAATTGTGTAGATAATGGCGGCAAAAGCTGAATGTCTTTTGTTTTTCATATTAAACCCTGTTTGTAAAACCCAATTCCATGGCACTAATCACAAATCGGGAAATGGTAAATACCGCAAAAACTATAATTATTCCCAAAACGGCATTGCGTATTAATTTTTCAGCCTCTTGCACCTGCTCTTCGTTGCCCCTAGCCGATCCCCAGAGCCACCCTCCATAAAGAATAAGAACAACAAAAACCACTCCGGCAAAACCGAGCGCTATGTTAATGAATGTTCCGATAATTCTGGCGATATCTCCTTCATTAGGGGTTGAGGTGTCGCTCGCTGGAATAAATCCGGCCGTGCAGGCCACGCGGCGAAGAACATTCGCAAAAGAAACAGATGGATCTATTGGGCATTTTTCTGCTGGAGATGCGGCCAGGACAGGAGTAGCCAGCAATAGGCCAGAGCCAACTACTATGCTCAAAATAATTGAATTAATAATTCGTTTCACTGATTTGTGGTTATTATTCGGGCTGGGTAAACCCCGCGTCTATACCCGCTCCTTCCGTTATCAGGCCTAAGGCGAAGGCGGTAATCAAATAGGCAAAGAAAATAACGGCCGCGCCAACCGCGCCATTGGTAATTCTGCTTATGGCTTTTTTGATTTGTTCCTCATTGCCGCCGGCTGTCATCCACATATAGCCGCCGTGAACAACTTCAACAATAAAAACAACGCCCGCGAATCCCAACATTAGCGATAAATATAGACCAAAAAGGTCTAAGGGAGAGCCCACGGTCGCGCCTCTTTTAATTAGAAACGCTTTTTCTGCCACGTCTTTGAGCGGGTCTTTAACTATATTAGTGAGTGTCTCTGCTTGCGCCATTAGAGGGCCAAAGGCAAGCCAGAGGAGAAAGGTTTTATATAGGCGGCTATAATATAGGGAAGAGAACATATTATTCGTGAATCAGGGTTGAAGTATCAGTAGAGATAATGGGTAGTATGTAGTGAGTAGTATGTAGAATCAATGTCAAATTTTGTCATTGGGACTTAATATTCATGATTCCTGATTCAATATTCTAAATTCCATATTCTATATTCTTCACTAATGTCATCCTCCTATTGCTTCAATGGCTACGGTGGTGATAAATTCCGTGGCAATATAGGCGCCAAAAACAAGAAGAATGCCAACTGCCGCGTTAAAAAGCATGGTTCTGGCTTTAGTAATTTTTTCTTCGTTGCCTCCAGCCGTCATCCATAAGTCGCCCGCCGCTACGATCATAATCATAAAAATAACGCCAGTGAGGCCAAGGATGGTTTTAATGATGGTGGCAATTAGTTTGTTGATTTCTTGTTGAGGGGTTAAGGAGGTTGTGGGCTTGAGATTGGCGTTGGCGGCCGTGCAATTGGTTCCATACGGGTCATTCGGGCCGCATTCAACGGCAGCAACCTCGTTCGTCGGCGCTATGAGGAACGTGGTCATTAATATAGTCAATACAAAAATAGCACGATAACGGGGGCATTGTACTATATACTGGGCAGACATAGCTTTTTGGTATGAATATATAATACACCCCTCCCCAAATTTTGGGGAGGGGTGTATAGAAAAATCATCAATCAGTATTAGTTCGTGACCTCGGATACAACGGTCTGAATGATAAATGAGGTGATAGCGTAAGCCGCCAGAATAATAACTAAACCAATAAGACCGGCAGTAAGGGTTGAGCGAGCCGAGGTAATCTTCTCTTCGTTGCCAGCTGCGGTCATCCACTGGAAGCCGCCATATAGTACTATAATCACGGCGATTAGACCGAGGAAAGTTAGGAGGAATTTAATAATATTGATAATGGCGCCTTTTACATCAGTACCCGTGCCGAGTCCAAATTGCTCCCCCAGTGTAGTGCCATAATCCACCTGTGCCAATACGGCCAAAGGAGCCAAAAGGGCGACAGCAGAACCGGTAGCCACCAAGCGTTTGATAAACTGTTTGTTCATGTTATCACCCCCTTTTCTCTAATGGTGTTAAGTCTTTTACCAATTAAGATTCCTTAAGGATAATCATACAAAAGTAAGCCGATGTCGTCAATGTTTGCCACCAGATGCAAAAAAGCCAATGTATTACCGTTCTGGCGGCAGTTGGAAGGGCTCCCCGCCGCCATTAAAGAGTTTTACCTGTTCGCCGACTGGCGTTCCGGTCAAGGCCGCCGTAATAAAGTAAATAATCAGCCATGAAGACAAAACAATAATTAGGCCAACCAAAGCGCTTTCAAAAACTTTTTTACCTTGTTCAATACGTTGGGTATTTCCCGCGGCAGTTATCCAGACAAAGCCGCCATAGATAAAAAATAATAGAGTGACACTGCCCAGGACTCCGAGAATGAGTTTTGAGATATTCACAGCCACCTTAACCATCTCTTTAAGTCCGCATTCTTCTCTGGGTAAGGGTCGGCCCTGTGCATCATATCCCTGACTACTTATGCACCCCGAAGGGATTAGTGGGTCTTCTGGGAAGGCGGCATTGGCAATAGACGGCGCTGTTAGCGCAATTAGGACAATTACGACTAGTATTCGCTTGGTCATGATTGGTGTTAATTAGTAAAACATTAGTGTTCGTTAGTGGACTAGTAGATGGTCTGGTTAATTCTCTGAATGGCCAAATTCACAGCCTGCTCTAGCTTACCCGGCTCTGTAGCCGCTAATGCTCCAGTAACCATGTCAGCCATAGCCGACTCCATAAGACCAGCGTCGCGTCCGCGGTACCAGCTTTTGGCAGTCAGGAGCTGTCCGGCAAAAGCCTCCAGCTCCGGTATGCTTTGCTGTTTTTCCACTAGGGCGCGCAGGGCCGTTGGTTTATTTGTTTTATTAAGATAACTTTCCACTCGGGCGGCTGAAGCGGCAAACTGAATAAAATCCCAGGCTTCGTCGGTGTGCTTGGTTTTTTTGGACACCGTTTCTACCCAATAATTGGCGATGTTCATGCGGTTACGCTCCGCGTCTGCTTGAGGCAAGGGAACAATGGCCCAGCGAAGCTGCGGCGCTCGCGACTTGATTGTCGGTATATGGTAGGCATAGCCAAAAAAGAAACCAGTTTTGCCGGTAGTAAAAGCCTCCAGAGCATCAGGCATGCTCGCGTTCCAGGTATAGGCTTCTTTATTAAGCGAAGCAAAGTCCGTATAGAAGCGTAACGCTTCAATGCCCGGACGATATGTTTTATCCGTGGATCCGGGCGGTACTAGGTGAAAAGTAGCAAAGCCGTTAGCGTCCGTCATAGTGGCGCCATTTTGCATCATCAGAATAGAGAGAATGTCGTTGAAGCGGGGGATGTTGTTAGATGTTCCGAGCGATGCCCCAGCTACGGCAATATTTCCTTGTTCGTCAAATTTGGTGATTTTGGTTACGTCGCGAAGAAATTCAGTCCAATCCTTGGGTTCAGTAGCAATGCCGGCGGCATTCAAAATATCCTTATTGTAAAAAAGCACCAATGTATCAACTGACAATGGTAATCCCAGAACCTGCTCTTCTATTTTATTGTCTTCAGTTTTAGCCTTTCTTATTACGTCGCTTGCCACCACGTCTAAATAATTTTTACGGATAGTCGCTGGTGTGATCGTGGGCATAGTTTTTAACTCGGTGATGACTTCTTTTTTGAACGTGCCCTGAATGCTTTGAAACGGCAGAGTTACCGTTTTGGGCAGAGGCAAGATTTTGGGTTGATATTTACCTATCCAGGTATTGTGTATGGAAAAAATGTCAGGGCCGCGATCCTCGGCTAACGCTTCCAAGAATAATTTTTCATATTCTTCATAGCGGATTTTTTTGTATTCAATATTAACGTTGGGATGAATGGCGCGATAGGCGCTGATTATTTCTTGCATTGAGTCTGGGTCGTCAAAAACCCGCCAGTACGTGAGCTTAACCGGCTGGGCTGTTACTTGCGGTTTGCATCTAAGACCAAGCAGCGGCAAGGCGGCAAGCAAAAGCACAAAAAGAATAATGGGGCGGTGGCGTTTCATGACAGTGTTTTAAGATAATTTTTGAAATCGCGTTTTATTTCCGAATGTTTTAAGCCGTATGTTACCGAGGCTTTAAGCAGTCCAAGCTTACTGCCGCAATCATGCCAAGTGCCGGTAGTCAGGTAGCCATAAGCGGGATGATAAGTAATGTAGCGGGCCATGGCGTCAGCCATGCGAAGTTCATGCCCGTGGCGGCGCGGTGTGCGTTCAAGCACTGTCAAAAATTCGGGAGTCACAATATAGCGAAAAATAATAGCCAGGTTAGACGGAGCTTTTTTAACACTCGGCTTTTCCACGACCTTGGTGAGCTGATAAAGATTGTGGCGAATTTTAATGCCGTCTATGATTCCGTATCGTTGTACATTTAGTTTTGGCACCCTGGTTACAGCGACCACTGGTGCGCTGAACTCATTATACGTGGTAATCATTTCTTTTAACTCTGAACCCTCAATAATGTCATCGCCCGAGAGCACCGCGAAAGGCCGTCCTCGCAGGAGCGATTTAGCTTCTAGCACCGCGTGGCCGTCACCCAGTTGCTCTTTTTGGCGGATATAGATGAAATTAGCAAGGTTAGATATATTTTTAACTTCCTTTAGGGCATTCTTTTTTTTCTTTTCTCGGAGAAGCGCTTCCAGCTCAAAGTTTCTGTCAAAATGATCTTCAATGGCGCGCTTGCTTTGCCCGGTAATAATAATGATGTCGGTAATGCCAGCCGCTACCGCTTCTTCAACGACGTACTGAATGACTGGTTTATCAACCACAGTCAACATTTCCTTGGGCTGGGCCTTAGTGGCTGGCAGGAAACGTGTGCCAAATCCGGCCGCTGGGATTACCGCTGTGGTAACTTTTGTCATAGCGTAATTATACCAATAATTTGTTTATGTTGCACATCGCATGTTTTGTACCCATTACAGCCTACAGCCTACGGCTTTTATTTATACCATCTCTTCCTCATCTATGCCTTCTACCATAACTAGAGACGTCTTGTCTCGTTTTTGCCAATAAAGATAAAACAGGGCGCCAGCCAATATCAATGAACCAAAAATCGTTACTGTTAGATATGACGACAAAACGGGAGTAGGGGCATCTGCCGGAGCGGCCTCTTCTACAATAGCCGATGCATTTACGACAAGGTCTTTTTCGGTTCTAAGCAGTAGCCGAAAGCCAGCATTGGTGTGGCTAAGAATGCCGATGGTCGTCACTTCCGCGTTAACAGGATATGCTAATTTGCTTTTAAGCGCCGGCGGAATAATGACGCGTATCGTTTCTCCGTCTATAAGCTCCATCACAAATCCACCGCTTGTTTTTTTACTGACGGTTCCGTCGGCCACAACCAGTTGTCCCAAATTATTTTCCAAATCAGTAGCTTCAAGGGCCGTTGGCTCAATCATTTGATTATTTTTATTCAAAACCACCACGTCATTGTTGTCTGCCACACTCATTCTTTGTTCTCCCTGCACTTGGCGGATTTTGCCGGTTACTTGAGCCTCATCGTTCATGTTGATATCAGGAACAGTTTGTCCAACGGCCAGATCAACTCTCAAATTTTGCACCACACCGGCCACTTTAATCCCCCCCAGGTAAACCACGCGCTCGCCAATCATGCCCGGCGCGGCCGTGACTATACCACTGATTGTTATGAGACCACCTGGAGCTTGTTTTGTTTTTGCGGCAGCCGTTGTTTCGGTTTCAACATTGTTTTCCTCCGCGCTAAAAATATTATCTGCCAGCGGAGTGGGGGCGTTCGTCCAATTCCATTCATCATTTTCGTCCCTCGCCCAGCTTCTTCCTATTTTGGCTGTCGGGTAAGACGTTTCGTCGGCAATTTCGCCAGCGGCATTTAACAGCACGACATCGTCACCGGTATTATTTAGAGCCAGACGAGTTTGAGATTTTTTAAGAACCAGATAGCCATTGGGCAAAATGGTTAAACCTTGGGGCATCATATAATTTCGGCCACTGGCATCTTGGATTGACCAGCCCGTCAGAGACATTGACTCGGCGCCTGTATTAAATAATTCAATCCATTCTTCTTCCCCTTTTTGCGGCGCGGGAAAAATTTCATTTAAGATGATTTCTGCTGTGCCGGAAACAGCGCTAAGGCCAAGAACTTGCGGCCCTGGCTCTGTTGCTGATTCAATAATTACAGTACGTTCCATGCTGTCTTTGCCATTGTGTTCATCATTAACAACTAGTTTAACTCGATAGCGGCCGGCTTTAGCATAAGCATGAGATACGGTTTCGCCCCCGGCGCTCTCTCCATCGCCAAAAGTCCACTGGAAGGTTAAAGCGTCACCATCAGGATCAGTTGAGTCTTCGGCGCTGAATAACAATTTATCGTTCGTGAGTCCGTCTGTCGGCAAATCTATGGAAATAATTGGTGGACGATTGATGATAGTTAAGATGTTGGCCGTTCCCGGTGTTGGGGTAGTTGTCCAGCTCCATTGATCTGTCGTACTCGCCCAGCTCGCGCCTTCTGGCGCGCTATCGCGGTAGCTTACCTCATGCACTGGTGAGGAATTATTGGGCGGAAAAAGACGAACCGTTTCTCCGCCCGTGTTATTGAGAGCAATGCCCGTCAAGGTACGTGACAGAGAAATATAAGCGCCAGGCAGGATAATGGGATTTGTAAAATCATTGTCGCGTACTGTATAATCGTTGCCGCTGGCGTCAGCCACGCGCCAGCCGACAATGTTGACCTCGGCAGTGCCGATATTGGTTACTTCAATAAATTCATTTGTGTCGGTGCCGGTTGGATTTGGCAAAAGTTCCGAGAGACGCAGGGTGGCTGGTCCGGACACGGCGGTTGATCCAGTGGCGGTGACAATATTTGACAATCCTCGCGTGGGCGTAAGGGTGGCAGTGAAATCAATCGCCTCGTTGCCTGTGTAGAGACCGTCAATCGTTCTTGCGACCGACATTGGATCGCTAGCTGCCGGCGCATTGTCGGCGAGATTCCCGTCAGCCCAGTTGCCATAACTTAACTCATCAATAATTTGTCCGTTTTGGGTTTTTAGAGCGATGTGGTCGCCGGCGTTATTGAGATTGCCCTTTGGCTTCATAACGACGAAAAAATTGTTCGGCACAGTGCCAGCGACAGCGCCGCTAAGAATAGTTTGGCGCTCTCCCCCTTCTTCAATTATCCAGCCAGTTAGATCAATGTCGCGCCCCGTGCGATTTATGAGTTCAATCCATTCTTCATCTTCATCGGTCGGATCAGCCACAAATTCATTGATTAAAATATCGCCCGGCAAGATAGAGAGAGGCCCGGCAGAGCCACCTCCGCTAAGTGGGGCTGGCGGGCGCGGAGTAGTGGTGTCGTTCGGTGCGGGCGACGTTGTAGGCTCTTCAGGAGGTGGTGTTGATTCGGGAGACGGCTGGCTTGTCAAATTTAGTGGCGTCGGCAAGGCAGTTAGAACAAAATCATTCATGTTGTTGTCGCTATCAATAATGCCATCACTTCCGGTCTGGCGTTCAATGCTCTGGCCGTTTGGCGGATTAGGCGCGGTGGCTCCTTCAAATGAGCTCGCTGTTCCTATGCCAATCAAGTCCACGAGTGTATTTCCAGCATCAGAAAACAGAACAATGGTATTGTTGGCGGCCAGCGACTCTGCCGTAGAATACTGGGCGTCATTAGTTATTGTATTCGTGTAGCCAGTGGGGTGGGTGATGAGAAAGTGCCCTTGAGCGGGCAAATTGATATCGGGGAACACCGTTAATAGATTAGTCTGGTTTCCGCTGGCCGTGCGTTTTGACAGGCGCCAACCCGTGAGGTTGACAAGTGATGAAGTAGGGTTAAATAATTCAACAAATTCGTCCGTGGCCGTCACTCCGCCAATTTGAACTTCGCTAATAACAATATGGTCAGGCGCGGCGAGCGCGGGCAGGGCAATAAAAAATCCGACGATGATAGCCGGCCACAATACGAATGACAAACTTTTATTCTGGTATTGATCCATAGTGCTTGAGTTAGTAAATAGTTAATAGATTATTAAATAAGATACATTGATCGATTTGGTGTTTCTTGTTTATCTCGTTAGAAATTTCCACGGGATATTGCGATCCCCTCGTGAATGGTCTCGAGCGGTAAAACACGCCGCAGAGCGATTGAGTATTATTTCTAACGGGATTTATTTTTTGAAAAAGTAATTTAGTAATCGCTCTCCTCTTGTTGATTGTTCGTTATAAAGCAAAATGATTCTTTCAAAAAATGGACGATCAAAATGGTTGTAGAAAAATAACCATCCATATATAAGAGCGCAAATGATAATGATAAAAATACCTAAGTTGCCCCAGACGGTGCGATAGATGCCGTATTCGGCCAGCGGGTTAGCTTCTTCCGGGAAATGGAAGAACGCGAAGAGCGCAATAATAATGATGCCAAGGCCGATGAGGACGTTGAATATTTGTCCAAGTTTAATATTTTCCATTTCTGTACCGAGAGCATCGGCACTGTCTATATAGTACCAGC
This sequence comes from Candidatus Uhrbacteria bacterium RIFCSPLOWO2_01_FULL_47_25, assembly GCA_001791325.1. Lineage (GTDB taxonomy): Bacteria > Patescibacteriota > Patescibacteriia > GWA2-46-9 > GWA2-46-9 > GWA2-46-9. The sequence goes on along the minus strand of MGEK01000003.1, from coordinate 36,146 downwards.
CAAGCAGGACAAGTGAAGCGTAAAAAACAAAGCGAGTAAATTTACCCAACAATAAATGGGTACGAGCCCAAAGATGTAGCTGATTGCCAAAAGAAGTCATATTTTACTCCGTATTCTGTATATTATATCACTTTGAATAAATATGTGTTAAGGACGGGTGATACAGCGCAGCCAAGGGCGTTGTGACGATTTCTGGAGGAACAGCATCATCCAAGCAATGTCTTGCTCCTCTGAGAAACAACCGAAGTGATTGACATCCATTGTGGGGTTATATATTCTATAGATAATCACCGCGCTTCACAATGCGTGAGAAAGGAGGGTTTCATGACTACCATGAGGACGTTGGTGATCGGTCGGGCAAGCCGCGGAACGTTGCGTCGCCTCATTTCCGAGTGCCGTGCCGAGGCCGCTTACTTGCGGCGACGGGGCGAGTGTTTCGCCTACATCGTGCGACTCGAAGAGGTCATTCAGGCCATGGAAGATGAGCTCGGCGAGCAACAGGATAGCGACCACCCGCATCGGCGTCATACCCTGACGCTTCACCACACGAGGCCCGTCTGCATTCAGCAGATTTGGGCCTCGTTTACTATAAAAAATTTATTGTGTCATATAATTTCTACGATGTGCCAAATTTTAAACATCTCTCACAGCGTTAGCCGTAAAAGATTGACAATAGTATTGACTAGGGCAAAATGAGGGCATGGGCAGGTGCCCCCGCACCAATCCGCCTCGGGCGGATGATATGGGGTAAACTCCATTGGCATACCTGCCCGCCATGTGCCTTACGCCGGAGTGGTGAAATTGGTATACACGTACGGTTTAGGACCGTATGCCGAAAGGCTTGAGAGTTCAAATCTCTCCTCCGGCACCACGTAGGAAAAGTCAATGCCTCGCGGCGCGAAACGCGCCGCTCGGCGACCAAATCGTACGGAGTTTTCGGGGCAAAAAGAAATTCCCGATTCCGTTAAAAGCAGAAAAGAAAAATTTTTCAAACACTCCCAAGAGGCGGCGCTTGCCGCCTCTTGACTTTCGTGGTCCAAAATGCTATCCTCCAGCATTATCGGAATTATGAATAACCGGTAGTCCCCGCCGCGGGTGTTGCGGCAAAACCAAACCCCGAAAGGAGGTGCTCCTTGAAAAAGACATGGATTATCTTGAGAGTCGTAGGACTTGCTGTCTGTCTTTTCTTCTTCATCTCGAGCGTGAAGGAGATCAGATCGGTTGCTCCCGAGATCAACAAGACCCAAGCCGAAGTGGATCAGGCGTGGAAGAACCTCGAACATGCCGCTCCCGCGCTGGCTGAAGAGTACAACCATGCGGTCAAGAGACAACGAGAGGATACGGAGACGTATTCCTCGCACGATCTCCGAGCGTACTTGCTGGCGTTTCCGCTGGCTCTGTTGTTGACCAGCCTGCTCTGGCAATTCGTGGTGCTTCCAATACGGGCCCGACGAAGATCGCAGCAGCCCGCCGTCGTCTCTCCACCGTCCTAGCAACTCGCGTTGCTGGGGCCAATCCACAAGAGCCGTCTTGCTCACGCGATTCGGCTCTTTTCTTTTTAATTTTGATTTAAGAATTTTCATAAAAGAATTTGCCGCCAAAGTAGTAAATTTTTCAATGAAAAATGATTGAAAAATTTACTGGAATGATTTATGCTGAAATCATTCAAACTTGAAATTGTCCGGTTCGCGGCGAAGCCGCTCATTTTCGCGAGGGGCTTCCTCGCCGCCGCAGGCGGCGAAATGCGTTCGAACTATTTTAAGAATGGGGCAAGGGTTTAGGCAAGAGCATACCCCGCCGAGCGGGGCGCTCGCAAGAGCTTGAGGGTTTCCCGTCCACAAAATTTCAAACCTAGAGGCAGGCGGGACCCCTCCGGATGGCGGTGGCAAATCCCTCCCTCGGTACATTTGTTATTATACACTTCACGCGAACCAAATAATTTGGGGGAAAAAAATTTTTAATTCTTATTGTTTCAGACATGAATACTAGTTTATGATTCTAGCCCACTTCATAGTAGGAGCAATGCCGATAAATAATTCGGAATTCTCTTGGTTTTGGTTTATTGGTTCTGCAATTTCAGATATAGATCATTTATTTGTTTTATATCAACACAAAATTTTTTCTTGGGGCAAACTTATTGAGGCTATTAGATTTGAGGATAAATATGGGATTCGTTCTAAGACAAAATACATGCATTCCATCTTTGGAGCAGTTATTACCAGTATTCCAGTATTGTTCATAAGCAAGGAAGCAGCTCTTTATTATTTTGTAGCATATCTCATTCATCTTGTTCTTGATTGGCCTGATATAGATGAAAAACAATATTTGTATCCATTTAAGAAAAAGATTAGAGGATTCCTGCCAATATTTTCAAAACCAGAAATAATTTTTACCATTTTGCTATTGGGGCTTTATTTTTACCAGATTAAAATTTTTTAGAATTTGCCATCAAACCCCGCACCAGAATGAATTCGGTACTGGGCAGAGAAAAACTTGAAACCCGCCTGAACGAATTCATTCGGGCAGGTTGTCAACGGTGCGGCTCTGCCGCAACTTCTGAATTTTTTCGCGGGGGGTTTTCCTCGCCCCGAGCTTGTCGAAGGGCGAAATGCGCCTGCCCGTCCGTAGCTTTAGCGAAGGTGGGTTCGGACTAATTTAAGAATACTGCACACAGGCTTATGGCAGGCGGGCGCGCGTGGCCTAGGACCACGTCCCGAAAGGGTTAGAGGTTCGAATCCTCTCGGAGGCAAAAGCAAACCCCGCCGAGCGGGGCGCTCGCAAGAGCTTAAGGGTTTCCCGCCCACAAAATTTCAAACCTAGAGGTAGGCGGGACCACGCCGGATGGCGGCGGCCAAGTCCCTCCCTCGGCATTTACTTCCGATTATTGCACTCCCATCAACCAAGAGGGGTTTGCAAGGACTAAGGAATCCATTTTTTACAACCACAGCCGACAGTGATTTAATAAGCAGGTGTGCTATAATGCGAGTATATGTACTTTCTCCTCTTTGTTGGCGGAATAGTGCTTTTGGCATTAGTGCTTAATCTTCGTCAAAGAGTACAACGGCTTGAGCAATTTTTGCAGTCCGGTTCTACTCAATCAACGCCCGAACCAAATTATTCAGCTGTTCCAAGGCCAGTTTATTCACCGCCACTGAACGCTGCGTTTGAGCCGTCAGTCCAACCTATACAAGCGGGGTCAATTGATTTAGAAAAATTTATTGCTTGGTTAAAAGAAGACTGGCTCCTCAAGTTGGGAGCTTTTCTTTTACTGATTGGCTTTGGATGGTTGGCCACTTACGCCTTTCTAAACAACTGGATTGGCCCGATGGGTCGCATTACTCTTGGCATTATTGCCGGCGCTTTGTTTATAATACTGGGCTCTTGGCGAATAAAAGATTATCTAAATCAAGGAGGAGTTTTTTTGGTGCTTGGGTCAACCACCATCTTGCTTACCATTTTTGCCGCGCGTGAAATTTACGATTTCTTTACTCCCTTAAGCGCGCTCGTGGTGATGTTTTTAAGTACGGCCTTTGTGGCTCTGGCTAGCGTCAAATACAACAGCCAGTCTTTGTCTTTGGCCAGTTTAATTCTGGCTGGCGCCGCGCCATTGTTTACAAACTCGCCCGCCCCCGACTATGTGGGTTTGTTTTTGTATTTGTTTGTGGTTATTTTGGGTGCGATTTGGATTGTGGCCTTGACCGGTCAGCGAGAGCTAACGGCGGCCGCGCTTATTCTTGTGGCTGTCTATAGCTGGCCGCATCTTTTTTCTTTGACTTCAGCCGATCTAGGTGCGTTACTTCCGTTTGCCTACGCCTTTACGGCTATATTTTTCATTACCAACACCGCCGGAATTTTGAAATTAAAAGGCCGCGATATTATTCCTGATCTTATCACCGCCGGAGGCAATGGCCTTTTCCTGCTATCGTGGATTATGGCGGCTGCGCCAGATGAATGGAAGAGTTTAATTATCTCGGCCTGGATGATTGTGTTTGCCGCTGGGGCTTTTTTGACATTTCGCCTGACCCAGCGGCGAGAACCGTTTTATGTCTATGCCGGCGTGGGGGTGGCCATGCTGGCTGCGGCCACGGCCGCCGAATTAAATGGGGCGGCTTTAACCATTGCCTATACTATTGAAAGCGGCATGATTGCTCTGGTGGCTTATGTTATTCTTAAAGACGTGCACGTGGCCGAAGGGGTGAGTTTGCTTTTACTCGGCTCCATAGTACTTTCTTCTAACAGTCTGACGTCACCCATCTGGGCGACCAGTGTACTTCATAAACACTTTTTTGTTTTATTGGTTTTGGGGTTAACTTTAGAGGGGCTGGGCTTATTTTTCCTTCCTCGCGTGAGAGAAGCTAAAGACAAAGAGGCCTCGCAAGTTAATACTTCGCTTCTAGTGGTCGGTTCATTATATTTCTATGCGTTGCTGTGGCTTTCTTTGCATGCTCTTTTGAGAAATGATGATACAGCGGTAATGCTTTCTTTGGTCGTCTATACCATCATCGGATTGATTACTTATTTCTACGGTCTAGCCAACGAGAAAAGAGTGTTGAAGATTTATGGCGCGGTACTGCTCGTCTTTGTCGTTGGCCGATTGCTCTTGGTTGATGTTTGGAAAATGGAAATTGCCGGTAAGATTGTTACTTTCTTTATGATCGGCGCCTTGCTCGTGAGTACGGCATTTTTTGGGCGCCAGCGAAAAATCGCTGATCACCCCAGCTCCAATCAATAAATATGAAGTTTAGAATATCTTTGCTACTTGGCATTATTATTTTTTCCGCTGCTACAGCCAATGCTCAAGTAATGACACAGGATTCAATTTTTAATGTCATTAACGCCTATCGGTATTTTAAAGAGGTTGATAATCTTTCAATCAATGTACCGACAGTTGTTGAGGTTCCTTTTGCCGATGAATTTATTGAACGATTTGATTTCGCCGTTCTTGACAAAACAACAAATTCTTTTGAGCCCCATTTCTTTCGGCAGGAAAGGTTTGTGAATCAGATACCAATATCGGTCCGTGCCAACTCCGGCTTGAGTGTGGCGGATTATCTGGTGGACAACAATGTTAATACATACGCAGAGTTTGATTTATCAGAGAATGAGCAAGGGCGAGTGCAAATTGTTTTAACAAGCGTCTATCCCATTACTTCCTCCGCTCTTACGACCCTGCTCGATAATTATGTAGCCTTACCAAGTTCTGTTGAAATTCGCGCGACTATTAGCGGTATAGAGAGGATAGTGCTGGCCAATCGCCGGATGGATCAGCAAACAATTCGTTTTCCGCAAACGACTTCTAATAGGTGGGTGGTTACATTCATTTACGGACAACCATTGCGCGTAACGGAACTGCGTTTAATTCAGGAAAATGCGGCCGAGACTAGTTCTCGTACTCTGCGTTTTTTGGCCCAGCCGGGGCACACCTACCGTATTTATTTTGATCCAGATAGGCAAGCCGCGCCTCCCGTTGGCGAGGCTGGAAATTTGGCAATTAGTGAGGGGGTGCTTCAGATTGCCTACGTTAGCCCCCGAAACAATCCAAATTATACTATTGCCGATATGGACAAGGACGGAGTGTCGGACTTGCGCGACAATTGCGTGTCTGTTGCTAATTCAGATCAAGAGGATATAAATAGCAACGGTCGGGGCGACACCTGTGATGACTTTGATCAAGACAGCATAATGAACAATAAGGACAACTGTCCCAACCTTCCTAATAGGGATCAAAGAGACACAGATGACGATGGCTTGGGAGATGTTTGTGACAAAGAAGAGAGTCGGGTCACTGAACGTTATCCTTGGGTTCCTTGGATCGGCATTGGTTTTGCCGCCCTTGTTTTGATTGTTCTTTTTGCGCTAACCTTTAGATCGTCAAGGAGCAAAACCACACAAAATCATCAATAAGCTCTCTGACTTCCCTATGCACTAACGGAGTTGACAGCAACATTTGCTAGGGCACAATGATTGGCACGGGCAGGCGGCCTTGCATCAATCCGCCTTGGGCGGAGGGTGCGGGGCAAACTGCATTGGCTTACTCGCCTGCCGGCAGGCGAGTAAGCATGGTTCACCCTGCACCTTGAGTAAGTCCTCCGCCCGAGGTGCATCAGCCATGGGCTTGAAAATTCCTCCCTGCCCAATTTTTAAAAAAGCTTAAACCTTGTGGTTTTTAAACGTGAACTCTAGCTTTGATTAATTAAGTGTTGAACTGGGCTCAATCGTCTCTTCTGTTTTATAGAGAACTCCAATAAATATCAATATAAGACCGATCATGGCCAAAATAGTGGAAACAAGAATGGGGGTAAATAGCGCTGCTGGGTTCAGAGTATAAGTTGAGAGTGAAGAGAAAAGCAAAAAGAGCAATCCCGTACCCATCCACATAGAGCGGATAAATACTAGTCGATTGGCGCGATGTTTTATTCCCTGCGTGTAAAAAATAATTGTTGTAATAATAGCCAGCGCGCCGGAAAAAATTCCCGTTGCTGAACGGAGCCAGCTGGCATAGATGGGTTTCCAGAAGATATAACTCCCTTTTATTTCTGGAACACTGGGATGATAATCAACGAACCTCATGATTACGAAGATAATTCCAAAGATAGCCGCGAAATAGAAGATACCCATAGCCAATCTTGTCTTTCCCAAAAGATCAAAAGGTACCTGCGCAATATAGGCGAGGGCTAGATAGAAAGATAAATACGCCAGAATATTAAAGACAGTGATGATCGTAGCATGCTTGCTGAAGATTTCGGGGATAGAAAAAAACAAGAAAGAAATTCCAAAAAAGAGATAAAAGGCCAAAAAATAGCGCATGAGTTGAGACGGCTTTGTCTTATAAGAAGCAAAGAGTTTGGCCGAAATGCCGAAACATAAAACGGCCAATACGAGGTCGGTAATTGATACTATGGGAATCATAGTTATTTAGAGGGCTTATTACCTTATTTTTTCATACCTTCTTTGTGCTAAATTATACTCCAATTGCACCGTATTGAACAGGCCTTGTTGCCATTTAGGCGTGTCGCTAAGGAATGGGGCAGGGGGTACTTGCAATTTTTTGATAACAAGACTAGTTTTATAAACACAACGCCATAGAGCTTTAAAGAGAGAGGAGGAGGGCATGGAACGCGGTCCGCCGTGAGTGTAGGATTGTGGTTGGCTTGTCGGTCAGTGGGGTGAATACAACCATAGGAGGAATGAAGAGGATGGGACGACGATCAGCCACCAGCGCGAATGGAATATGGTGCTACTGTTGCTATGACAAGCGTTCGCACCGGGTTTGTGTGAAGGTTCAGCGTCGGGCGCAGTCAATCAATGGCAGGCCGTATCTCATCAATCAGACCGAGTCTTCGGTGCGCGAGTTAGTGAAGCAATTGGCTGTTGACGATCGGCTGGTTTTCCGGAAAAGCCGTGGGCTGATTCGGTACCATTTTAGATTGTCACCGGACGGTGCGCACATGTTAGGTCTGACGTAGCTGCGAGGGGGGGGAGGATCCACTAATCCTGTCCCCTCTTTCTTTGTTCAAAATGGGCTTCCCAAGCCTGTTTTTTTGTGGTAAATTATAGTTATTAAAGAACATAATTATATTTATGACTATTACCTGGCTCGGCCAGAATTGTTTTAAAATTGAGGGGAAACAAGTCAGCGTTTTGATTGATCCCATTGATGGTCAGGAGTTGAAAATGCCTAAGATCAGCGCTGACATTTTAGTATTGCCGCGTCCTTCTTTAGGAAAGGCACTTTCTTTTTTGAAAAACAGTCCTTTTATCATTCAAACCCCCGGTGAGTTTGAAGCGAAGGGAGTGTTTGTTGAGGGCCAAGTGTTTGGCAATCGCACCCAAACAATTTATAGATTGGAGATTGAGGGAGTGCGGCTTGGGCATCTTGGCAATCTTGAAAAGAACGATGAAGCCGCGACCAGCTTTCTTGAAGATGTGGATGTTTTATTTGTGCCCGTAGGAGGCGGGGCAGTGCTTGGGCCGGCTGAAGCCGCTGAAGTCGTGAGTGCCATTGAACCGCGCTTAGTTATTCCCATGCATTACCGTCAGCCGGGTCTTGTCTCGCTCCAGCCGGTTGAAAAGTTTTGTCAAGCTATGGGCGTTAAATCGCCAGAGCGCTTACCAAAGGTCTCAGTCACAAAGAAGGATTTGCCAAATGAAGAAACGCGCCTCGTCATCCTTGAAGCCTAAGAAACCGCGCGCCAAGGGCACGCCTTCGTCTCCACGACGCAGCATCATTCTGAAGAAGAAGCGCGCTGTTCGCGGCAAGCCGTTCAAAACCAAATTTGCGGCCAGTCAAGCAACCGTATCAGTAATTCCTATGATGCCAGTTGTCGCCAGGCAAGATGAAGCTGCTTTGAAAACTAACCCATCTCCGTTTTTGGTTAAGGAGCAGAAAGAGAATATTTTTGAGGAAACCCGATCCTCAGATAAGGGCGACAGACTGATTGTTCCTAACGAGACCATTGATAAAGAGCGCCGCAAATTTTTGATGTGGGCAGGCGTTGCTGTCAGCATGGTGATTATTGTGTTTGGCTGGTTCTGGACTCTGCGTTATTCTCTCACCATTCCCGCGGATATTGCAAACGACTCTTTCCCACTTAATAAAGCAGAAGACAATCTGACTGATTTATTTCAAAAAGTTAATCAGTCATTAGATGACTTGCAAAAAGGAGAGACCTCTCCGAACGGCAATTTATTGGCGCCTAGTCAGGCCTCAGGCTCTGAACTGAATAGTGAAGAAATTGAGATATTAAAGCGCAAGTTTGAAGAACAAGCTATCCAGTCGCCGCCGCCGGGTCCTGCTTCAACTGCTAGATAATTCCCAAGCATACTGTAATGAAAATATCCAATACAGAAAATCAATCCAACACAACGATCGGTGCCGTTTTGCCCCGCGGCATCGTGGAGGAAATGTCTGAATCATATTTGGATTATGCCATGTCTGTTATCGTGTCGCGGGCATTGCCTGATGTTCGCGACGGTTTGAAACCGGTACAGCGCCGCATTCTTTACGCCATGTGGCAAATGGGCTTGAAGTCTTCGGCCAAGTTTCGCAAATCGGCGACAGTCGTCGGCGAGGTATTGGGTAAATATCACCCTCATGGGGATGTGGCTGTGTATGACGCTATGGTGCGCATGGCGCAAGAGTTTTCACTGCGCGGTCCATTGGTCAGCGGACAGGGAAACTTCGGTTCCAGGGACGGCGATTCTGCCGCGGCCATGCGTTACACCGAAGCCAAGTTGTCATCTTTGGCCGAAGAGCTGTTGATTGACATAGACAAAGAGACAGTGTCGTTTGTGCCAAATTACGACGGCACTCATGAAGAACCGCGAGTTTTGCCGGGCAAACTTCCGGGGCTATTACTTAACGGCACTATGGGTATTGCTGTTGGCATGGCGACATCAATTCCGCCGCACAACCTGGGCGAACTGGTGGATGGTATTGTTTATCTCATTGATAATCCAGAAGCCACAACCGAGGATTTAGTGAAGTTCATTCCGGGGCCCGATTTTCCAACCGGTGCCGTGATCTATGACGTGAAAGAAATTCATCAGGCTTATGGTACGGGCAAGGGCGCTGTTCTTATGCGCGGTGTGGCGGCAATTGAGGAAGATAAAAACGGCCAATGGTGCATCGTGATTACGGCCATTCCTTATCAGGTCAATAAAGCTGAATTTGTTAGTCACATCGCCGATTTGGTGCATGATAAAAAAATTGAGGGCATTAAAGATCTTCGTGATGAGTCTGATCGAGATGGCGTGCGTGTTGTGATTGATTTAAAGAAAGACAGTTATCCCAAAAAGATTCTAAACCAGTTATATAAATCAACCGAGCTGCAGCAGACTTTTCACATGAATATGCTGGCCTTGGTTGACGGTGTGCAGCCCCGAGTGCTGAACCTAAAGACCGTACTTGAAGAGCATATCAAACACCGTCAGACCGTTATTAGACGGCGGACGGAGTACGATCTGGGGCGCGCCAAAGAGCGGGCGCATATTTTGAAAGGACTGAAAATAGCTGTTGATAATATTGACGCGGTTATCAAGACCATTAAGCAATCGGCCGACAAGGATGAGGCGAGGGGTAATTTAATGCGCAAGTTTTCACTGACCGAACGTCAGGCCGTGGCTATTTTGGAGATGCGCCTCCAACAACTTGCCAATCTTGAACGGTTGAAGATTGAGCAGGAGCTTAAAGAAAAACTTGCGCTTAGCAAAGAACTGGAAGCGTTGTTATCTTCACCCAAGAAGATTTTAGGTGTTATCAAATCGGAATTACTTGAGATGAAAAAACGATTTCCGATGCCGCGGCTGACAACCATAGTGCCTGAAGCAGTGGGTGAATTCAGGCAGGAGGATCTTATTCCCAACGAGCCTACGGTTGTTGTTATAACCCACGACGGTTATGTTAAGCGGTTACCACCGGAAACTTTCCGCACCCAGAGCCGCGGTGGCAAGGGGGTAATGGGGTTAACCACAAAAGAAGAAGATATGGTTGAACATTTTTTTGTGACTACCACGCATGCTGACCTTTTGTTTTTCACGACGCGGGGTCGTGTCTTCCAACTCAAGGCTTACGAGGTGCCGGCTGGTTCACGAACATCCAAAGGGCAGGCCATTGTCAATTTCTTGCAATTAGCCCCCGGCGAAAGCGTGACGTCTGTCTTACCCTTTGGCGGCAAAAAGACTGGACGATACTTTGTTATGGGAACTACCAAGGGCATGATTAAGAAAGTTAGTTATGAACATTTTGCCAATGTTCGTCGCTCTGGTCTCATTGCTATGCGTCTGAAGTCTGGTGACGCCCTGAAATGGGTCATGCTTTCTTCAGGGCAAGATGAGATAATGATCATAACCAAGCGAGGACAAGCCATTCGGTTTAAGGAAAAAGGTGTGCGGGAAATGGGTCGGGAAGCAAGCGGTGTCAGGGCGATTCGCATAAAGTCCGGTGACGAGGTGGTAAGTTTGAGCGTCGTCCCAACCACAGTTGGAGAAATAAAAGAGTTGGAATTAATAGTAGTTAGTGAAAATGGCTTTGGCAAACGCACTAAACTTACACAGTATAAGGTTCAAGGGCGCGGCGGCTCTGGGGTGAAAACCATGGCCGTTACTAAAAAGACTGGCGAGGTTGTTGGAGCAATCATAGCGCGACATCACAAAGGAGAAGCGCACGATATTATTTTGATTTCAACCAGCGGTCAGGTGATTCGTCTGCCCTATGATTCAGTTAGTGTCCTGAATCGCGTGACTCAAGGCGTGCGGTTGATGCGGTTTAGGGGAGAGAAGGATAGAGTTGCCTCAATTACTATTGTTGGGTAAGATGCAAAGCAAGGTCAAAAGTCAAAGGTCTCAACCCAAGGCCAACCCGCCTTGGGCGGGAAAACTCAAAACTTTTAATTTTTCAGCTCCAAGCTGATCCGCCTTGGGCGGAAACTTTTAACCTATAAACTATGGGACTACCAGGTCAAAGGAGAACTAAATCTTCTAAGCGGCGTCGGGCCGCGCATTTCGCTTTAACCAAGCGGTCATTTACTACTTGTGCAAAATGTCATAAAAAGATTCTACCTCATACCGTCTGCCCATATTGTGGAACTTACCGTGGCCGAGTCGTTGTGGAGACGGTAGCGATGCGGCGATTGAAGCGACTGGGCCATCGGCAAAAGCAAGGCAGAAGCGTGAAAGAAGGATGAGCCAGGGGGGTGAATTATGAGCAGGCCCCGTTAGAAGGTTGTCTGAATGTGTTAATTCCACCTCTTTACCCCGTTAGAAAGTCCCCGTTATTTCTGGCGAAGATGATATCAAAAACGTTAATTCATTATTATAAAAAGGGCGTGATAGAGCCCCGTCCTTTCTAACGGGGTTTAACCACCAACGCTATTATGATTACTTATTCAACCGCTTATCTTATTCAACCCCGCCCCGCCAAGCGGGGGGCTGGGGAGGCCTTCTAACGGGGTATGGCCAACCGTCATCTCTCTCGCACAGTTGCTATGCAGACGCTTTATGAGTGGGACTTTTCGCACCCTTTATCGGCCGGTGCTGGCAATAACAACGAGGCGGAGATTTTGGCTTTAGCTGATCGTAATTTGAAAGAATTCGCTCCTGAATTTGATGATCAAGGATTCGTGCATTCGCTTATTTTAGGAGTTCTTCAAAATCAGGCAGCCATTGATAAATACATTGAACGCTATGCTCCGGAATGGCCGATTGACCAGATTACTATTGTAGATCGCAACATATTAAGGCTGGGCGTTTTTGAGCTTATCTTTGGCAAAGAAGTTCCGGCCAAAGTAGCTATCAATGAGGCAATTGAGTTGGCCAAAACTTTTGGCGGCGAGTCATCCGGTCGTTTTGTAAACGGGGTCTTGGGGGCAATTTATAAAGAAATACCAACCACCGAAGCAGGAGAAGAGGTCATACAAAATTTGACTGACGACGCTCCTCCCGTTCTGCAAAAGAAAGCCAAAAAAGGAAAGTTAAAGAAACCCCGTTAGAAGTCCGTCTTTGATGGATTAACCATACTTTATTACCACCAACGCTATTATGATTACTTATTCAACCGCTTATCTTATTCAACCCCGCCCCGCCAAGCGGGGGGCTGGGGAGGCCTTCTAGCGGGGTATGGCTGATTTAAAAAAACTTGAATCAATATTGGGTGTTTCATTTCAAGACCCATCCTTGCTTGAGCAGGCTTTGGTGCACCGTTCATATCTAAATGAGAATCCAAATTTCGCACTCGGGCACAATGAACGTTTGGAATTTCTTGGAGATGCAGTCATTGAGCTTATTGTTACCGAGTATTTGTATAGCACCTATCCCAATCCGGAGGGTGAGCTTACTAATTGGCGGGCCAGTTTGGTTAATGCCAAAATGTTGTCTGAAATTGCCGCTAGTTTGTCATTGAATGATTATCTTTATCTTTCGCGCGGTGAAGCCAAGGAGGTAAACACCAAGGCGCGTCAGTATATTTTGGCCAATGCTTTTGAGGCGGTGGTCGGCGCCTTGTATATGGATCAAGGGTTCGCGGCAACATCCGAATTTGTGACCCGCACGGTTATTTCCCGTCTGCCCTATATTTTAGAACATGAATTGCATTTAGACCCTAAGAGCAGATTTCAGGAAGCGGCTCAAGAGAAGGTTGGCATCACGCCAAGCTATAGGGTTCTCTCTGAAATAGGCCCCGATCACGCTAAAGTATTTACCATTGGGGTCTATCTTGACGACGAGCAGGTGGCTTCGGGCACTGGGGCGAGCAAGCAGGAGGGCGAAGAGGCGGCTGCCCAGGCTGCGTTAGTTAAAAAATCGTGGTAAGATATTAACATCAATATATGGGTACTCCTAATATAGAAGAATTACTTACGATCGCCGTTAAGCGCGGTGCCTCGGATTTGCACTTAGCCACTGGATTGCCTCCGACCATCCGTGTTGATGGACAGTTAATTGCCATGGAGAAGTATGGGGCCGTGTCTCCGAAAGTCATGGAATCAATCGTTTATGTCATGATCACGGAAGCGCAAAAAAATAGGTTCATTACGGAAAGGGAACTTGATTTTGCGTATGAAGTGGAAAAGGTCGGTCGTTTTCGCGCCAACCTCCACTGGGAAAGGGATCATATTGGTTTGGTGGCGCGCGTCATTCCCGGACGAATACCGACTATGGAAGAATTGGGAATGCCCGAAGTGGTTTTTAAACTAGCGCGCATGGATCAAGGGCTGATTTTGATTACTGGTCCGACTGGGCATGGCAAATCAACATCTCTCGCCGCCATCATCAATTTAATTAACGAGGAGCGTTCTGCTCATATTGTCACGCTGGAGGATCCGATTGAATTTATCTTTGAGCCAAAAAGGAGCATTGTCAAGCAAAGACAGCTGGGTACTGATATACTGTCATTTGCTGAAGGGTTAAAACACGTGCTTCGCCAGGATCCAAACATTATAATGGTTGGCGAGATGCGCGACCTAGAAACCATAAGCGCGGCAATCACCATAGCCGAAACCGGCCACTTAGTGCTTGCCACTTTGCACACTTACAGTGCGTCCCAAACTATTGACCGCATTATTGATATCTTCCCGCCATATCAGCAGAATCAGGTTCGTCTGCAGGTTTCTATGACCTTGAAAAGTGTGATTTCTCAACGTCTGGTGCCTAAAAAGAATGGCGGACGAACAGCAGTGCGCGAAATACTTATTAATACTCCGGCGGTGTCCACGCTTATTCGTGATAATAAAATTGCCCAGATCAAAACAGCCATTCAGACTGGCGCGAGCGAGGGCATGGTGCCCATGGATCAGGAATTGATTAATCTTTATCAGCAAGGCGTTATTGACAAAAATATTGCCGCGCTGTACATGCTTAACCCTGAACGGTTAGACGAGTGAAAAAATTTGTAGTAGAGTGTACCCCGTTAGAGGATAGTCTCTGTCTCGCTATCAAGGGGTAGACTGCAAACCATCTTTATTGTTAGCATAAGTCTTTTGGGTTAGCAGAAAAAGTTTTGAATAAAACTTTTTCTGCCGAGATCCTCTAACGGGGTTTCCCCCGCACTTTTTTCTGCCCCTGTAGCTTAACGGATAAAGCAACGGTCTTCGGAACCGTTGATGGGGGTTCAATTCCCTCCAGGGGCAAAGCTACAGCAGGCGGGGATATCACAGCGGCCTTCGAAGCCGTTATTGGGGGTTCGAATCCCTCCGGGAGCATTGAAAGGTGCGGGGTGAAATTCCCTCTAGAGGCAAATCGCAAGCTACAAGCCATAACATAAGCCCGTATAATATGCGTCGCTAGCTCAATTGGCAGAGCAGGGCGCCTCGGGCGGACAACTGGCCCCCGTCACTCGCCCCTGCGTCGCTAGCTCAATTGGCAGAGCAGGGGCCTCTTAAGCCCAAGGTTCTGGGTTCGATTCCCAGGCGACGCATAGGCGAGTGACGGGGTAGATGCCACAGGGGCCTCTTAAGCCTAAGGTTGTGCCTGCCCGCCGGCAGGCGGGGGTTCGATTCCCAGCCGACCCAAAAAATAAAACGCCCGCAAAGGCGTTTTTTGCTATTGACGTATGTTCTTGAAGCGCCTAAAGTGTTTTCACACTAAAGGAGGGTCGGATGAGTCAACCAATGAGAGTGTCCTACAATTGGATTCGGGGGCAGTTGCGTCAAGGGATGGATAACCTTCTCGCCATCATTCCGGAAGGCGATGAGTCAGTCATTGTGGCGGAAGGCGAGGACGGCAAACTCTACTGGCCGGATGATAGCTGCATCTCGCTGGGGCTGTTGGCGGCGTTCGCCGAGCTAGTGAATGATCAACGGTGGAAGGGGGAAGATTGGAGAGACATTGCCATGATGCTTCGCACGCATGGCATCAACGACGTCATGCGTGCCGGCCCGAAGCGGTGATCTCTGGCGGCGGGTGTTCTCGAAGG
>MGEK01000003.1:0-20725 GCA_001791325.1 Candidatus Uhrbacteria bacterium RIFCSPLOWO2_01_FULL_47_25 | reverse complement strand
CGCTAATTCGTTTCTAGACTTAAACAAAATTTGACGTTGTGCATGATCGAGTTATGTGGTGTGATTAGTAAGTTGTAAAGTGACTAAGCAAGAAACACTATGGGTGAAAGACCAAAAACACTAGACATGCCAGAAGGGGAAACGCTTGAACAGAAGAAAGAGCGCCTTCGCCCGGTGTTTAGGCGTTCATTAGAGGTGTTTCAAAATCCTGATCGCCCGCTTCGCGAAGGGGCGCTCACAGTAACGAGAGAATTTAATGGCGAAATTGAAACGGTGCCGGGGTTAGTAGTTCTCGATATTCTCGACGATGCGGTAGAGCTAGGGGGCATAGAAGACGATGGAGAAATCGGCGCTTCGGCCTTTATGACATGGGAAGAAATTCTTGATGCAAAAGAGGAAGGAGATGGCTGAGTAGTTTGTGAATTTTCTAAATCGAGGGCACAAAAGTTTGCCGCTATTTTTTCCAAGCCTCGCTCGCCGCCGCGGCTTCTTCGGACGTGAGGATCTTTATAACAATACCCATTTGCACTAAGACGCAATCTCCTACCTTGACCGGTTCATCGCCGACGAGAGCTAGCCGCGTTTCTTCAGGATATTCAACTAAAACCTGTCTGCCCTTGATTTCTTTAATTTTTCCAGGGATTGCTAAACACATATATGTGCTATTATAATAGCACATATGGAACAAAGGAAATCAGAACCCAGAAAAAGCGCAGCTGATAAAAAACTAGTCATTGGCTGGTTTTCTTTTACTTGCTCGGAAGACAGCACTATTTTGCTGACCGAACTTCTTAATGACCATCTTGATGAGTGGAAAAAGGTGGTGGAATTTCGTTACCTCAAAGCCCTAAAGACCAAAAACTCGCTTGACGGTCTTGATGTTGCTTTTATTGAAGGCGCGATTTCTTCAGAGACTCAAGCAAACGAGGTAAAAAAAATAAGAAACAACGCCAAATATGTCGTGGCTATTGGAGCGTGCGCTTGCACTGGCATGCCCTCGGCCAGTCGCAATGCTTTTGTGGGCGAGCAAATCAATGAAAAAATTAAATGGTACATGAGTCATTTTGATTACAGCGCCAAAGTTAAAAAACTGGAGGAGATAATAAAAGTGGACGATAAGGTTGATGGCTGCCCCATGAATGTTCCTGCTTTTTTGGAGATACTAAATAAGTACTTGAAGATTTTTAAGATTGCTTGACCATGCCCCGTTAGAAGGCCGTCTTTGATGTATTAGCCATACTTTATTACCACCAACGTTCTATGAATATCTATTCAAACTCTTATCTTATCAGCCCCGCCACGTGCGGGGCTGTGAAGGCCTTCTAATGGGGTATGCACAGCGGAGAAATAACAATTGATAATATAACAAAAATTGAAGGCACTGCCGGCCTCAAGGTTACAATTGAGAACGATAGGGTTAAAGATTTGAAATTTATCATTAAAGACTATCGCCGATTCTATACTGAAGCTGTTAAGGGAAAACCCTACATCGCCGCGTCGTCGTTTTTATCAAGAATTTGCGGCACTTGCTCGGTAGCACATCTCTTCGCTTCCTTGGAAGCTATAGAAAAGTCGCAAGGTATTGTCATAAGCGAGCAAACAAAACTGCTCCGGCGTTTGGCCTATAACGGTCTGATGATTCGGGACCACGCTCTGCATTTATATTTCTTTGTTTTGCCAGATGTTTTAGGCGTGGACTCAATCATTGATATTCCAGATAACCATGATGATATCGGACACATCCTTTTGCACGATTCTTTTGACATTAAAAAAATTGGCACAGCCATAACTGAGGTTATTATTGGCGCCGCCATTCACGCGCCCCTGCCAACTGTGGGCGGTTTTCTCAAACTTCCTGATCCCTCACAATTTCCAGATTTAATTTCACGCCTTGAGAATATTCGGTCGCAGGTTATCAGAGGAATTAAAACATTCTTTGATTACAAAGAAAGTTTGATTAGAAATTCCGACTACTTGTGTTTGCGCAATGGAAAAAGTTATGACTTTATTGAAGGGGACATTATAAACTCCACGGGTAAGCGCGTCGCCGAAGATAAGTTTCATGATTTCTTAAAATCGGTTGTCATTCCGTATTCTGAGGCCGAAGGGTACGTCTTTTCCGACGAGCACGAGGATTACCTGGTGGGTTCGCTGGCTAGAGTGAATTTTAACAAAGATTTGCTGAACTCCCGAACAAGAAAAGACATTCAAGAGTATTTGACAGTGTTCCCTTCAAACAACGTTCATCACAATAATTTAGCCCAAGCCATTGAAATTTTACAGTGCGTGGATGATGCCATTGATATTTTAAAAACTCTCAAAATTATTGAAGAAAAGCCCGTGCGAAAACCGCCGCAAGCGGGCGTGGGCGTCGGCGTGGTAGAGGCGCCGCGCGGAATTTTGTATCACATGGCCAAAGTGAATGCCAAAGGAATGATTGAAGATTATGATGTCATCGTGCCAACGGCGCAAAACCAAATCAGCATTGAAGATGATCTCAAAAAGTATTTTAATGAAAATTTAAGTAAGGATGAAAACACTCTGCGCCTGGAAGCGGAAAAAATAATCCGCGCTTATGACCCTTGCATGTCTTGCGCCACTAACTTTTTGAAAATTGAATGGATTAGAAAATAGTCAATTTCCCCCTGCATTGGCAATCCAATAATTATCACCTCTCCGAGTTTCCCCAGCTTCTTTAAATACTTCAACTGGAAGCCCAAGTCAAAATCATGCACCGAGGCGCGGGGTGACAGGGCTAAGCGGTCAAGGTCTTGGCCGCTTAGCTCTTCAACGTTTTCAATTCCCTGTACCGCATCCATGATGATTAAGTGCTTCTCTTCTGCAAAAGGCAGATCTTCGTTTGGCTTTACTTTGATGAACTCCACATTATCAAAATCAGCTGTAAGTTTTTCCGCAACTTTAAAAGCTCGGTTGTCATCATTTAAATCCTCATTTCCAAATATATAGACTTTCATGATTATTTGATTTACACTAAAAGTTAATATGACTAAATTTACTATAGACGTACCAGCCTTGCAACTGGAGTCAAGATTTTCTCTTCCGCCCAACTCCCTTGGTTACTGCGGCAAAGACACGGCGCCGGGAAAATTCAAGGCCTGCATTATTTCTGGCGAGTGTGATGGCGTTGAAGAAGAAGTCTCACACTTTATTGTTTTACACCCCTACTTAAAAACACTGGCCAGCATCGTGAATTTGCCCAAGCTTTCTTATCCGGTTGTGGAGGGCTATTGGATTGGCAATGATTATTTAAAAATGGCCAAGGGGGAGCATTATGATCTTTTGTTGGAAAATTTTTTGGCCCAAGGCGTACCCGCCTGGCTGGTGGATGAGCTCAAACAAAGAAGGCCCAAAATTTTTATTCCCAGCCATCTTTTTCAGGTGCTACACGTGGGCGTCGGCCGGGCGAGCGGAGCAGTTCCTTTCAACTTAGATTCAATGAATAATTGCATGATTCGCTGGGGAAAAGTGGAAGAAATAGTTGGCGGTGACGCTGTGATTAATATCAACTCCTTAAAGCAAGAAAACGGTAAACACACCTTAACAGTGCTCAAAGAAACCGTGCCGTTTAATTCTATATTAACGCCGGGATTAAAAACAGGTGACCTTGTGGCCGTTCATTGGAAACAGGTTATTAAAATTTTGACTGCCGCGGAAGAAAAAAATCTCTCTTTTTGGACTACCGAAGTAATACAATCTCTATCCTAACTAGAGGATATCGTACTTGCTTCAACAATATTAATATTGTCCTCTCTAGCGGAAATCCAAAATAGGGCAAGGCCTAAAAGGATAAGCACAGCTTGAATACCCATATTGATTGTCCAAGCATGGGTAACAAATATGGCCGAGAGAATGTTTGTTACCAGAGTGGAAGACACCAGCACAGCCGTGACCGTGATAGCCGGAGCGAATTTTAAAGCGCGATACCAGCTCATGACATAACCCAACAGCAAAATAACAGTCATCAGCATCCACCACCATTGAGCGCCATTAAAATGTAAAACCTTGCTCACGGTATGAGGCACGGTCAGGGTAGTGGCTGTCAGCAAAATTACGGCGCCGATAATCATTCTTGCGGCCACCACAATATCGGGATCCACTTTGGGCAAAATCTTTTTAGCCAAAACATTTTCTATGGCCCAGAGCATTGTGGCCAAAAGCACCAGCAATTCTCCCATGGAGAACTGAAAACCCTTAAACCCGCCAATCACAAAATTGCCGGCAAAGAGAAAAATAACAGCCACGACCTGCGTTTTTGTCAGTTTTTCTTTCAGCAAAGGAATGGCCAATAGAGCCACCCACAGAACCAAAGTCTTGTGAATTATGGCGGCGTTGATGGCGGGGATTAGAGTTACCCCCGTAAAGTAGAGATAAAAAGGAAGCGAACCGCCCACAATGCCTATAAAAATCAAATAGATGACCTCGCGCTGTTTAAGGTCTTTTAATAATTTCCATTTTTTTGTCAGTAACAAAATGCCTAAGAGCAAAAATCCAACGCCGATATTTTTCATGGTCGTAAAAAAAAGCGCGGGTTTCACCGCCTCCACTGCGTATTTATTAAGAAAAATTGACACGCCGGAAATGACGGCGGTAATCAACGCAAGATTAACCCCGCACCTTTCTATAGCATATTTGTTTTGTGCAGAAGATAGATTTAACGTTCCCTTATCATTTTGCCAAGACCGTGGAGTATTCAGTAAAGGTGCGGGGTAGATCCCCTTCGTACTGTTTGCAGACACAAATTAAACCGGCCAAACCTGCTCCCCTGTTTCGTTGTCAACAATAACAATGGCTTTGGTGGGGCAAGATTGGGCGGCCAGCATTATATTGTCTTCAGCGTCTTTGCTGGTTTCTTTAATGATTGCTTTATTTTCACTGTCCAACTGAAAGGTATCTGGAGAAACCGCCACGCACGAGGCCGCGCCAATGCACAGATCCCTTATCACCTTAACTTTGTATTTACCAATTTGAACAACTTTGTCTTCAGCCATATATAAATAGTATAAAGATTAAAAAATTAATTTACAATAGGGAATCATGAAAAATGTTTAAACAAATCATTCATTTCTATTCGGGCGAGCGGATTTTCAATTAACGGTTTTTCAGCAAGTTGGGGAAGTTGAGACTCATAAGATGGTTTGTTGGATTCATAAAAAATACCAAGAGCGATTTTTTGCGCATCCCATTCCAGTGATTTTTTAAAAGCGGCTTCTCTATTCGTGCGGTCATAATTATTTCCCAGATAATAAGTATTCTTTTGGAAGAATTCGTGGGTGTAGTCTTTGTTAAAAGTTACGCACGGCTGAAGAATGTCCACAACCGACAATCCCTGATGGTCGTTCGCTTGAATGATGAGTTCCGTTAATTTTGGTATGTCCGAGGCATATCCACGAGCTACAAAAGTTGCTCCCGAAGCAATCGCCAAAGTTACCGGAGAAATTGGTTCATCAATATTTCCGGCTGGCGTTGACTTTGAGTGGAATCCATGAGGAGAAGTAGGCGATGTTTGGCCGGTCGTTAAGCCGTAAATAGCATTGTCGTGTATCAGAATTGTTAAATCATGGTTGCGGCGGCAAGCATGCACAAAATGATTTCCGCCCTCGGCCAGACAATCCCCATCACCCGTAGAGACAAAAACATTCAGGCGATGATTGGCGAGTTTAATGCCAGTGGCCACGGGAATAGCCCGACCGTGTAGTCCTTCAAAAGACGTTAGCTTAATAAAATTTATGATGTGGCCGTGGCAGCCAATGCCAGCCACCAAAACTGAATTGGTGTTGTCCCAACCTTGGCGCACCATGGCATTTTTAAGCGCGGCCCAAATGGCAAAATCTCCACAACCCGGACACCAGTTTGGAGAGCAAGGAGTTGAGAGGTCAGCTAAGGTAGGCATGGATAAGAATAATTCAAAAGGCAAAAGTCAAAATGCAAAATTTTAAGTCTCGGCCCAAGGCTGATCCGCCTCGGGCGGAAAAAGTTCTAAGTTCTATTTCGTATTTTCGTACGATTTCGTACTTTCGTAAGTATATCAATCTTTTCTCTGATCTCTTCTGGGGAAAATGGACGGCCGTCATACTTCAGCAACGTGTCTTTAATCTCTAGACCAGTCTGTTCTTTGATGAGCCCCCGGAGTTGGGCTGAATAGTTAGCCTCAATGTCAATAACTTTTTTGGCTCGGCTTAATATTTTTTTGACTACTTCTGTCGGAAAAGGACTTAGCCAGGTGAGGTGCAGAAAATTTACGTTTTTATAATTTTTAATGGCCTCTAATATACTTCCCTTGTTACTGCCCCAAGAAACGATTGTTAGGTCTGCCTTGGCTGGCCCAAAGATAATCGGCGCGGGCATGTCTTGCCCAGCGCAGGTTTTCAGCTTCAGCATTCTTTTTTCCATTTGGACATTGCGATCAGATATTTCTTCAGTTGAGTACCCAATCAAATCATGTTCATCGGAATTCGCAATAAAATGATTGCCGCTCCCCGGAACGGTCCGCACCGATATGCCGTCTTTGGTCGGCGCGTATCTTTGGTATGCATCTTGTTTTTTAGTTATAAATTTTCCGCGGTCTATTCTATAAGAGGATATATCAAAAAACGGAAAACTTTGATCATTCTCGCAAATGTTTTTATCAATCAAGAGTGCTACTGGCGTTTGGTATTTATCCGCCAAATTAAATGCTTGCATGGTTAGATCAAACGCCTCTTTGGCATCTCCGGCCGCGAGCACAATTCTTGGAAAATCACCCTGATGAGCATGAAGCGCGAAACGAAGATCCCCCTGTTCGCTCCATGTGGGAAGGCCCGTGGCTGGGCCGCCGCGCATGCCGTTAATAATGACAACCGGAGTTTCGGTCATACCAGCGAGGCCGAAGCCTTCAGTCATTAAACAAAATCCGCCTCCAGAAGTAGCCGTCATTGATCTGGCTCCGGCAAATGAAGCGCCGATAGCCATGTTAATGGCTGAAATTTCATCTTCTGGTTGTTTGTAAATATATCCAAATTTTTCCTGATAAGCGGCCAGTGTGTGGAGGATATTGGTAATAGGGGACATTGGATATATAGCCGCAAATTCCAGGCCGGCGGCGATGGCTCCTAGGGCTACGGCTTCATTGCCTGTCACTATCATTTTTGCAGGCGCGTTTTTTTGGAGAGCGAGGTTTTTTTTAACATTTTTAGAAAAATTTTCTTTAACATAATTATAGCCGCTCTCCGCCGCCTTATGGTCGGCGGCAACTACGCCAGCTCCTTTATTTTTAAATTCATCAGTAATCAAATTTTTTAGAATTTCCAAATCTCCACCAAGAAGCGCTATGGTCGCGCCAATGGCTACTGTGTTGCCCATTAATTTTTTGCCTCCAGATTCGCGAGTAAGCTCAGCAAAAGGTACACGGTAAATCTCAACTTTCTTGTTGACTTTGGAAATATCAAGTTTGTCTGCCTCGTCAAACATTAGGCCAGCGCCCGGCAAAAGTTCGGAGGCATGCTTGTTGACTGTATCCTGGTTAAAAGCAATTAGTAAGTCCGTCTTTTGGCTGGGGGCTGTCACTGTTTCTGACGAGACGCAAATTTGAATTACATTGTGACCGCCCCTGATTAGCGAAGGGTATTCTATATAATCATAGATATTGAAACCCGAACGCGTGGCCACCTTGGCAAACATTAGGCCAGCGGCCTTGACACCCTGTCCAGCATATCCGCCGATTTTTAGGGAAAATATTTTTTGTTTGTTCACCCCGTTAGAAGTTTTCATAGCTCATATTTTTTATAAATAATGGTTTTCTACTTGGAGTATGTAATTGTATCCCCGCCTGTTCTCTGCTGAACTTCTAACGGGGTTCATAGCCCAAAATTACTCAAATTTTTCGGTATAAATTCTCTCTTTGGGGCAACCCCGGTCAAGTAGAATTTTTGTGGCGTCCGCAATCATAAATTTATTGCCGCAGAGATACGCCGCACAGTCGCGGGCATCGGGAAAATCTTTTTTAACAAGTTCAGTAATAAAGCCCGTCTCACCCTTCCATGTTTTATCCGGCTTAAATATGGCGATTTTAAAATTGAAATTGTGATGTGTTTTTGATAATTTGCTGAAATAATCATACCAAAAAATATCGTTTACGTAGTTCAGTCCAATATAGAGAGTTATGGGCAATTTGGTTTTATGTTCTTTCAGGGCCGCGTCTATCATGCGCCGCAGGGGAGCGCAACCAGAGCCGGTTCCCAAAAACAAGAGGTGCTTTGCGCCGTCGTTTAATTTTAAAGTAAATATGCCAAATGGTCCAAGAAAAGAAATTTTGTCAGCCGGTTTCACGTTCTCAAAAAACTTTGACCCCGGGCCGCTCGGCTTTGTGTCCACTAGAAGCCCCAGCTTATCTTGACTGTCTCGGCTGGCGATAGAGTAGCAGTTAATGCGGTCGTTTGCCACTTTCACGCTAATATACTGACCGGGCGCGGAAACAAAAGTTCCTTCTGTTTTGAGCTCGCAATAGTGAAACGTGCTTGAGAGAACTGTATTTTTTAGAGTTGTCGCCACCAGAAATTTTGGCGCGTTAACTGGCTTGGCCTTAGCCGATTCCAAAATCACTTTTCCATCAATTGCCCAAGCGTTATTTAGCGTCACGATAACTGGGTTGATTTCAAGGTCAGTAGCTTCGGGAACAATCTCGGCCAATTTCCCGAGCTTCACCATTAATTCGCAAAGTTTGTCTAAGGCATAGGCAGGTTCGCTTTCATTACCCTTGAGTAGGGTGAATGCTTTTGATTGGGCAATGAGTTTTTTAGCTTCATGGATGGCAATTGGCAAAAGATGCAGATTTCGGTCAGCGATTAGCTCGGCCAAACTGCCGCCGGCGCCAAAAAGCATGACCCAGCCAAATGTCGAATCTTTTTTTACACCAACAATTACTTCAATTCCTTCCGTAATATTTTTTTGTATTTGTATATTAACTTGACTTTTTATTTGAGGATCTAGCTCTGTGATTTTTCTCTCCAGTCTGTCCCAGGCGCGATCAAGTTGTTTAATATTGCCGATGTTAGTGATGACGCCCCCAATATCTTTTTTATGTAAAAGACCCGGAGAAGAAATTTTTAAAACAACAGGCCAGCCCTGTTTTTTGGCAAATTTTGTTGCTTCAACAAAGTTAGAAACAAGTTTGGTCGGGGGAGTGGCAATGCCAACAGCGGACAAAATTTCGTTTGCTTGAAAATTATCAAGAGAACCCTGACCGCTGTTTTTCGCGTCCTCCATAATTTTTTTTATTTTTTGTGCGTTTGCTAGAACCTTGAGCTTGGGGAAGGTGCTCACTTTTTCTATTTTGTCTCGTTGCTTTTTGAAACGCCACATGGCGCCCAGCGCGGCAATAGCCCGTTCCGGAAAACGAAAAGAGGGGAGCTTATATTCATTAAGTTTTTGCTCTCCTTTGGCAATTAAATTTCCGCCAATAAACGAGCAAAAGATTGGTTGTTTATATTTCTTAGAAAGACCGCCAATAAGCTCGGCTGTTTTTTCTATTTGCGTCACGATTTGGGGAGTCAAAATAATGAGCAGGGCATGCACCCCATCATTTTTTAGAACAATATCGGCCGCCGCGCCATAGCGATCGGCCAAGGCATCTCCCAGCACGTCAATTGGATTCATAATACTGGCCGAACGGGGCAATATTTCGCTCAATTGTTTTTTGGTGTTGTCGTCAAACTCGGCGAGCTCTAAACCCTCGGCGATGACCGCATCAGCGCTTATCACGGCTGGGCCTCCGGCGTTTGAAATTATTGCCACCTTGGGTCCCATTGGAGCATCTTGCCATGAGAAGGCACGAGCCAGATCAAAAAAATCTTCAAGTGTTTGACAGCGAATCACTCCTGCTTGATGGAGCACCGCGTCTAAAATAGAATCTTCGCCGGCGATTGCTCCAGTGTGCGACATCATGGCTGAAGCTCCGGCTTTGGTCTTTCCGGGTTTAATAATAAAGATTGGATCTTTTTTGGTAATTTGATTTGTTATTCGCAAGAATTCTCCGCCGTTTGAAATGGATTCCAAGTATAACCCGATTGGTCTCATATTTTTTTGCCCACTCTTTTCAGCCAGAGCTCGCTTTTTTGATTGCTCTAAAAAATATTGCAGGAAATCATTTTCATTCATGACCGTTTTGTTTCCCAGTGTTATGAATTCATTAAAACCTAAACCGATTGATTTGCACCAGTCAAAAATGCTTGCGGCAATGGCGCCGGATTGAGTGATAAATCGCAGATTGCCCGGTTCGCTCGCCAACTCTCCAAAGGTTGTATTGATAGGGCAAAGATTATTTACAAACCCCAGACAATTAGGCCCCAATAGATTTATATTGTGTTTTTTAGCGGCGCTTATTAGATCATTTTCTAGCTTTTTGCCGTCTGCCCCAACTTCCTTAAAGCCAGAGGCGATCACCACGACATTTTTCGTTCCTTTTATACCCAGTTCATCCAAAGCTTCTAAAACTTGCGCCGCCGGTGTGGCGATGATAGCCAAATTCGGCGCTTCCGGCAGACTAGCCACGTCTTTAAAACATTTTAGATTATTGATGACGTCCGCCTTGGGGTTTACCGGGTAAATAGCGCCTTTAAAATTTGAGTCAATGATATTTTTAAGAATAATCGCGCCCACCTTTTCCGGAGAGCGCGAAGCGCCAATAACAGCCACTGATTTCGGATAGAAAAATGAGGTCAAATCTCTAGGCATAATAATAGTTTAGGCAAGTTTTCGTGTCCCGTCAAAGGTTGGGCTTCATGGCAACCAGCACACTTTTGTTACTTTTTTATCTCCTTAGGATCTTGTCAACTCGTTCAGAATATCATTCTGTTATTTCACCGCATTTAGTCACCGACTTGAGTCTCTTGGCAATATGGCGATATACTTAAAGTAAACCCCGTTAGAAAATTCGCACGGGGCATTAGACCCAGTGCTCTTATGGGAGAATTGGGCATTCTCTAACGGGGTAAATTATGGAGTTACCTTTTGATTTGCCAGCCAAACGAACAGCTTGGGAGAGAATCAAGTATCCCAAACTATTGTTGCTTTTCTTAACGTTTGTCGTGGCATACATTCTTTTTCGCGAATGGGAAGCCGTTCCGTATCATGAGTTTCTTTTGGCCTATTGGTATCTCGGCGCGTTTTTGGGCGGATTATTTTTCGTTTATGGTTTTACCGCCGCTCCGGCCACGGTCTTACTTTTATTTTTAGGTCGGGATAATAATTTATTTTTTATAGGCATCATAGCCGGATTGGGAGCCTTGGTTGGAGATTTAGTAATCTTTAAATTCATTCAGCATTCTTTTGCCGATGAAATTGAGCATATTTGGCAATGGAAAATTTGGTTATGGTTTACAGCATTAACCAACCGCGCCCCAGAAGGATTGCGTAAATATGTTTTGTTGGTTTTCGCCGGTTTTATTATCGCCTCTCCCTTGCCGGACGAAATAGGTGTGTCGTTATTGGCTGCTTCCAGGGGAATCTCTATAGAGTCATTTGCTGTCTTATCTTTTGCGTTAAACACGATCGGAATTTTCCTAATTCTTATGCTCGGGGCTGGTCTCTAAGAAATTTGTTTTTTGTTTTTATAAATGATAATCTGTAAGGTGATATGCCCGTTTGCTATAAGCTTTGAATCATGAATACTGAATCGTGAATCATGATTTCTATATATTACTATCCTAATCATTCTTAATTCATTATTCCATCATTATGTCAGATCGTGTAGTAAAACTAGAAGCTGGTAAGGAGGATGAACAGCTTGATACTACTCTCCGCCCCAAAACACTGAAAGATTACGTGGGGCAGGAGAAGATTAAAGAGAATTTGAAAGTGTTTATGGCCGCGGCCAAGAAACGTGGTGACCCCTTGGAACATATTTTACTTTACGGCTCACCCGGCTTAGGCAAAACCACGCTCGCTCACATTATTGCCCGCGAGATGGGGGCCAACATTCGCGTGACTTCCGGACCCGCTCTCGCCAAAGCCGGCGATCTCGCCGCTATTCTTACTAATCTGCAGGATCACGACATTTTATTTATTGACGAAGTTCATCGTTTGAACAAAGTTATTGAGGAGGTGCTTTATCCGGCTATGGAGGATTACGCGCTTGATATTATTTTGGGCAAGGGCCCAAGCGCGCGGACATTGCGCTTGGATCTGCCTAAATTCACGATTATCGGCGCGACCACGAAAGTTAGCTTGCTCTCCGCGCCTCTGCGCGATCGTTTTGGAGTAACTTACCGATTGAATTTTTACGAGCTTCCGGACATTGAAAAAATTGTTGATCGCTCCGCGGCAATTCTAAATGTGCCAATTGAGAAACCGGCGGTCGCGGCCATAGCCGAGCGTTCGCGCCGTACGCCTCGCGTGGCCAATCGTTTGTTAAAGAGAGTGCGTGATTTTGCTGACGTTAAGGGAGACGGAAAAATTACTGAAGCTGTGGCGGGTGAGGCCTGGACAATGCTGGACGTTGATACCTATGGGCTAGATGACGTGGATCGGCGTATTTTGAAAATAATCATTGAAAAGTTTGGCGGCGGGCCAGTTGGCCTAAATACCATTGCCGCGGCCACGGCCGAGGAAATGGCGACCATTGAGGATATTTATGAGCCATTTTTAATGCAAATCGGCTTTCTTCACCGCACCCCTCGCGGCCGCGTGGCCACCGAACACGCCTATCGGCACCTCGGCATAGATCCGCCGATTGATTTACAGCAGAAGCTTCTTTAGTTTTTTGCCCCGCCTTGTGGGGTTGCTTTAGTTTCTTTGCGGCATGGGCAATTGATTCTTGTCAAAAATCTTTCAATAGGATAGGGCGCATCTTTGTTAGGGAAATTTCATTTGACCCCGTTAGAGAATGCCCCGCCCCGCCGCGGCGGGGCGTAATTCTCCCATATTAGCACGAGGTCTAATGCCCCGTGCTAGTTCTCTAACGGGGTTGACTTCTTTTAGCGTATTATATACACTGAAATCAAGCAATTTAATTTTCCTACATTATGGTAGTAAAACTCAATCGGTTAGAAGTGCAAAAAAAGCTCAAGTCCTTGAAATTAAGCTTATTCACCCCTCAAGAATTTCAAGACGTTTTCGGTGTGCCCAAAAAGACGGCTCTCACTTTTATTGGGCGCAATGTTAAAAGCGGTTTATTTTTTAAACTTCGCAACAATTATTATCAATTACAGGACAGCAATTTGCCGTTGTATTTGATTGCGAATAAACTTTATCAGCCATCATATATCTCGCTCGAAAAAGCGTTGTCTTATTATAGTATTATTCCAGAGACTATTTACGCGATTACTTCCGTGACAACCAAGCCGACTCAAGAATTTGAAACGCCGAGGGCAATTTTTACATACCGCAAAATTAAACAGGGGGCATTTACCGGTTATCGAGCGACGCGCTTAGAAGGGTCAATAGTACTGTTTGCGGAGGCAGAGAAGTCATTGGCAGACTATTTGTATTTTGTTGACCTTAAGAAAGCCACGCTCAATGATCGTTTGGAATTAAGAAATGTAAATAAAAAAAAGCTCATTAGATACGCTAAGTTATTTAATCGCCGCAGTTTATTAAAATTGATTGATCGCGTTTATGCTGAATATAGAAAACCTCAAAGAATTTACTGAACAGAACCAAACCAGCTTGGAAAATATTGTGCGCGAATACTGTCAGCATTTATTTTTGTCATATTTATATCGGTTGCCGGGCGCGGAAAAGCTGTTGTTTAAAGGAGGTACTGCCTTGCGTATTATATTAAAAAGCCCGAGGTTTTCTGAAGACTTAGATTTTACCGGAGTTAATATTTCCCACGACGAAGTTGAGACTTTATTTACTAATACTTTGGCGAATATTGAAAAAACCGGTATTAAAGTTGAAATTGACGAAGGCAAACCAACAACGGGTGGTTATTTGGGCATCGCGGTTTTTTATGTTTACGAGACAAAAACTGACATCCACATTGAGGTTTCATTAAGGAAGGGTAAGAATTTATTCGGTTCGAGAGTAGCCATTCAAAGTGACTATATAGCTGCATACAGTTTAGTGCATTTGCCAATAGAGGATTTGATTCGCGGAAAATTAGATGCTCTCATGGCGCGTCATAAACCAAGAGATTTCTATGATTACTTTTTTTTACTCTCCGGGAACTATCCATTAGTAAAAGATAAAAAGTACCTAAACAAGGCCTTGCAGTTGCTCCAAGAATCAAAAATTGATTTCCGTTCGGAAATTAAAAATCTATTGCCCAAGAGCCACGCGATGCATTTACGCAACTTCAAGAAAATTTTGGAACAGAAAATTTTGAGTTTTGACACGAAATAAACCATAACAATTTTATCACGGTGAAGCTGCCAATATAACACAAAAACGAGCTTCCGCCGGCTTATGGCTTATAGCTTACGGCTCCAGTCAGTACCACTGCGTCACTTCCGTGCCCACGTAGAAAAATTTCAAAATATCAACGTAGTTTTTTCCGGCCTTGGCCTGGTCCTGCGCCGCCAGTTGTGACATGCCGACCGCGTGTCCATATTTTTTGCGCCCCACATCTTCAGGAATGGGCTGTCGGATAAGCCACGGTTTTGGCGTGCCGCCCCAAACTTCTTCCCAAGCGCGGGAGGTGCCGTTGCTGGAAGCGGAATAAGGAGTGATGGCGACTTGTTTTTGATAAGTCACCACCTGTCCGCGCGTGGCGTCAACTGCCTTGCTGACATTTGTTAAACGCAGCTCAGAATTATAGCCGCGGTAATACTGATCGCCTACTGTCGCGATAACATCAAAATTTCTGGACTCGTGCTTTGTCTTTGTTTGATAATGATAAAGCGCGTAACTCCTGGCCGCCACGATTTGCGCTTTGTGGAATTCCATTGGCGAGCTATTGGATGTTTCGGCAATACCGCGCAGATAATCTTCCATACCCAATTCATTTATTATCCACAGCTTTTGGTCTTTATCAGACCAGCGCACCTCAATTGCTCCGCGATATATGTTTTCATTTATACTTGAGTCAAAAGACGCCGGATTGTTAAATGTGGAGAGGGTGATGACGCTTGGCTCAATAGTTGTTTTGGCGCGGATAGGCAACGACGAAATAATAATCGGCCCCGGGCCAATGGCTGTATAATTTTTGCCGATCGGGTCATAAGCCAAGAATACAGGAATATTTGGCTCTACGTTCATCAGTACCGCGCCGGCATTGTCTACGACTTGAAATGCTTGCGCGGCCGTGAGGCCAATTTGGCCCTGGACGCTGGCGATGCCTACGCGCAGAATAGGTTCAGTATGCGGCGGTTGGCAAAGTCCGGTTTCTGTTGGCAATTGCTGTTGGTTTTGCCCTTCTTCTGCTGGTTGTCCTTCAACAGTTCCCGTATCAAGAGCTGTGGCACAGACAATATTTGGAGCGGTATTGGGAGTATTGGCGGGCGCTTGATTGAACGCTAATGTTGGCGGCGGGGGAGGAGCAATTACGGAAATGGGCAGGCGAAATTCACTACCTTGTATCAAAGTGTCCCCGTTCAGCACTAGCCTAAACTGTGGCTGGAAACTGCCCGCGGCGGATGGTTTGACAGAAAAAGAGAAATAGCCAATCTCGCCGGGCTTGGTGAGCTTGTCTTGCAGAGTTGCGGCTTCAGTATTGCTTAACCATTTTTCGTCACTAAGTGTTACATCACTGATTGATGCTGGGTCTAGGGTCAGCACCGTGCGGCTTGGTGCGTCGTCGCGCCAGTTTCGCTCGCCGCTATTTTTCAAGCCAACCGTGAATGCTTTTGACTCGCCCAGTGTTAGACTTAATGACTGGTCGGATTGGATAAGGCGAGTGGCTTTGAGATAAGGATTTGTTTTTAAATCAGTAACAGTGGCCTTGCTAACCGTCGGCGCTATTTTTTGTTTTGCTTTGGCGGCGATTTTTTTGGTAACCGTGATTGGCAGAGTAAAATCCGTGCCAGTTATTTTGTTGCTACCGGAAAATAGAGCAAAACGGTTAGTAAAAGCGTTGGCCTTGAGTGGCGCTTCAAGAATTAACGTAAAAAATCCAACCTCGCCCGGTTTAACTATTTCGGTGGCAAGACCAGTAACCGTCGTTTTATCAAGCCAAGAGGCGCTCTGAAACCAGTGCTCCCATCTTACGCGCTCGGTTGTTTTAATAGTGATTGGTTTTTTGTTGTCATCAGAGAGCCAGGTGGCCGCACCGGCATTTTTAAAACCAATGGTGTAACTATAGACTTCTTTTTGGTCCAGTTGGTTGACAGGGGGCGATGCTATCAATTGCTTGGCGGCGTAGGCAACGGTTTTTACTTGTTTAACAGGAGCGGCCAAAGAGATTTGCGCGGTCATGAGCGCCAAGAAAATAGTTAATAGTATGGGAATTTTTTTTGTCAGTTTTGTAACTTTTATCATGTGTTGCCTAAGACGGTGAAGCCCCGTTGACTTAAATGTCGTTCGGGGCTAACAAATTTGTTTAATAATACTATTTTATCACAAATCAAGAAAAAAATCCAGCTTTTAAATTTGATAGCTTTTATCCCGCACCAATCTTTATGTAGGTTCTCACAGGATTCAATAACGTGAGCCGCAAGGCGGCTTCGCCTTCCGCCTCGTCAGCCCTGAATGCGTGCGTTGAGATTGATTGGTGCGGGATTTATTGTATAATGATATATGCTTATGATCATCATTTAGAGTATATGCGTTATGATTCCCATTGTTTCTATACTTAGTTTAGTAAGCGGACTCTTGAGTTTTTTTATTTGTTTTCGTCTTTGGCGACGTTCTGTCGCGTTGCGAAATCTGATCATGCGGCAATTCGCATACTGTTATTTTTTCTTTGGACTTTTTTTCCTATTTTTTGTTGCTCCCGGCACCATTCATACCAACGGGACGCTCATTGCCGTAGATGCCGCGCTTGCCTATTTATCGCTCTTTGTGACCATTGCTTATTTTATTCAGATACCATTAGAGCTTTTTAAACAATTTTTTTGGGCAAAATTTATATTCTGGCTAACTGTGTTAACGGGCAGTATACTTTTTATTGGCAATATCATTTATCTTGAAGCGCCCCTCGTAATTTCCCGGGGTCCTTTTGTGTATTACTTGATACAAGGCAATCCGTTGATTCAACTGCTCAACGAGCTTATCCCAGTTGTCTTTGATGTTATCGGTATTATATTTTTCATATCACAAGGATATTATCTAGCCCAACAAGCCAAGAGCAGTCAAGACAATTCCGCGGAAACTAGGTCGGTTATCTACCGATCCTATAATATTGCTGCCGGCTGGAGCATTCTTCTTGTCGCTGGTGCTTTAAATATTTATGGCTCGGCACCTGCCCCCAAACCGATTGCTATCTTTCTGGCTACCGCGGTATCAGTAGTCGGTCTTTTGGTCGTTTACCGCGGCATATACCGCATGGGGAGCAGTTACAGTTACTAGAAGGATTAATTGTCGGCGAACCTCACCGCACAGCCCGATCTCTACAATGGTACGCAGTCTTTCAATGCATTGAGAGGAGCACTAGGGGTCGGCATTGACATAAATAACAGGGCATATAGTATTTATATAGAGTAAAAAGAGCGCAGGAAGGCATTTACCCAAGGTCTACTAAAGGAGGGGCCTCAATGTCTAAATGGATGCTCATTGAGTGGGATGATGAGGCAACGATGGTAGTTGTCGCAAGAGAACTGGAGGAAATGCGTGAAGCAGGAAAGAAAATCCCGTATATCCGCGGGATTCTGGCCGAGATGCACGCTGCTGACCCTGATCTTTACAGGTTAGTATTTAGCCGAGCGGCGCAAGATCACGACAATGCTCTTCAGATTCTCATTCATGAGGCGATAAAATATCGTCTCGCCCGCGTGCAGTCTTTGCGGGGTCCTGGGCGCATGCATTGAGAAGCGAGCAGAGGGCAAGGGGGGTTGGATTGAATGACAGTTGTCCGGCCCCCCCCTTGTAATTTAAAACACATAAATTAGCTGATTGTCGGCCAGGCTATGTGGAGTTTTATTGCGACAATATTGTCATTGTGTCAAAATTACCATTAATAATATGAATCCAGACTTAGAACAAACACCAGAAAGCGAGGATAATGTTTCATACGAAGCTTATCGGCAAGCTGGCGGATTGTTGGATATGGGACATTACAAGCAGGCATTGAATGTGCTGGAAGGTGGCGAAAATCGTGTTTTTAGATCGTCAACCGAAGCGCAGGCGAAGAATATGGCTACTCTCGCTGGCTTAGAACTATCTCCTAAGGAAGAGTCGCTTTACTGTTTTTTGAGAGAGCAGTGGCCGCTTAGCGATGAAGAGAGTAGAGAAAACAGGGCTAAAACGGAAGGGGCTTACCCGCCCAGACGAATCGATGACAAAAGACTCATGGCTGATGTTCTGTTGCTTACGCAAAATGCCAAGGCACTTGGTGTTTTTAAAGAGAAGTATCCAAATATATCTCCATCATCTCCAAAATAGAGGATAGATCCGTTTAGGTTATCTTTGCGCGGAATTTTTTTAATATTTTAATTTCGTTAACAATCTCTGTACCTTTTTCATCGCGCGGTGTTTCTAAAATGAGATTGATGTTTTTGAATTTTGGCTCGGCAATGATGGCTTGGAAGGCCTCAAGGCCGAGCAACCCCTTGCCGATATTTTCATGGCGGTCAACGTGAGCGCCGAGTGCGACTTTGGAGTCATTGCAATGTGACATTTTCAGGCGTTTCAGGCCAATAGTATGGTCAAAGTTTTTGAGCGTTGCTTTGAGAGTTTTAGGTGTGCGGATGTCATAGCCAGAGGCAAAAGCGTGCTGGGTATCAAAACAGACATTTAATACATTCTTTCGTTTCAGTTTTTTCTCTGTCGTCTCAATAATCGTGGCTATTTCTTCAAAAGTGTCGCCGATAATTTCACCGGAGCCGGCTGAAATTTCAATCAGCAATTCAGTTGTGCCCTTGTAATCTTGAAGCAATTTGACTAATCCATCCACTGTAATGGCAAGGCCTTTTTTTATTCCCATGTCTCTGGCTGACCCAAGATGAGTCATTACATAGGTTGAGCCCAAAAGCGTGCCGCGTTCAAGCTCCTCGCGCACGACATTAATTGAGCCGTATCTGATGCGATTATTTTTGGAAGCAAAATTTATGTAATAAGGAGTGTGAATATAGTGCTCGGCTAGTTTCCAATGTGTAATCTCTCTTTTGAATTTTTCAACAACGTTGGGTGTAATCTTGGGGGCCGGTCCGCCTTGCGGCGAACGAGTGAAAGTTTGGAAAACTTCACAGCCGCAATCAGCCGCCCGTTTGGGAGCGAGTTCTATGCCGCCAGCAATGGAAACGTGAGCGCCGAAGAGCATGGTTTTTGTAAATTTCTAATTCCTAAGCACTAATTTCTAAACAAATCATAATATCTAAATCACAAATAACTAAAGATTGGAACATTGGGATTTCGGGCTTAATTATTGTTTACCCCGTTAGAAATTTAAACCGTAATACATCATATCTCATATGTACTTGACGCGAAATAGCCTTATTTCCCTTCTTGCTAACATTGGCCATATTTCTAACGGGGTTTAGAGATTAGAAATTATGATTTAGGATTTACGATTGGCTTGTTGCTATTTCCTTCATTCTACAGTTATCTTAATTCTTCCATTGACATTTTTCAATAACCATGCCATCATGGGGTGTCTTTTCTCGTATTTTGTATTGTGAATCTGGCGAGAGAAAAGGCCCCAACGAGCTCGGGTAGGGTTCACGACATAGCTGCGCGACTAGCGTAGCGAGGAGGATCAGATGGCTCTTTTTCAACACGCCAACGTCACGTTGGCAGACGCTGCCTTTGCGGTGGCGTTGCTTGGTGGCGAACAGGGGATCCGCGCCCTGAAGGAAGCGCACGGCGACGCGTTTCTCACGTATTACAAGTACGGCGACGCGACCTTCGGTCGTGTCGAAGCCTTCCTCAACAATTGCGGCGGTGCTGAAGTCGTCGACGGCAACCTGCGCGGCGAGAAGGGGATCACGGTACAAGACATCGTCGCTATCCTGTTCGACCGCCACGGCCGCTACATCCCGCCGCGCGGCCTCAAGGCCAAGGTGTGCGATCCGAATCGCAATTTTCACCTGGTACCGCCGACGATCACCTGCGTTGACCAACTCGCTCGTCTTAACTACGCCTTCGAAGGCAATATGAAGTTGCCGACGGCAGCCGAGTATGAAGATCGTACGAGCGCCCTCATCGAGCAGATTCGGGGCACGGCCGGGATCGCCAATGCCTTGAACGGCGTCCACCTGCGGTGGTTCATGCCGCAGATGGAAATTTTGGATCATGGCATGCTCGTTCAGTTGTTGGCCGACGCGGCCAAGCGTTCGTACGAGGTGCACGATTTTGGCGGGAAGCACAAGCGGAAGCTCAACAACTGCCGCGCGGGCGAGCTCAAAGGGCAAGTGACGGTCATTGCCGGGAGCCGTCTCGACCTTTTGGTTAAGCGCCTCAAAGTCGGACCCGTTTTCGGGATTCAGTTCCCCAACTGCCTGCAAGGGTATTCCGTGCGTGCCCAGAGGGAAGTGATGGAGACCGCGCCGCAAGGATTCGTGCTTTCCGGCCCCGAAACGCTCGTCACCATGGCAATCTACCGCGAGACCCTGGCTCGGGATTTCAACACTCCGTGTTTTAGGCAGGCACATTTGGCGGGTTGATTAGTTGATAATTTGAAAGAAATTCGTTTGGTGTT
>MGEK01000002.1 GCA_001791325.1 Candidatus Uhrbacteria bacterium RIFCSPLOWO2_01_FULL_47_25 | reverse complement strand
TCAACTAATCAACCCGCCAAATGTGCCTGCCTAAAACACAGGTATTATATGTCAACTGCTTATTTTTGCCGATTGCTGTTTAACGACATAGGCATAAAGTAATATCACCAATCCTAAACCAAGCGGATGATTTAAATAAGGGCTGCCGATATTTACCCCCAAAACGGCCACTAAACCAAGAATCAGGCCTGGCAATGCCGGAGAAAGGTGTTCTTTGTTGCGGTTAGCTTCAATAAAAATTTTTATCACCACTAATGAATAAATAAGTAAACCAACGAGACCAATTTTAAGCCAAATATCAAGATATCCCCATTCAAAGGCCGTAGTGGTATAAAGGCCGGAAGGGTTTGCACTTCTTACGCGCGGATCATTACTTACATATGTAACCGGCGTCCCAAATCCCATACCCACAAGAGAATTTCCTTGAATCGCTCTCCATAGTGGTGGTAATAAGTTCCAGCGACTGGAGGCCGCTTCTTCTACCATAATTTCAAACCGTTTTGATAAATCAATTGTTCCAGTGGAACTTGTTTCCGGAAAAGGTATCTTAAGAACAGCTATCACTATAGCAAATCCTAAAATAGTACTGGCAATTCCAATTAGTGCAAGGTAGATACTTTCTCGCCATTTTTTTCGGTATAATTTCCACAATCCTGCAATCAGAACACTGATCACTAAACCAAGCCAAAAACTGCGCGAAAAACTAATGAGTAGAGCGGCGCCAAAAAGACCAAGTAGGGCCGTTTGGCTAGGCAGTTGCCGCGCATTATCTTTAATCACTCTTGTCATTACTACCCACCAAGCTACGACTATATTAATTTGACTCTGAATAAAAACGCGCCAAGCGCCAGTAGTTGTCCAAGTAATCTCCCCTACGTTCGTATCTCTAACCCATTGATAAAGATCAAAAAGAAAAAACTCAAAACGGTGAGTGAAAAAATATAATAACAAAAGAGTCTTAACGGATAAATACGCGGCGCTGTAAATAAGCAGAGAAACCACTCTCTCCATAAACCCTTGGCGTGAGGTGGCAATAAACAGGGGTAACAATAAGCCTATGAAGAAATAAGCATTAGCATCAAAAAAGACCTGAGCAAATCCATAACCGCGCATAAGTCCATGCAGAAAAGCTAAGATAACGATTAACCCAAATATCAGTACCGGCCAAGACCACTTAACGAATAACCACAGTGCTTCCCTTCCCTGCTTCATCAAATACCACAAACTAAAAGACAAAAGTATAATAAAAAAAGCTAGTCTAATAGAAATACTAAAACTGCCAAGATTTAATGAAAAAAGATAGCCTTTAGAGCCCACAAATAACTCTGCAAGAACAATAAGAATAGCGAGTTCCAAGTGTCTATAGCATACCAACAAAAAAATAGTCACCGCTAGTATGAAGACTAATGGACTTAAAACAGGCTCATAATACGTTAGAAATGATAAAAGATCAGCAAGAAGAAGGCCGTAGATCCAATATTTTATCTCTGATCTAGGCATTTTTTAAAGATTAGGATTTTTATTCAGTCGTATTCCCGCGCTGTTAATTAGCTCAATCAAAACAGCTGGTCCCAAGGAGGCAAAAGAGAGGCCGGTTATAAGTACAGCGGCTACAAAATTATGGTGTTTCCAAAAATAGTGCTGATAACTTTTAGCAAAATGCCACTGACGCCACAATGGCCGCTTTTGCACAAAACTACTTGAGCGACGATGTTCAACAATGGCGTTGGGGTAAAAGAAAATAATATATCCGGCATTATTGATTCGCTTGCATAGGTCTGCCTCTTCAAAAAAAATGTAGAATTTTTGATCAAAATCACCCACTTCATCCAAAACATCACGGCGCGCCATCATGCAGGCTCCCATTATTTGATCTACCCGGCGAATGGTTTTATGCTCAAACGCCCACATATAATATCTACGAATGGGCAAACTGGCAGGAAAAAAATTATGAAGCTTTAAAAGAATCATAGCGGCTGACCAAAAAGTCGGGAATCGTCGACAAGAACGCTGCAGGGTGCCGTCAGGGTTAATAAGTTTTGGGCCAATCAAACCGACAAATGGCTGTTCTTCCATAAACGCGTACATCTGCCATAATGCTGCGTCGATAAGCACGGCATCAGGGTTCAAAAAAATAATATACCGGCCAGTAGCCATTTTAAGACCTTGGTTATTAGCCGCCCCAAAACCTTTGTTGGTGTCGTTGGCGATTAATTTTACGTGGGGAAACAACAAGCGAACTAAACCCGCCGAGCCATCGCTAGAGGCATTATCTACAACAATAGTTTCAATCGAAACAGAATAACCCATATTTTCTGACCGCTTCAAAGATTCTTCAATGCTTTTTAATGCTCGTTGAAGCAGACCACCAACATTCCAGCTGACAATTATTATGGAGATATCTTTAGCTTGATCGTTGTTCATATTAAGTCAAACTATGTTTTTGCTGAACCATTTTTTTCGCCAATATATATTGAATAAACAGCCGTGGAGCTAAGCCAACCCATTGATATGGGAAAGACCAAAAAACGTACCAAAGACGAGGGCGCCAAGCGCTAATACCAACGCGGGTAATGCGGGCCCGAAATAAAACCTCTGGCACAAAGATGCCCGTAAATCCATTTTTAAGCATGGTCAGCCATAAATCCCAATCCTGAAATCGTTTTAGGTTTTTATCAAATCCCAAAAAATGCTCGCGGCGTATCAAAGCAGAGGTGTGGATATAATTATCTTTTCTCAAGGCCGCGGCGTTAAACGGCTGACTGTTAAATTTTTTCCAGCCAAACCTAAAACTAGAATACGCGTATGAGGCATTAGGATTGCGCTGAAGCGCGCTTAACAATTTTCGCAGAGCATCTTTGTGAAAAATTAAATCAGCGTCGGCAAACAATAAATATTCGCCCCTTGCCTCTTGGGCGCCGTAATTCCTAGCGGTCGGCGCGCCGCGGTGATCAATTTTGAGATACTTAATCTGTAAATCATTTATATACGTATCAATATATTTTTTTACAATACTTGGCGTATCATCCGACGATCCGTCGTCCACTATAATAACCTCAAAATCATCAATGCTTTGCTCACGCAAGCTGTCTAGGCATGCTGGCAAGGCCGTTCCGTGGTTATAGCATGGGATAATGACACTGATCATATTATTAATAGCCAAATACGTCCTTAATCCTTTGGGCCGCCGATTCCGCGCTAAATTGCTTTTCTACTCGTTCTTGACCATCCCGGCCGAGTTCTTCGGCTAAACTTGGATTTTTCAGTAATTTTAATATAGCCATGGCCGTTGCCTCAACATTATTTTCCTCAACAATAATTCCGGTTTGACCATCAATCACTGCTTCTGAAACGCCGCCAGTACGGCTGGCGATAACTGGTTTACCAAAAAATGCCGCTTCCAAATACACCAGACCAAAACCTTCCGCATCACCGTTAGCAAGCGCCCGCGGAGTCATGATAAAAATTGTAGCTAAAGACAACCACGCGGCTGTCTCCTCGTCATTGATCTCTCCCAAAAATATTACTTGATGAGGATGGCTTAACAATGCCCTGAGATCCTCCAACTTATTTTTGAATGGACCAGTGCCAATAATAAAATACCGTAACTGAGGCGCCTCACGCCAAACTGATTCCAGTGCCATTAGTATGATTTCATGACCCTTACGTTCCACTAAGCGGCCGATGGTCAATAAAATTGGCTTATTTTGTAAATTATACCGCTGTCTTAAATTTTCCGTCAAGGTATTATTTGACAATTTTTTTATAACCGGAGATGGATAAATTACCACTACCTGCTCAGCTGGTAAGCCTAAGTTGCGCACCATTTGAGCGACAAAGTTGTTAGCCGCTAGTACTTTTTCGGCTCGCCCTAAAATATTTTTTAACAGCCATCTTTTGCGGGAATGACGTATCGGCAAAGAAACATCCATACCGTGCACAAAAACAGCGTAGCGCGTTTTTTTTATAAAACTTAATATCCACACAGCGGTGCCAAGCGGCAAAACCTGCCCCACGATAGTCCTACTAATATTATAGTGTTTGAGACAATAATTTATACGAAAAATGGCAATCACCCAACGTGGCCACCACCATCTTACCAAAAGCGACGAGCGGATTACT
This sequence comes from Candidatus Uhrbacteria bacterium RIFCSPLOWO2_01_FULL_47_25, assembly GCA_001791325.1. GTDB lineage: Bacteria > Patescibacteriota > Patescibacteriia > GWA2-46-9 > GWA2-46-9 > GWA2-46-9. Next base: position 36,921 of record MGEK01000002.1, on the reverse strand, counting down.
GAATAGTTATCTAAGGGTGATTCTTTATATTGTACTGATTTTGTATTTGGTGGAGTTAGTACAACCACTGATTCGGCTGGTAGAGCGCGGCAAATTTCACGATACATTCTACCCACGCCGCCAATATCCGGCGGGAACTCAAGGGTGACAAAAAGTATCTTATCCATATGCAAATTAAACTTCGGTCAGGGGCGGCAATACGGCATCGGCGACGGTTGGCTTTCTAAATAAATTTACAAAATATTTAATATCAACAAACGTTAACTCCCGCAATATCAAAAGGATTATGAGATAGATCAAGCCGCTGAATAACACTACTGGCACAAGCGGCAGCAGCGGTCGCGTCATAATGGTAAACCAAGCCATCAGGCCAACGGATAAAATTACTTTACCTAGTGAAACGCAAAAAGGCCAAAATTGATAATCAATCACCCGACGAGCTAACCAAAATCCAATCATCAGCGCTACGACATTGGTGGCAAACCAAGACCAACTGGCTCCAAAATAGCTGAATCGCGGAATTAATACTAGATTTAATCCAACATTCACGGCCATACTAAAACCTATAAGTGCCGTTTGCCAATGCTGGTGATTAGAGGCATTAAGGAGAGACCCTAAGGGAAAAGATAAAAAAACAAAAATCAGGCTGGGCATTAAAATTCGAACAGCGAGAGCAGCCGATTGGTAATCAGTGCCGAGGCTCATTACAAATTCATCCGCCAGAATAAAAAGGCCAACGGCCAATGGCGCGCTAATGATAAGAAGATAACGCAGAGACTGTTCAAGCAGTTGACCTAATTTTTGAGGGGTATTGCGATAATAACTGCTCATGGCGGGAAAAACAGCCGCCATAAAAGCTGATGGTATGAACTGAAAGGCATTCATGGTTTTAGCGGCGACGCTGTAAAGACCAACCGCTTGATTGCCCTGTAGGATACTTAATAGAACAGAATCGCTGTAAGCGTATACGGCCGCGAAAATGTTAGCCAAGGCGAAGGGTAAGGCCAATCTCTTGAGTTCTATGACGATGTCTCTGGTTAGGCGCAGTCGCCACGATAAATGGAGGCGCCATTTTATAAAATAAAACAAAATCAAAATTGACATGATGCTGCCAATTAAAATGGACAGGGCCACTATAAATGAAGATGGCCAAAAATAAAGAAGGATAACGCCGAGACTAAGAATAAAAATTTTATTCAAAACAATAACCACTGATTCAAACCAAAGATTTTGCCACCCCCTAAATATACTTGTCGCCGTCAGAGCAAACGAATCAATTATCATGACTGCTCCTGCCAATATGACTAATGACAAGGGTGGATGCCCCTGGCCAAACCATTGCAAAACGTAAATCACACTTAAAAGAGCGGCAAAAACAACCATTGATAAAAATAATTTTATTGTCAAAATATTGCTTAAGTAATCAGCGCTTTTTTCTCGTCGTCGTGCCAGTTCACGTATCAACACCTGTCCTAAACCTAAATCAATAAAGACGCCAAAAATCGAAGCTAAAGAAAAAGCCGCCACATATTCACCCGTCCCTTCATTGCCAAGGGTACGAGCAATAAAAAGAAAAAAGAAAAATGATAAAATTTTTTGCACAACCAGCGCCACCGTAAGATAGGTTGTGTTCTTAGCGATGTTTTCCGGCGGCAGTACGCTCATAAAGCGCAGTTATTTTAACATAAAATAGAACCTTAAGTGAACACCACACCACAGTTTCACACGCGATTGACATCGCATATTCACCCCTGTTCATTCCTGCCTGACGGTAGTCAGGGCTGGCGTGGCGCCTCTGGCGGATGGCTTTCTCAAGTGCTGGGTAAACGGAAACGCCCCAGAAGGAGGAGCGTTTCTATTAAATTCTTCAAGATTATATTATTTTGTTATCACTACATTGTCTGACCGTCTAAAAACTTCTTGGCTTTAGTAGTGTGCCGCGAAAAATTATCGTTTTTGCCATTGTGGTGCTCGACGGGCCCGCTTTAAGCCTGGCTTTTTGCGCTCTTTCTCGCGTGGATCACGCGTGAGATACCCCATCTTGCGTAGGGTTGGACGCCAATCGGCGTTATGGATAACTAAGGCTCTGGCCAGGGCCAAGCGTACTGCCACGGCTTGGGCGGGCAAACCACCACCGCTTACTTTAACTGAAATATCTGTATTGTTGTTCAAACCCACCAAAGGCAAAGGTTCGGTGACTATTTCCTGCCATAAAGAAAAAGTAAAGTAGTCTTTATATTCTTTCCCATTAATTGTAAATTTCCCGCTGCCATTTTTTACAAAACGCAATCGCGCAACCGCGGATTTTCGCCTGCCAACGGTTTGGATATAATCACGTTTTTGCTCAACTTCCCTAGCCTCTAATCCCTTGTCTATTGTTTTTTTGCCGACCGATCTCGTCTTAACATCGTGGACTGACCGGCTAGCCGGGCGCCCAACTTTGCCCGTCGGCTTCTCACTTTTTTTATTTGTTCGTTTAATAGTATGTGTGATAACCATAAATATCTAAATATTAGCCGCGACTAACCGTTTTGTGGTTTGCAAATTTGATCCTACTTAACCATTTTTTACGCAAAGTATTATTAGGCAGCATTTGTTTGACAACCTTCACAAAAACATCAGCCGGATTTTTATTCCACAATTTTTCTAATGGGTCCTTTCTTATGCCGCCGGGATAACCACTATAATGAAAATAAAATTTCTGTTTAATTTTTTTTCCAGTGAAAACTGCTTCTTGGATATTTTTTATAATAACCGAATCGCCGCTGTCGCGATTGGGCACCCAGGAAACTTTATTTTTGCCTTGAAGAAGTCGCGCAATTTCCGAAGCCAGACGTCCAACCTCACGACCGCGAGCATCAATAGTATGTAACTTAGAAGTATTTTTACGCGGCATAATTAATTAACTGAAGCTGAACACAATTAAACGAGTTCTATGTGTACCATTTTAGCCGCGTCCCCTTGGCGAGGCAATAATTTGATGATACGGCTACAACCCCCAGTTCTCTTTTTATATCTCGGCCCCAAGTCTTCTATCACCTTAGCCACGGCATTCTTTACTGGTAGAATTTTCAAAAGTTGCCTGCGGGCATTCAAATCCCCCGCGCGGCCAATCATTATAACGTGATCAACGATGCTTTTTACGGCCTTTGCACGGGCCTCTGTCGTTTTTATTTTCTCATACAAAATTAAACTGGCTGCTAGGTTTCTAAGCATCAAATTGCGTGCTTGAGCCTGGCGATCCAAAGTTTTACCTTTATGGCGATGGCGCATAATACTTGTTTAAATTCTAAATCCTAAGCACGAATTCCTAAATCCATACGAAAGTACGAAATAGTACGAATATACGAAATATCGTTTGCTTTGGGGACAAATAATTTTCGTACCTTTCGTATAGTTTCGTAATTTCGTAAGTATGTTTGTTTATTCATAATCTTGATTATTGTTTACCCCGTTAGAAATTTAAACCCTAATACATCATATCTCATATGTACTTGACGTGAAATAACCTTATTTTCCTTCTTGCCAACATTGATCATATTTCTAACGGGGTTTAGAGATTAGATATTAGGAATTAAATTTATTGTCTTTATTCTTCTTTAACCTTGGGCTTGCGCCCCCTTTTCTTTTTTGGTGTCGCATCTTTTTCTTTTTTCTCTTTTAACTCACTTACATCAGGCAACGCCGATTCTTGAGCCGTGACCAATTCATCAAGTTTTTCGGCTAATAAAGAAAAATGATCAATCAGAAGCTTACACGATGATAATACCGCTTCTCCCGAAGTGACAGATCCGTCCGTAACAATATCCATTACTAATTTATCAAAGTTGGTCATTTGTCCGACACGAGCCGGTTCCACCCTGAATGTTACTTGTCTGATTGGAGAATAAAAAGCATCAATAGCAATGGTGCCAATTTCCATTTTTTCCTTTTCTCTGGCTTCGGTTGGAACATAGCCTCGTCCTTGACTGACCCAAATATCCATCTCTAATTCAGCGTTACGGGCTGTCAATGTGGCTATCAGCAAATCAGGGTTCACTATTTGAACGCTACTATCGGGCTCAAAGTCACCGGCGGTTACGCGTTTTTCACCCTTAGCAGACAAGTGCAGTTTAACTGGTTCTTCGCTAAAAACTCTGACGCGCAATTGCTTTAAATTAAGTATGATCTGCAACACATCTTCCTGCACTTTGGGAATGGTGGTGAACTCATGAGTGGCGTTCTGAATTTTCGCGGCCGTCACCGCCGCTCCCGGCAACGAAGAGAGCAAAACACGTCGTAAGGCATTGCCAATGGTAGTTCCATAGCCTGGGTAAAGAGGCTCAACGCTCAAAGTACCGGAACATCCATCCTGACCCGGTACATATTCTATCTTGGTGGGAAGAAAGATTTTATCCATATTAAAAAATTAACAATTAGCGAGAATAATATTCTACTACAAGGGTCATATTCATATTCTGAGGAAAATCATCCTTAGTTGGCAAAGACATCACCTTGCCGCTTAAGCTTTTATTGTCAAATGCCAACCAGCCAATCGGTGTGCGAGTGCTATTATATTGTTCAATAGCCTGCCAACGAGCGCTCTTCCCGGCCCCTTCTTTCAAAGCAATAACATCACCCATCTTAACTTCGTAGGAAGGAATATTGACACGTTTATTGTTGACCAAAATCCAGCCATGAGTAGTAATCTGTCGAGCTTCCTGGCGTGATCTAGCAAGCCCTAAACGATAGACTATATTATCTAAACGTCGCTCTAAATGTTGCAGGAAAAGCTCTGCGGTATTACCGGTTTGCGACAGAGCCTTATTATAATATCTGCGGAACTGTTTTTCCATTATTCCGTAAGTATATTTAACTTTTTGTTTCTCTCTAAGTTGAGTGCCATACTCCGTTATGCGACCATAGCCCTTTGGTCCATGCACACCCGGTGGATAAGAGCGGCGCATCATCGGACACTTTGCGGAAGTGCAAACTCGTTCACCTAAACGACGACAAATATGATGCTTTGGACCAAGTAATCTTCCCATACCCCGTTAGAAGGCCTCCCCAAACAAAATGTCTGTGACATTTTGTTTGACAAGACAAAAGTTTGAACAAGTAATCATAGAGACGTTGGCGGTTGAATACATGAGATTAAAGATATAAGACGGCCTTCTAACGGGGCATACCCCGTTAGAAATTATTCATTCTAAGTTCTAAGTTCTGTGTTCTGACTTTGGCCATTAGATAATTCATAATTCAATATTCTAAATTCTACAATGATTACACTCTCCTGGGTCGTGGCGGACGGCAGCCATTGTGCGGAATGGGGGTTACATCACGAATGGCCAAAACTTGCAATCCATTAGCATGGAAGGCGCGTATGGCTGATTCGCGGCCGGAACCAACGCCCCGTACAAAAACACTGACTTCACTTAATCCATAAGGCTTAACTTTTTCAACCACCTCTTTAACAATGACACCAGCCGCGTAGGGGGTTGATTTTTTTGGACCGCGAAACCCCGTGCGCCCGGCGCTCGACCAGGCCAAAACATTGCCCTGAAGATCAGTTAGCGTCACTATAGTATTGTTATAGGTTGCTTGAATATAAGCGCGGCCGGATCGTACCTGCCGAATAATCTTGCGTCGGCGCGCGCGACTAATCGAGCGACCCTCAACTACCTTGCTTTCCTGTGGCGCTAACTCGGCAGTCTTGTCGGTCGCGCCTGCCAATGAGTCATTAATTATATTTTCTGAAATTTCCATACTCATAACGTTTCATGAATTAAGTCTTTTGATGAGCATCTTTGCGTCCACTGCCCATTGTCCGTCGTACGTTGCCGCGAACAGTGCGGGTATTTGTTTTAGTTCGTTGACCGCGCAATGGTAAGTGTTTTATGTGGCGAATTCCCCGATAACAACCAATATCTTTCAAACGACGTATGTGCATAAGAATATCGCGACTTAAATCACCTTCTACTTTTATAGCGCGCTTTTCAATTTGTTCACGAACAGCGTTTAGTTGATTGTCTTTTAAATCTTTAACGCGTATATTACCATCAATATCGGTGGCCTTCAAAATAGCACGAGAGCTGGGTAATCCAATACCATAAATATAAGTTAAAGCGATTTCTATACGCTTGTCGTTTGGCAATGTTACTCCGGCGATTCTAGCCATACAATACTGCCGCTAACCCTGGCGCTGCTTATGCTTAGGGGTTGAACAAATAACAAATAACCGCTTGCGGCGGCGAACGATACGACACTGTTTACACATTTTTTTGACAGATGCTCTAACTTTCATTAAGGACTTAGTAAAAAAGAGGTAAACTAATAACGATAAATAATCCTTCCTTTGGTCAGATCATAAGGGGTCATTTGCACCTTGACTTTGTCTCCCGGAAGAAGTCGAATACGATGCATGCGCATACGCCCGGATAAATGCCCTAAAATTTCATGACCATTCTGCAATCGTACTCGAAAACTGGTCGAGGGCAACATTTCGGTAATTTCACCCTCAACCTCAATAAAATCTTTAGAGCTGTTAGCCTTGTCGTTTGTCCCGTTAGCGGGACCTACTGGAATAGTAGCTATATAGATAATCTGATGGCTGATCCTAAAATAAAAATTGGCTAGGAACAGCAAAATCGGGCCTACGGTATTTTCCCGTGGTGCCTATGACTAGCTCTAACATACTTCGTATAATAAACTAATCGTTATTGTATGTCAAGGTCAAACCTTATATGGTCCTGTAATACCGGAAGAAGTGGCCAAAAAGATGGACGGATTAGCAAAACGGTCTCTCTAACGCCGTCTGTTGACTTAATTAACGTCAATAAGCGTTTAGGGCTATATTTCGCTTGCTGTTGCCATTTTGTGTATGGATATAGCGGCACAGCCACAGCTTCAGCCCGAATAACAGCTTGCAAACTGCGCAAGTCATCACCGGCCTTAGTTTCCTTAATGATAATTTTGGGCTGATCGTCCGCCAGCAATTCCCGGTCGCTTCTTAATAACTTTGTGAGTTCTCTTTTAACCACAGCCATAAGATCATCTAGCTTATATAGAATGACATAATCTTCATCCCGAATCTTAACTTCTAAACGTCCATCATAGGCAAACCGCTCTTTACTCTCGCTGCCTGATTGTGTATTAAATTCTTTTCGCGCTACTATTTTAGCCGGTACAGCGACAATGGTAGGCGGAATCTTTGTTAGCGAAGAATCAAATAAAATTTCAATATTCATCGTTACTGGTTCGCTATTAGTTTTTATAATAATCACCGCAGAAGGCACAAATATAATTACGGCCAGCAATACTATAAGTGATAGTCCAACGACAAGAAAAGTAACAACAAACTTTTCGCCACGATAAAACCTGACAGCCGGTAGCATGCTATAAAACCACCGCTTTAATACGTCTTATACCCATGGAAACAGCCTCCTCTTTTGTAATTTTAAATTTACCAACCTCCACGGTGTGATTGACGTGGGGACCGCCGCACACCTCTTTGCTAAAATCTCCGACAGAATAAACTTTGACCCTTTCACCATATTTACTTTCAAAAAGTCCCAAGGCTCCTTTGGCCTTAGCCTCAGCAAAGGACATTTCCTGCCAGGATACGGGCAAGTCACGACTAATTACGTCGTTGACCATATCTTCCACCGCTTTAATCTCTTCCGGTGTTAGTTTTTCAGGATGAGAAAAATCAAAACGCAAACGTTCCGCCGTGATATTAGACCCTTTTTGAAAAACGTGGTCGCCTAAAACTTTTCTTAAGGCGGCGTGCAATAGATGCGTGGCCGTGTGCAGGCGCGTCGTTTCCCGTGAATGATCGGCCAACCCTCCTTTAAATTTCTTCTCTGTTCCGACACGTGAAATATCCTGATGTTTTTGAAATTCCTCCCAAAATCCTTTTTCATCAACTTCTATGCGTTTTTCTTTGGCCATTTCAACAGTCATTTCTAACGGAAACCCGTAAGTTGAAAAAAGAATAAATGCATCGTAACCAGAAAGACGTTCCGTGACGTGATCACTGGCGGCCAGTCGTTCAAACTCTTTCAGCCCTCGCTCAAGTGTTTTAATAAACTTAGCCTCTTCATCGTGTATAGCCTTAGTAATGCTTGATTGATTTTGAAGTAATTCAGAGTATTCTTGGCGGTATTTTTCCACCACCACATTTGCCAATCTACTGTCAAAATCATGGGGCAGTCCAATTTTTTGTCCATAACGCACAGCTCGACGTATCAAGCGTCGCAAGACATACCCTCGTTCAACATTTGATGGCCTCACCCCGTCGCCTAATATAAAAACAGCGGTGCGAATATGGTCGGCGACAATCCGCGCCGCCCGCACATCATAATTGACCGCTTCTGTTTTAATGGCCGAGATTATTGGCTGGAATAAATCAGTGGCAAATATATCACTCACGCCCTGTAATATCATAGCAGTGCGTTCAAGCCCCATACCGGTATCTACATTCTTTTGTTGCAATGACTCATATGTGCCGTCGGCTGTTTTGTTATACTCCATAAAAACATCGTTCCAAAACTCAATAAAGCGACCACAATCACAATTTGGATGACATACTGCTCCATAAATATCTACATCTCCTTCGTGCATGTGCCCGCCCGGAGCAGTACCGTTCGGTTTCATATCATAAAACATTTCCGTATCCGGTCCGCAAGGGCCCGTTTGGCCAGCCGGCCCCCACCAATTTTTACTTTTATCATAAGCGTGTATTCTAACCCCGAGTGTTTGATCGCCTATATTTTTAGCGACCTTGGCGTCAAGGTTCACCTTTTTGAATTGCTCTTGCCAGATTTTAATTGACTCATCGTCTCGCGGTGCGTCCGCGTCACCTTCAAAAACAGAGACATATATTCTCAAGGGGTCAAAACCGAGCCATTTAGGGCCTGAAAAAAATTCAAAGCTCCATGCAATCGCCTCCTTTTTAAAATAATCACCCAGCGACCAGTTGCCCAGCATTTCAAAAAAAGTATCATGTCTATTGTCACCCACTTCTTCTATGTCCTGAACGCGAACGCACTTTTGAACATTTACCAAACGCGTTCCAGCCGGATGTTTTTGGCCTAAAAGATATGGCACCAGTGGATGCATGCCGGCAGTGGTAAAAAGCACAGTGGGATCGTTTTCTGGCACTAATGACGCGGAAGCAATAATACTATGACCCTTGGACTGAAAAAACTGCAAAAATTTAGACCTAATTTCACTTGATTGCATAATGTTAAATATTTTAACGATAAAAGAGCGCTAAGGCAAGGCTAGCTCTTAGAAACGGGGTTCACGGTCGCCGTTCTCGCACTAATTTACCGGCTCTAATTTCAATTGGATCAGCCCGCCTCAATGTGGCAGCATTACTGCAATTTAAAATTTTGTAATGCGGTACTTGGTCAAGATAGTCTGAAATATACCAGACATCATCTTCAGTAATCGTCCAGTTGCGTTTTATAAAACGAGCAAGATTTATCGGCCTTGAATATTCCTTTAATGTTTTTTTGCCGTCATTCATGAAATATTCATGAAAATATGACATGACGAGCTCGTGAATATTGCGATACAGCGGTTCGCGGTAACGCAATACCGCGTGATTTGTCTTGCTAATAGCTCCCCACAGCGAATGCCGTTTAAAAACCGCCACCACATGATAATCATCTTTTTTAACCGTTTTAAGATCTAAAAGTAGAGGGTTTCTCGCCATTAACCCACAAGGTCGCCGCCGCGAGTATGGCTCCTTCCAGGCAATGGGCCTTGCGCTTGCGCATAACCATGCGAGGTGACATGCACGTATCCTCAAAGTTAATCTTTATACTCTCTAAATAATTCTGAATTTTGATCGGCGAGTTCAAGCGGCGAAGAAATTTTATCTCCTGATTACTAAAGCCAAACATACTTATGAATTATAATATCACTCCCCCACCGACCATTCTCTTGCCGTCGTAAAACACCAGTGACTGGCCGGGGGTGACCGCTCTTTGTGGTCGGTCAAATTTAAACCGCCACAACATTCCAACATTCTTAAGAATATTAGAATGTTTTTTGGACGCTTCACGACTGCCCACAACCATAAGCGGCTCTGATTTTTGGCGATATCTGATTTTAGCTAGTAATCTATCACCTATTTGCGGCGCTTGATTAACCCACGACATCTCACTTGCTTCAATTTTATCTTGGTAAAGCGCTTGATCATCATTACCTTCTGCCACTTTGATGATATTATGCTCAATATCTTTACCAAACACATAATATGGTAAGCGCGAACTCAATCTTAAGCCGTGCCGTTGGCCAATGGTGTAAAATGCTATGCCGTCGTGCTCCCCTATTGTTCGCCCGTCAGCCGTCACCACTGCGCCTGTTCGCTCGGCTATGCGGGTTTTTAAAAATTCAACAACCGGCACTTCGCCAATAAAACAAATCCCCTGGCTATCGGGTTTGTCAGCCGTCGGCAGATCAGCTTGGCGCGCCATCTCTCGCACCTTTGATTTCGTGTATTCGCCGATTGGAAAAAGGCAATAAGCAAGTTGCTTCTGGGTTAGCGTCCACAAAAAATACGACTGATCTTTGGCGCCGTCTTTAGCCTGCAAAAGGTCAAAGATACTCGCACTATTTACACGGCCCAAGCTGCCTACGGCTTTTGGCTTATGGCTTCTAGCTCGCACTCTTACATAGTGCCCCGTCGCCACAAAATCAGCGCCCTCGCTCAAGGCCTTCTCTAAAAATAATTTAAATTTAATTTCTTTATTGCACATTATATCAGGATTCGGCGTGCGACCTGCTTCGTGCTCTTTAAAAAAATATTCAATCACCCTGTCCCGGTATGGTTTTGTGAAATTATACGTTACAAACGGAATTTTCAGTTTAGCCGCCACGCGCATAGCGTCGCGCCTGTCTTCTCTCCATCTACACTGCTCGCGAAATTTTACACCATCACTCGTTGACAACCCGTCCCAACTCTTAATAAAAACGCCAACTACATCATAACCTTGCTTTTTCAAAAGCAAAGCCGCCACGCTGGAATCCACGCCACCTGACATCGCTACGAAGACAGTTTTTCCTCTTCTCTTTAGCTTGCCGCCAGCCTGCCCCGCACCGTGCTTACACTGATGCGGAGACATACCGACGAAGACTTTGGCCCCACCCTGCCCCCTTACTAGATCCCATCTCTAATGGATCTCGCAAAACCCGCCGCAATGGACTCCTTTTATGGTTCAAAATGGCTCTCATAATAGGCTTTATAGTATTCTCTTTGATAGGTTCTGTCACTATTCTGTCAAAATCACCATAAAAATATTAGAAAAAACGCAAAATAAGAAATTTAGATATGCCTGACCTTGTCGTGCCTATCAACATCTAGGGCTAGAATCAAAATTAAGGATTATAAAAAACAATTGGTTGAACAACGCGCAAAATTGAAAGAATTATTTGTCAGCGTATTACATAAATCAATGGGCAATAAATAACATTCTCACATTCTTGAGAATGTTGGAATGTTATGTAGTTGATTATTGAATAGTTTTTTATTCTCTAATTCGTGCGAATACGCGAAAGAAATTTACACCTATAATAAATAGCGTGAATGGCTCGGCAGGGTCGGCTTTTACTGGGAGTTACGACTAAAACCGTGAATATATAACAATTTCCGCCTATTTTTCACGATTATGAGTCTTTGAGAATGTGAGAATGTTGTGATACTATGATAATGATATGAAGACTGCAAAACAATTGGAAAGATATTTTAAGGGCGCGGCGAATCATAGACGGCTGGATATTTTGCATTTAATCAGCAAAAACGATGGCATAACCTTGGCAAAAATTGCCGAGATTCTTGATTGTAATATCAAAACCATTTCCGAACACACGCGACGCCTTATGCAGGCTGGTCTGTTGAATAAAAAATATCAAGGCCGTGAAGTTGCTCACTCCCTTTCGCCTTATGGCAAGCGATTTGTTGACTTTACAAAAACATTCTAACATTCTTGAGAATGTGAGAATGTTAGAATATTCTTAAAAATTATTTGAATCAATTATGAATTCGAGGCCAATGCTCAATGGCCGAAGAGAAACACAAACTGCGGGAGGTGTTGTATTGGTTGGCGTGCTTAGAAGTAAGAATGACCGAAAAATTCTTCTCCAGAAACACTGGTATAGAATTCCGATTGCCTTCCTACCCAAACGCCATTTTGACTACTTGGCTTTCTATCAGCCAGTCTTATTTGGTAAAAGAGGAAAGCGTATTGAGTATTACGGACGTATCACGAAGATAGAAAAGGTGAAGAGGATTGATTTACTGCCGGCCGAACGAGTTCATCCTCGGACGCACGATGATTATATGAAGTTTAAATTTTCTAAGATTGAAAAACTTGCTCGGCCAATAAAAAACATCATTCCTCGAAGGGTTTCTTTCGGCTTCACGAGTTTCTCCAAACTGTCTTCTTCACGTAATATTTTGGAGCTCTACAATGTTCCACCAATTGAACAAATCATTAAGAAAGGGCTTGACCGATTGGGCATTAAGAGTCGGCGAGAATACACAATCTCGCGAGGGCGCAGACGGTATCGCATTGATTTGGTTGTATTTTGCAATCGAGGTACCATAGCCATTGAGTGTGATAATTACAAATCACATTCAGGCAAATTGCAAATTAGAAAAGACAAAATGAAAGATGCGTTTCTTGAGCAACTAGGCTGGTGCGTCATAAGGTTGAAAGAAAAAGATATTATAGAAAGACCAAGCTACTGCTTGAATAGAGTACAGAAGATATTTCAAAACTTTAGAGGCCAAAAATAATCGTCTGAAATACAAATTATGGATAAATTTGATTACCGTTATCGTCTTCAATGATAATAGCCAATGTTGGGCATAACTCGGCGGCGGCGATTAAATCTTCTGCCGCGGCGTCAATTCCGTAGTATTCCGCTCATTCTGACGATTCGGCCCCATCTTTATGCCGGATGACGGCCTTATTTTTTGTATCCAACTTAAACACTTTTGACGGCAAGGCAACACAAGCCGCCGCGCCAATGCATTTATTTCTGTCAATGCGTATTCTCATGACTTATTAGACGATTGGTTTGCTCTGACGGTCGCGCCAGGCTCTTTTTAGATAAAAGATACCAAAACAGATAATAATGCCTGGAATAGCCATGATAAATGCCTCGTCCCAAGCGGGCTGGCCAGTTGTTAAATACCTTATTGCCCCCCAACCAAACCCGATTGTTCCTCCCCAAACTATAGCGGGCGGCGCTATTTCGTGCCAAGGCGTACGTAAACCAACTATCCTTTGAGATTGATTCTGATACCGAAAATTAAATTCAAATGGATCGCGGCCGCGCGGCAATAACTGACCAAACATATTATAAGCCAAAGTTTAAGACTTCACCTCGCACAACTGCTTCATTCGCCCTGAGTGGAGGGCTTTCTGTGGTGCGGGCTTCATAAAAATACTTTTTCACCGGGTTTGATAGACATTGGTCGTGTGGTATCGTTCATAGTTTGTTTAGTTGATTCGGGAGATGTGACTTGCTTAGATAATGAGGCCACAGCATTCTCTAATTTTTCAGCTGATTGTTTTTTGAAGTCAGTGATTTGCCCTGATCGCACCTTTTTTAAACAATCCTTGCAATACACTGGTCTTGTAATATCAGGTTTGAAGGACAACGCTGTATCCGCGCCGCAATTGGAGCATACAGCTGAATACTTATATGGACCAGCACTGTGATTTTTTTCATTTGATGGTGCTTCCTCTTCTTTTTTAACCTCTGAAACGATAGTTTTAGTATTAACGTTTTTGGATAAATTACGTTTTTGTGGCGATTTTTTTGATTCTACAACCGGCCCAGCCGCACCGTGACGGCGCTCAAAACGTGGCGGCAAGCTGCTCATCAATCGGTGCTCCTCTTGCGCTGCGGCTTCTAGAGAACCGGCCCAGCGAGAAATTTTATCCTCAATCACGGAGCGCGGCTGGGCATAACGCTCCCTTGTCACGCGAATAAGTTTATCGCGATTACTGAAGTTGAGGGTTACTGGCGGCAAAGTATTAGCCGAAAACGGCGATGAGGCAACGCCGTCAATCATTAATTTCAAATATACCTGCCATTTGGCAAGGTTTACTAAATCCTCTTCCGTAATGTAGGGCGCGAATTCTTTTTCAAGCATTTCGGCATCAGTTGCTCCAACACGAAAACAGACAATTGTGCCAACGTTGCCAAAAACCGCAGCTTGTACTTTTTCATCAAGTTGTTCAATATACTGATGGGCAATAATTAAATTTAAGCGATATTTTCTGGCCTCGGACAAGATATTGGCAAATGACTCGGTGGCAAAATTTTGAAATTCATCAACATAAAGATAAAAATCTTTGCGTTCATGCTCCGGCGTGTCAATACGCGACATAGCGGCAAGCTGAATTTTTGTAATCATCATCGCTCCGAGAAGGGCGGAAGTATCTTCTCCAATTCGCCCCTTTGAAAGATTGAGAATCAATATCTTCTGATTATCCATCACATCACGAATATCAATTGACGATTTCACTTGCCCCACAACGTTGCGAATCAGAGAATTGGAAAGAAATTGACCGACTTTGTTTTGAATAGGAGCAATGGCTTCTGCCTGAAATCGATCCGGGTAATTGGAATATTCATCTACCCAAAAACTTCTGACCACTGGATCCTTAATTTTATCAATCACTTTCTTGCGGTATGTTTTATCAACTAATACCCGCATTATTCCCAACAGTGTTGAGCCGGGATAATCAAGCAAGGCCAAAATGGCGTTTCGGAGCACATATTCCAAGCGCGGCCCCCATGAATCAGCCCAAATTTTCTTAAATACGCCAATTAGCCCGGAAGCCACCAAGTGCCGCACGTGCGGATCGACCGACTCCATAATATTAAATGCAATCGGATATTCCATGTCCGCCGGGTCAAAGTAAACTACGTCGTTAATGCGATGCGGTGGCACAAAATCTAAAATACTCTCCGCCAGCTCACCATGCGGATCAACCACGCAAATACCATGTCCGGCCTGAATATCAGCATAAATCATTTGCTTGAGCATTTCCGACTTACCCATGCCTGTTTTACCAATAATATACATATGCCGACGACGGTCATCTCGTTTAATACCAAACAATCGGCAACTATCGCGGTAATTGGTCTCCGCAAATATAGAAATTTCTCCGGGCTGATCCATATTATCCAAATGGCAAATTACTGGGTGGTGCTGATTTACCGACAGTGTACCCACTATCCGGCGCCACGCTCTCGCGTTCAGCAAATGGCACAAACGACGGAGGAGCGATTCTCTTAAATTCCGTTTTTTGTACCATATGACGAATAGGAATCGTTTCCGCTGTTACTGGAAAATGCCATACAGTCGCCAGTTCTTCAATGTTCAAAACATAAAGACCGTGACCTCTATCCGGCGATCGATGTTTGTACCAACGCATTAATTTAGTTTTCTTTCTGTTTTTTCTCCACTCGGCCAAGAGGTAAGAGGCATGAACGCCGATATGCTTAGTATCCGGCTTCAAGGAATTTAGATCAGCCGTATTAAACTGCTTAATAGACCCGACCAGCGCCTCACGGCCATGCTGAACATAAAAATTTTCTTTCGGAGCGATATAAACGCTGCGTATTTTTGTGTCAAATCCAATTTTTTTAACTTTTCTAGCAATGGCCTCAACCCTCTCTTTGTCGTATGGAGAAAGATAAAGCATTCTGCTCGGCAAATCATCCGATTTGGACACTGGTTTACCGGCGGCCGCGCCGGTCCCGGTGATCTGCCCGCTGGCTGTTTGGCCAATATTCCCGATTTCGCCCAATAACGAACCCATCAAACCCGCTCTCTTCTTCTGTTTTTCTCCGATCATTTTCTTAATTAAATTAATAGCCTGCTTTTTCCAATCATCGTTAATGGGCACAATAATAATTTGCAACCAAAGCTGTTCGCCATTTCCAAGTTTACCCATAGTTTCCAGAAGTGCCGAGAGCGGATCCTTAAACTCCTGTGACAAGGTGTGCTCAAACTCAAGATAGGTACGAATAGGAAAGGCCTCCTTCTCCACTAATACAAATTCCGTACCATACATATCGTAGCGCTCATTCGGGAAAAAAGTCGGAAAGCCAATAGTATAATCCTCTACTTCGGTAATAACGGCGTCGGGATATTGAGCGTAAATAGCGGACTCAACTAAGTCACGAAAACGAACTATGGTGCGAATCGTGAACTGAACATATCCTCCGATACTAATTATCTCAAGCGAAAACCAATCTTGCGTCGCCCCTACGTAATATTTTTCCCAAAGCGTTTTTGTACCATGGGCGCCCGCTAGATGGGAAAAAATATTTTCTACCGCTTTAGGGGTTTGCACATTGTTCTTGGGGACATCAATTGCTAAAAGCACCCATTCTCGCGTCTTGTCGTACCGAATTTGAATATGGTATATCCAATAAAAATACATTCCTTGCAGAAACAAAAAAAGAAAAAATACCCATCCCCCATTTACAAAAATATAACTGAAAAAATTCCAAGCTCCAACAATAGAGTTTGGGTCTGCCAGGGCCGCGTCAAAGGCGTTGGATAAACCGTCAATAAATGGCATAGCTAATTCTGCTAAGATACCAAGACATATCGCCCGTCGGTGTGCTTGGCAAATAGCTTGCGATTCATTAAGGCGAGATGAATTGTTTGTTTTTTGACAAAGCGACGCTGTAGCACTGCCTCAACCATTTGCTCACGCGTCAATTCTCCGGATTCACGAAGTATCTTGGTAATCACTTCCGCTACGGTACCTCGCTCAAAACCCCACTCTTTAAGCGCGTAAATACCGCGCCCTACCAACACGAAGCGTTTGTCCAAAATAAGTTCATTGTGAACAGAAGGCGACTTAGCGATTTTGTGATCAAATAGAGCAGCATTAATTTTTTCGGTAATAGACACAAAATGCATAGGTTTTTCTTCATGCCTCAAGATAAGATAAATTTTGTCATTCATTCGCTTGGGGTGGATCATTGCCCAATCGCGCTTACCCCATTCGTCAAATATATTTTGCTCAAGAGTGGCGGCCGCTGCAATATAGGCGCACAGCACTTCCGCCTCTTCCTTCATTGATGAAGGAATAGAGGCCGCCACTCCTGTACGAAAAAATTCACGCGCTAGTCGTACTGGTTCATCAATCAAAATAGAGCGTGTTCTATTGTATACTTCTCGATTCTTAAAACGTTCTATTAATTCCTCCTCGGAAAGCGATTCTCCAGCCTCATTAATAATATTAACCAGCTCAGTAACAACGGTTGTTAGAAGTTTATCATCAATCCCTGGTATGGCATATACAGCTCGTCGAATTTTATTTGCCGGACGATGCTCAATGGCTTCAATCACAATGTCATTTAATACAAACTCAAGATATAGAGTTGCGCGGCGGCGAGCTAATTCAGTCTTTGCGATCTCAGAGAGAGCAAGCAACTCTGAAGTAAAAAAATCCTTTTCAAGCACTCCGCCGAATGATTGCAATAATTGTTCGGCAATACGCGTAAAGCGTTGGATTTCTTCATGTCCAATTTGCAAATCACGCAATTTCGTGATTACTCCCTTTATGATCTGTCTAACCCTCTCTCTGGTAACATTAAGCTTGGTTCCAATTTCCTCCAATGTTGCTCTGTTGCCATCATTAGATAAGCCAAATCTGTCCACAATGACTGTTTTCTCCCGCTCGCTTAGGCCTTTCATTAAATCATCAACAACAGTAATTGGATTAAAGGCGCGAATTTCATCCGCGTGCTTTTGAGTCAATATTTTGTCAAGAATTGTATTGTCTGACATATCATAACTAATTTGTATAAATGCTGGAATTAATATAGCATAAAAATAAAAATTAGTCAATTTTTTTACCCCCTCTGCAAGCCCTTTAGACCAGTGAAGAAAATCGCGTCTATATTGGCGGAGGTGAATGGGGGTACTTATTAAAATAAAAAATCGGCACTAAGGGCCGCTATATACTCCATCAATTCGCAGGGGAAACCCACTGCGCAGGGTTTTCCCTGCGACAATCCGCCTCGGGCGGAGAGTATCATGCATCGTACGTGATGAATCTATTGACGTGTGGCAAGAATACTGCGTTTATAAGCCTCAAGGTTCTCCAGGGCAATACCGGTGCCACGAGCTACGCAAAGCAGAGCTTCATCCGCCACATAGGCCGGTACACCAGTCGCCCTGCTTAAAAGCTGATCAATATTGCGAAGCAATGAACTTCCTCCGGAGAGCACCATCCCCTTTTCAATAACATCTGCTGACAATTCAGGCGGTGTTTTTTGAAGTACGGATTTAGTAGCTTCAATAATGCCCTCTAGTTCTGTTTGAATAGATTTGGTGACATCATCGGATGATATGGTTATCGTTTTAGGCAGACCCGTAACTGTATCCCGGCCACGAACCGACATCGTCAATTTTTCTTCCAAAAACAAGGCCGAGCCAATCTCAATTTTAATTTCTTCGGCAGTGCGCTCGCCAATGGCTAAGTTGTAATGCTTGCGTATATATTCAGAAATCGCTGAATCAAACTTTGTGCCACCAATTCTCACGGACGTACTAGCGACAATTCCACCCAAGGAAATTACCGCCATTTCCGAGGTACCACCGCCAATATCAACAATCATGTGGCCAGAAGCCGAGCCAATAGGAATATTAGCGCCAATAGCAGCGGCTATCGGCTCTTTAATGATAAAGGCGGCTTTTGCGCCAGCGGCCAAGCAGGCATCAATAACAGCACGGCGTTCCGTGGCGGTAATGCCCGCCGGCACGGCCACCATAACTTCCGGACGGAAAAATCGTATCCCGCCTAGCGCTCTGTTTATAAAATAACGAAGCATGGCTTCAGTTGTCCGGTAATCGGCTATTACCCCTTCTTTAAGCGGCCTCAACGCTATAATTGTGTCGGGAGTTCGCCCCAGCATCTCTTTGGCCTCATTGCCAACAGCGAGAATACGTTTATCCACTACCGAAGTGGCAACTACCGATGGCTCATTAACTACAATACCACGCCGAGGAACGTGCACTAAAGTATTGGTAGTACCCAAATCAATGGCTATTTTTTTGACAAACATATCAGTATTAAGTCTAACCTAAAAATTTTATTGACATATTCCAGCTATGCAACGTTAGCGGAAAAACTGTTTTTTGGCAAGAAGATATATCAGGGCTTCTAGAGAGGCCAATAAAAACATCTTTGCCCAAACACCGCCCTGGAATATATCAACCTGATATTATTCAATTCGCGGCGACGGTTGGCCTCGCCATTTCCACAAATAACGAATCCAATCTCGCAAATGAACAACGGTAAGTTGCATCTCTTCGGCCGATTGACGATGGTGCAAATGAATAAAAATTGATTCTGGAGTATAAACGACAGGCCAGTTCTTAAGCCAGAATCGACGGCAGAGATCCGTATCGGAAAGATAAACAAAAAAACGCTCGTCAAAATTACCTACGTCCTCTATCGCCTGACGTCTAACAACAATACAGCTGGACATCAACCAATTAACTCTGCGTTCCGTTTTATGATCCCACTCTAAAATTAAAAACCTAGTCAATTCATTTTTACCTATGCCAGTGAATTTTAGCCAAGTGCGGCGGCAAAAAGGCGTGAGTAGACTATACCAGCGAAAGGCCGAGTGCTGAATTGTTCTATCAGGATTTAATAATTGCGGCCCAGCCATGCCGACCTCTGGACGTTTGCGCATAAAAGCAAGCAAATTGTCAAAACTGTTTGCCAACACCGCTATATCAGCATTCATAAATAATAAAAATTCGCCGCGTGCTTCCTTGATGGCGATATTGCTGCCCTTGGCATAACCTTCATTCTTTGACAAAGCAAGCAGATGAACCCCTGGAAATTCATCCTTAACCATTGAGACCGAACCATCGGCCGAGCCATTATCAACTACGATTATTTCAAATTCTACGCTGGGAGGATAATGATAAATTCCTCTTAAACATTGCCGCAACAGTCTTTGTGTCCGATAATTTACGATAATAATGGAAAGGGTCATAGAATTTTAAGCTATAAGCCGTAAGCTTTAAGCTAAAAGAAACGTTTGATGTTTTTTGGATGATAAGGTTTCATGAAAATCATGCGACGTTTCATCCGAAGAGTCCTGCGAATACGAAATAATTTAGACCAAGCATACCAAAAAGTTCTTGGCTCAACAAAAATTAAATCCACGGCTTTGGCGGATTCATACAAAACAGTTGCCCACCAAGTTAAAGAAAATATGGCGAAAGCAAAGCTTTTAAACAAAAAGGATAAATGATTGCTATATGACAGTTGATTGGCCGAGGCGCTTTTATTTCGTCGCTGCCACCAAGTGTCAAATGTAAAAAAACCGGTTGTCGTGTCAGCGGCGCCTCGCAATCCTCGATAATGATAGCCGCGCGCCGATGGCACATAAATACTTTGCCAGCCCAAAAGCTGCAGACGATACGCCAGGTCAACGTCCTCCTTATATGAACCAAAATCGTTATCAAACCATTCCCTGCCATTAACGGTGTGAAGCACCGTTTCATCAAGAGCAACACGCCGGTACAGAGCGGCCGTTGCCGGAACCCCAAACACTTCCTCAACATCGTCAGATAAAAGTGAGTCCTCCCCTCTCCCCCTTTCTACTACGCGATGCGTGCGATAAATTTCTAAGCCGGTGCTGTCCAGAATATCGGTTTTGATCAATTGGCCATGGCGCGATTCCCAACGGAATAAACAGCCCGTGGCGCTGCCGCTCTGGCGACGCGCTTCAAGGCAACAAATCAGCTCATACAAATAATTCGGCTCTAATAATACATCCTGATTAAGAATAAAGACATACGGAGCGTCGTGAGACTGAAGAAGCAAATTATGACCCGGCGCGAAGCCCACATTTAACGGGAGTGTTTTAAATGAATACTGCGCTATATGATGATCAAGCCAACGATGAATAATGTTAGGCGTACGATCGGTAGAATTATTATCAATAATAAAAATTTGCCAATCCTGAAAGGTCTGATTACTTAATGACGAAAGACAATCGGCTAAAAAAAGTTGGCCATTCCAGGTCACTAGCTGCACGGCAATCTTCATAAGGCAACCGGTTCGCTTCTGGCTTTTTCCGTCACATTAAAACCTAAATACCACCCAAGCATAAGACGCGTCTGGGCCTCGGTGGCGGGCAAAGATCCAAAAACGCCAATGGTTATCGGCAACAAAAGCCATTGTAAAACCATGGTTAGGTACGCGTGAGGCTTAATCGAATCGGGGCGCGGCGGTAAAAGTTTTAAACTCATTAGCACTGAAATAAAAATGCCGATCATGGATAACTGCAAGAGCGTTTCCAAGACAAAGGGAGCATTTTGAAATAGCGCCTGCTCCCGAAGGTGTGTAGGGGCAACATAAAGCGGCAAACGACCAAGAACAAAAATCATAATCGGGGTTGTCGCCCATGAATACATTCCTTCACTGAGATTCCAAATATAATAAAGTTTTTTCCGGAATTTAATCTTTGAATTTTTAGAAAAATTCCAGAGCATATATGGTAAATGCTCTATACCCCATGCCCAGCGCCGTTGCTGTTTGTACAAACTCACTAAGCTGCCAATATAGCTGGTTGAAGTAACCATATCCATAGATACCGGTACGTACATGGGCGTTACTGTATAATCACCATCATAGCGAAGCAAACATTGCAAGAATATGCGCGAATCTTCAGTAACAATCTGCTTCTCCCAAAAATTAACATCCACCAGCGCTTGCCAACTCATGCTATGAGACGAAAAAGTAAAAAGTCGTTCCGGACGGGCAAGTTCGGTCATCAGCCAAAAAGTCGTTCCAAACGCGGCAATTCGGGTAATGGCGGGCGCCTGCCAAATGTTATTATTATATAGAACGGCTGGTTGATAACTTGTATGAGTAGGATTGGGATGGCTCAAATATTTATATGTTAAACAGGCAAAATATTGCGGATGTACTAAAGTGTCAATATCAAAAGAAGAAACGATAAAGTTTTGGTATGGCAAACCTGCTTTATCTACATATTCCCTAACACGGTGCCCCGACCAATTAAGATTTGAACCTTTGCCCGGAATTTCGTCAGGTAAATCAGCCGGATGCAACGTAATAATAATGTCGTGGAAATAATGGCGATACCGTTCCGTTATGGCCGCCGCGTTCTTTAGAAAATTCTGACGATCTCTCTCTTCGCCGGCCAAAATTATTATGAACCGCCGGGGATCATATTTAACTTCAGACAGACGTTGGATAGTAGATTCAATAATGCTCAAATCCTCGCGATAAGTTGGCAAAAAAATCAAATGGTACATTTCACGCCAACGCGGATATTCGCGTTGTAAATCGTCAAACCAATCACGCTTAACTTCGCGGCTGTACGAACGCCAGGCCAATATCATGTAAAACACAAAATAACAGACGCGCAATAGCCAATAAAGATCAAAAATAATAATAAAATAAACAACCCATAACGGCTTTAAGAATGAAAGCGTTACGGCCAAAATAAAGGTCGTCCAAACCAGGACCCCCGGTATCATCTCTAAAATTCTATATTTGCTTCTAGAGGATAATCTACGCATTTAATTTTGTTACGCGTGAATAACCCGATAGACGCACCATGATCGCGGCGAACACTATGGAAACAACTACCAAGAATAGTATGGCTAAAAATTTTCCGCGTGTCTGCAAGACCAGAGCCAACATGCCCAAAACCGCACTAACTGACCAAAAAAACCACACCGTTTGCTTTGGAGTCAAACCAATGTCCAAAAGACGAAAATGCAAATGCTGGCGATCCGCCCTTGCTAAAGAGACCTTATCCCAAAACAAACGACGCAGGACAACCCAAGCCACATCAAACGCGGGAAGACCGATAACCAGAAAAGTCGTGGCTATTTTACCTCCGGCCACTATAGCCAATACTCCCAGCATAAATCCCGCCAATAAACTGCCCCCTTCACCCAAAAAAATGCGTGCGGGAAACCAGTTATAATATAAAAAACCAAGAAACGCTCCGGCTACAATGGCGGACACGCGGGCTGTATCCGGCTGATGCACAACGGCGGTCAGACTTAGGGCGGTTAAAGTTAGGGCGCCAATAGAGGCCACACCGCTTGTTAATCCATCCAAGCCATCAAGAAGTTTCGTTGTATACATCATTCCCATAAGCCAACAAAAGGCCAGCAAGTCAGCCCATACATTGAAATAATAAGGTAACCCGTGGATTCGCAGCAATTCAATTTTCCAACCGTCCAGACGCCACACGCCGCCCCATGGCCGTGTGACAAAATTAATCCCGGCCCCACTGGCTATAATAACTAGGGCGGCGATGATGGGAAACCAAATTGATATGCTGGGACGCAGGTGATAACGATCGTCTAAATAACCGCCAACCATAAGTACCATACTGGCGATAATAATACCGATAATATATTTAAACTTCAGATAAGAACCGACAATAAAAGAAGGATTAATTAAAATCAGCAAGACTAACAGCAGAGTGATTGATAACCAAACCGCCAAACCGCCAAGTAAGGCTGTCGGTTGAGTATGCATTCTCCTATCTGATTCAATTAACGGATTGTCAACAATGTTATGACTAAGCGCGTATGTTTTGACGAGAGGCGTCAATAAAAGAGCCCCTACGACGGCGGCTAGGAAAGATAAGAAAATAAACATTATTGATTGAATTATGAATCAAAAATAATGGATTAGGATGTTAAAAGACGGCCAACATTTGGTTCTCAATTCTTGATTCGTAATTCAGTACTGCTCGGCCTTTTTGATGCTAAGCTGACCGCCGAGTTCTATGGATACGTGATCGCGTCGTTTCAAACGTCCCTCTAAAATCAAACGGGCAATGGGCGAATCAACTTTTTCCTGAATAACCCGACGAAGTGGTCGGGCGCCATAAAGTGGATTAAAGCCCATATCTGCTAATTCATCCACCGCCCTATCGGTAACTGATATAGTTACGCCATGCTCTAGCAAACGCTGCTCCACTTTTTTTAGCATTAAACGCGTTATACTAATTACATGATCGCGATTCAGTGGCCTAAAAACGACAATGTTGTCAAAACGATTGAGGAATTCCGGTTTGAAATAACGCTTCAGTTCAGACTCTAGAATCTGGCGCTCAATTTCCGGCATCGGCATATCCGCCTTCAGGGCCTCTTGAATAAAATCACTACCGGCATTGGATGTGGCGATCAAGATGACATTAGTGAAATCAGTAGTTTGTCCGCGACTATCAGTTAGTCTGGCGTCATCCATCACTTGCAAGAAAACATTAATAATATCAGAGTGGGCCTTCTCAATTTCGTCCAACAAAACAATAGTAAAAGGATTATTGCGTACCGCTTCAGTCAATATGCCGCGACTGCCTACGCCTTCAGCGCTGCCAATGAGGCGAGACAAGCTTGAGAGCTCACGGTACTCCGTCATATCTAGTCGGACCATTCGATTTTGATCACCAAAATAAACTGCGGCCACAGCTTTAGCTAGTTCGGTTTTGCCCACCCCGGTCGGCCCGAGAAACAGCAGATTAACTATTGTCTTTTTCTTGTCTCTAAGTTCAGCCCGAGCGCGACGTAAAGCTTCAGATACAGCTGTCACGGCAGTATCTTGATTTATAATTCTTTCATGCAATCGCTCTTCAAAATGTAGTAAAAGCTGAGTCTCATTTTCACTCACTTGACTGACTGGTATGCCCAATTTTTGATTAAGAAATGTTTCCACATCCATTAATGTCATAACAACTTTTTCGCCGCGTCGTTCCTTTACAAAAAGCGCTAATTCATCAAGTAGGGATAAGGCTTTCTGCGGTAGATAACGATCATGAATATATTTGGCCGCCAGTTCAACTAATCTGGCAATGGCGTCATAAGAGAAATAAATTTTGTGTTTCGCCTCCACCGTCCCGACTCTGGCTTCAACTATTTGAATAGTTTCGTCAATAGACGGCTCGTCTAAATTTACTTTTTCAAAAATTCCAGATAAAACCGTGCGTTCAATGGCACGTTTATAAGCATCCGGCGTAGTGGTTGCCAAACATAAAGTAGAGCGCTGACTAATTGTTCTAGCGAGAACCGCGGCCATATCCACACTACCGGGCTGGCCACTAGTAATGCCAATGGCTCCTTGTATTTCTTCAATTACCAAAACAATATTTCGCGAATAAGCAACTTCGTCTAAAAGTTGTAACAGGCGTGCCTCAGCTTCGGCCGGTGTTGCCCCGCTTACTAGTTTGGCAATAGACACGCTCACCAACCTCTTATCCTTTAAAATGGCCGGTACGTCATCGGAAACCATCCGTTCGGCCAGTTCCTCTATCACGCCACTTTTCCCTACTCCCGGGTAGCCCACCAGAATTGCATCATGTCCAGACTGAAATATACGCACCACTTGATCCACTACGGCACTGCGGCTAGCGGTTGGCAGAAACCGTCCCCACTGAGCAAGCTCTGTAACATCAATGGAAAAATAATCAAGTACCGGCGTAGCAATTGCGGTCATTGCTTTATCCAAACGGTTACGCGGCCGACGTTTGGCTCGAGCCCGCCGATAACGCCACTGCTCATACTGCCGTTTGACACTTAAGTGCCAAGCCAACACATTATTAATTTTTCCCTCATCAACGCGAACATCATAAAGCACCTCGCGGGCCAAAGGATTTACCGTTCCCACGGCCGTGAACAAAGTGACGACATCAATATCTGTTTGCTGGCTCACATAAGCACGCTGATAAGCTTGAAGAAATATTGCCTCAATGTCCTCGTCGGCGACTGATTCAAGTAAACAAGCACGGGTGATCTTTCCGCCCAGTTCGTTCAAATTCACTCCTAAACGAGCCAACACGGTTCGAACATGGTCATACCGCAAAAGCGCGAAAAGCAGGTGTATGCCGCGCAATGGCTGCTTCATCTGCTTGGCTAAGCGAAATGCCTCATAAAGAGCGGCCCCAGCATCAGGCGACAGCGTATCGGCTATATTAATATGGCGATTATCGCTAAATATGAAAAATTTGAGACGCCGAGAATTATCATCCTCTTTATGACTCCGTCGTGGGATGAGACGCATGCCGGCAAGATCCATCTCTAGGCTGGCGTAAACAAACAGAATCGTCAATACTGAAATCCAGAAAAAAAACTGTTCCGGCCCCAAAGCCAAGGGAAAAAAACGAAATGTCGCGGGATAAATCGATGCGCCAATGAATATCTTGAAGATAAGATAAAGTATGCCGGTCAAACTCACCAGAAAAGCCGTTAAACGTATGGCCGATTTTATTGTTCCTCTGACCCAATCACGAAAAAATTCTTCCGTGGTTAAATTTTTATGCCAATAAACTAAAAAACCGTCAATCAAAACACCATGCCCTACGCCACGGCATTCACGACAGGGCCGCTTTTCTGCGATACCCAGACCATGACATTGCTGACAGACAAATGCTTCCTGCGTCATTTTACATAATCATTAAACGCCATTGATGAAAAATCTCAAATAAGGTTATCAATGGCAAAAGAAAATAAGCCATAAGCATAATGACAACGACTAATATCCAGCCCAAAAACAAAACCGAGCGCGCCATCACTTGCACGATTCTGACGCCTATGCTGATTAGCCGGCCCGTAAGATCCGTTTGCGCGTACATGGGAGTAAAAATATTGAATAGCCATACACTCCAACCCAGATAATCATTACCGTCATTTAAACGCGTTAAAAAACGACTAACGGCGCGAACTGCGCCAAACGTGTACCACCACACCGGCACATAAATAATCTCCCAAAAAATTTCCCTAAGAATAATGAAGGCCAGAGGCATTTTATTTTTCCACTACTCCTTGCCCACGCGCTATTGAATCCGTCTCCAAATTAGTTGTCACCACGTTACCAACTGCCTGAACATTGCCTCCCGTAACGCTATCAACAGCGCTTAGAGTGGTTCTTGTGCTAAGAGCCAAAACTTTACCGACATCATCATCCTCTGGTTTAAGCGCGATAATAAATGAGGCGGTCGGCTCCAGTGATGGCGCCAGATTATCTATTTGCCATTCTGGCAGACCATCATTAGAGATATTCCACGCACCTGTTTCTGTTGTACCACTATTACGCTCTACACTCACTCCGGCCGGCAACTCCGCGCGAACACTAACATCCTTTAATCCATGTTGACTCCCTTTTATTCGCCAGATCATGCGATAAGTTGTAGTAACGTGAGCCCGCGGCGGCAAAGGACCGCTTCCGACAGGACGGCTGGCGTCGTCAAAATATCGCACTTCCACCTCCAATGAAATCTCGCCGTTAACCGGAACCGACAGAGATGTTCCTTCAAAACTCCTCTCCGCAATTTGACCATCCAGCTTCTGGTATGAAAATACCGGCGTGCCCACAATATCAAGCACGGGCGCGCCACTGGGTAAGGATTTTACCAGAGGTAATGTCCAGCGCAATGCGCCGCGCGACTTAGGCAATACTTTTACTAAAGCGGGAGTGCTTTCGCTTTGCCAAATAATATTATGACCATCAATAATTTTGCCGTTATCTTCAATAATCACTTTCTCCCAGTCTATCAGTTCGGAATCATAACGAACGCGTATCGTTGCTTCTTCTATGGTGCTCTCGCTAATATTCTCATACTCAAGAGTATAAGCAAGACTATCTCCTAAATTAACAGCCGCGGGTACTGTACTGTCATTTATTTTAAGAGACAAAATAATCGCGCCGTTGCTAACCTTGATGATCGTTGAACCGGATGAGATCTTCAGCCAAGCGCCAGTATCACTCTTCGTTTCCAGGCGCGCCACTAAGGTCTCTTCGCCAACCGCTTCGTTTGACCAAACACCGGTAATACTGATAAGACCAGTGGCCTTGGAAAAAAGTTCCGGCAAACTCCATTGATAGCCTGAACCGATCATCTGGGGGGGCGATGATTCGGTTACTTTAAAATTTGGAGAAAAAACGACCGTGAGCACGCTGGCTGGCAGTATACCGGTTCCCAAATGCTCATATTTTAAATCATACTTAACAGATTCCCCCGGCGCACTGACGCCGGGACCAGACCATTCCAACTTAAAAAGCGAGTCTTCAAGTTTTGATCCGGCTGATGTTGTGCTTTCAAGCTCAGAGCGAAAATTTGGTAAGTGATAAGTAGCCTCGCCAAAAATAGTCTTAACTCCGCCGCTCTCTCCTAAAATAATACCTTGAACAGCAATCTCTTTGCCTTCACCGGCGGCAATAGTCCCTAAATTCCAAATATTATGGGCAGCGGATTCCGGGGTCAAAGTAGCGCTTTTCCAAATAAAACCCTCCGGATAATTTAATCTTAAATTAACATCCGACATAGCCGCGGCGGCCGTATTTGTTAAACGCACGCGATATTCCACCGATTCTCCAACCACCATAGCGTCGGGAACGAAAATCTCAAAACGCAACTCGCTTGGTTTATTCTTGCTGAATGAGTTAAAAACATAAAAACCAGACCAAGCAGCCAGACTGCCCAGAGCCAATATAAAAAAAATAATCATCATTAATCTCCTCCAGGAGGAGGATGGAGGGCGTTGTAAATTACCCAAAACGCTGCCACTAGTTGATTCCTCGCGATAAATGCGTTCTAAATCCTGATAATCATTTTTGGGCAGTGGACGAGGCATTGATACTTCACTTAATCTACATAAGTCACCGACAAACTCGTGTCAGAATTTAGCGTTTCTTTCCATTCCCAGCCATGTTCAGTATCAGACACTTTTACCGATGAAAATCGAAAATGAATAGGTGTGGCGCTGCTGAATGAATGAGTAAAAATTGTCGGACCGGTGCCGGGTTGTTTATCCCAACGCAAACGGTAGGTATTTGTTTTTTCGCTCCAGCCAAAATACGACGACCAAGGCTCCCAAGAATTATCTATTTGACCATTCAGACGCCACGGCAACTCATAACGAAGTGTAACTGTGGTGCTTTCTCCAGGATCAACCATCAGCCAATTGGCAAAAACAGTGCGTCCAAATTCCTCATAGATAGAAACACCTGAAACGTCATCGCGCCTAAGATTTCTTAGTGAATTACCCAAATCTTCATCTACCATTAAATCAGGGGGAGGTGTGTCGTAAAGAGACTCGGGCGGCGCCGTAAATCCTTGAGCTTCTATCAAACGGCTGCCGGCAGGCACATAGACTCGCAGATAATCAACATTGCGGACTCCACTGAATTGCTCTCCTTTGCTTCCAGTATGTGTCCTCGTAATAGTCAGAGTATCAATGAGAGTGCCGTTGGTTTGTTTGACTACACTATGCTCAACTTTGTCACTAATAACAGCATCACTTTTACCGCCCGCTATATTGGTATGAACAATGCCGATAATGTCGGTCAAGGGCGGCATACTGGGTACAGCTCCAGCCCAATTCAGATCCTTCAGACGGCTTTCAATGTCTGGCTCATCGCGATAAATCAATAAATGTTTCTCGGTTAAGGCGCGACTCAATGCTTCAGCCACTCTCAAACCGTTCTGCCTTAGATCAGCTTCCAGGCGTCCAATCAATAAAGGAGCAAGATCGGCAATAAACTGTTTAGGGCGATTAACCTGTTTATCGTAACGAATCTCTACTTCAGCTTGCGTTTCGGTCGCGAAATTGTCAGCCGTCAGGGTTAAATTGTAGGCTGGCATCGGAATTGGACCGGTAATTTTTAACAATGATTCCATAAGATCAATATCAATAGCGATAACGCCGTCCACGCTCTCCCCGCCCGCTTGTCGGTAAAACCAAGCAATCTTTTTGGCTGAAGTCGGCCAATCAGACCACCAATTCGCATCCTGAAATTCCCAACGTGGATTTATTAACCATAAAGGTTCCGGGGCAAGAAGTCTTGGCACAAGACTGCCCTGCAAATCATAAGTACCGCCACTCGGCACATTGAGCGACTGAATTTTTCCATCTTGCACGTCCACTACGGCAAAACTACCCATAAAACCACCGCTCGCCCGAAGCTCATGATTATTTTGAAACATAACCAAATAACGGCGCCTCCCCTGTAATCCCAAAAGATCCGGCATTATTTCATTCAATCTCAAAAGCTGATTAACGCCTGATTTTATGACTGGCAAAAGGGCATGAACCTTTTCTAGAGCGGGACGATGCTCAATCGGAACATCCTCAAAACGCACTTTAGAGATTGCTTCAATGGCCTCATCAAGATCGGGCTGAATCTCGCTTGCCGCCGCAGATAAATCAACCAGAAACTTAGCCGCGGAAAAATCAGTCGTTGCTCCATTGCTTTGATTCAAGAATATCAGAGCGTGAGAAACCTTTTGCCCCACCCTAGCAAGGGCGGCGCCGGCTTCAAGCAAATACTCACCGCTTATGGGCTCTTGTCCTTGCGGTAAGGCGGTGGCTAACATTTTCAAAACGGTCGGTACATTGTTGAGTGCCAAAGAAGCGTCCTGAAAACGATTTACGGCGACTTCAAACTCGTTTCCCGCTTTGAGAAAATCATAATCAATCACCGCCTGCCCGCCAGCCACGAACGAAGTCAGGCCAGCCGCCGCCGCATCAACGGCTTCAGCGCGAACGGCTTGCATACGCACAGCTTCAGCAGTAAATCGTAAGGGCGCCAATATGATAAAACCGACAATCGCTATGGCCGCCACTTGAGACCATGGTATGCGATTAAATTCTTGATTAGGCCTTTCAAAAAGTACGGAGGCAGTCTGAAGAGAAGCCTTGAAAGGCGCCAATTTAAATGAAGATTGTTCTTCCTGCTTCGGGAGAGGAAACCGACCCGTCTTTAAGGTCTGGCTAATTTCCAAAACGGGAATTCGAAAAATATGCTTAGCTACCACTATGCCAAATAAAAACAGAAATCCCAAAATGCTTAATACCGAAATTTCATTCATCCAATAGAACCAACGCGATTCGCGTCCAACAACTAATGGCTCTAAAAGAGTCGGCGGTGGCGGAGTGCGGCGCGACTGCAATTTAATAACATGCGGAGATAATTGATGCTCACCCAGTTTAACCGGGATGCTTCTCATCAAAAATAAAGGCGTCGCTGAAACAATTGACGGACCGACCCTTGATATTTCGGATAAATCCCGCGTTATGCCTGCCCCGCTGTGGCGGGGCGGGGTTTGTAAACCTATATCTTCGGCACTATTCCCTTTGGGGGCCGTTTGATCATTCCTTCCCACCCTAACGCGTGTGATATCCTGCATGATGCTGGATAAACTGGCCGGTAATTTAGTCTGTGGCCGCACTGGTCTGACTGGCCACCGTCGTTTTGATTTAATGACATCTTTCTTTGTTTTGAATGGCCGAGAGCGATGGGGAGATTTCGGCGCTGGCAATTTTTTTCTAGTAACTTTTTTCATGAAACATTTATCTATTATTCTTTAGAACGAAGAACCTCGTAATAACAATTCTCTAAGGACGTGGCTACATCTTTTAAATTATAACTCTCCTTAAATTCTGGCCGCGTAGTATTAACCTGTCTGTTAAAAATTTTATACAGGGCGCGATACATTACTTCTTCATTATCCACCGGAATATAAGTAGCGCCATTTTGATAAATTTCAGGCAATGGCCCATTTGGGCTGGAAAGCACGAGGGTGCCCATGGCCAATGCTTCCAAGCCCGTTAAACCAACTCCTTCCAAAAGAGAGGGGTTCAGATAGTACTCGGCCATCCTATATAATTGCCGTAAATCATGATCACCGACAAAGCCAAGAAATCTTACTGGGCTTTCACCGGAGTCATAAACTAAACCCAAAGTCAGCGCTTCATTATATAGACGCCTGGCGAAAACATCCAGGCGCCCCACTATAACCAACTGCCTTTTGGCTAAAGGATAAAGACGCTGCCAAACCCTCATTACGGTCCTGGTGTTTTTATGTGGATATAAATTACCAACAATCAAGATATATGGCCTGCCTATATTATACTTCAGTAATATATCCTTGTCATCGCGGCACTCGCCAGAGACCACTTCGGGCACGCTTCGCTTCAAATCGCGAGAAACTCCTAATTTCATATCGGATTGACTGCCGAGTATTGGCGCGGGTTCAAGAATGATTTTTAATCGTCCGGCCACTTGAGGATAATAAGTTAATATGTCTTCCGCTGTATAGCGCGAGACAGCTATGACAGCGCGAGCACGGTTAATTGCCCGGCGCACTGTCGCGCGATAAGCCAGATGTTTCATGAAAAAAACGGGAGCGACGCGCTGACTTGTTGTTCGCCACGGAAAATGGTGCATTATCAAATCGTGAATTGTCACCACATAGGGTCCGCCATAAGTCAACGGCACATTGAAATGAGGAAAATGCACAAGATCAACTTTGGCTTTGGCAATAACGGACGGTAATAATATCTGTTCCTGCCAACTATAAGGACGATACGGCGCATCAATAATGGCGACACCAAGAGCTGCCAATTTTTCTTTATTGGCAGAGTAAGAATCAACAAAACCAACTATATCTAAATCATGCCCATACCGCAAAAGCGCATCTAGTATCTCTGCTGAATAGCGGCCGAGGCCAGAGTGTTCGGCGCCGTATAGACGCAAATCTATGCCGAGACGAAATTTCGCCATAAAGACAGCAGCGGCTGTAAAGTAAAACGTTCACGCAGTTCATTAACCCTCGACAAACCTGCGACTTGCAATTTTTTATAAACCTCCCGGTCGTGAGCCAAAATATCAAGAGCGACGGCAATTTCTTCGGCGCCGCGATATGGATCAATAAACATGGCGGCGGAGCCAAGAATTTCAGGCAGAGAGCTGACCGCGCTGGCGACCACCGGCACGCCGCGAGACATAGCCTCCAGCGGCGGATAGCCAAAACCCTCATAATAAGAAGGATAAACCAAACAAAACGCTTTAGATAGAATTTCCTCACGATGCGGATATGGCACATAACCAAGAAATTTAAGACGCGAATGAAAATTGCCAGCTAATCTTAACAGCGCGCGCCTATCCTGGTGACGATAATGACCGATCAGCACCAAATCAAATTCCGGATAGCGCCGAGCAAAATATTTATAGGCAACGACGAGCGATGCAATATTTTTCCGCGGCTCAATAGTGCCCAGTCCAAGAATAAACGGTCGGTCTAATCCATAGCTGTTTTTTAAATCAATTGATGTTTGTATCTGTCCCGTAGGTATTGGCGGCATAAATACGGCAAGGCGGTTTTGCCATTGCGGAAATAAAGATAAAATATCGTTTTTGACATATTCTGAGTCTACTATTAAATGAGCATTGGGAGGCGCCATCTTAAGCCAATGACGCACCCATCGGAGGTACCAAGCTCTGGTGTGGGGCAAAAAAAATTGCGGAAAACGAATAAAGGAAATGTCGTGCACGGTCACAAACAAAGGTACTTTTATGGACGGGATAAATAATGGATTGGGCTGCCAAACGATTGTCGCTTCGCCAAAACATCTTTTAACTGATGGCCATTTGGCGATAGACATCGCTAAATTTAATATTCTATTAGGAAAACAAAAATGACGATGACGGCCGTCAACTGGCAATAAAGAAGACAAATCAGGTGCTGGCGAGAAGCCACTGGTAAAAGCAATCAATCTAAAATTCTTGTCGTTCTCATTCCGTAAAGACTGAAGCATTAATTTAGCATAAGTAGCCACTCCCGATCCACGCGAATCAAGCAAACAACGCAAATCCACCCCCACAACCAGCTTGTACAACGCGGTGCGGGGTTCCCTACCTGCCGGCAGGGGGTAAAGTCGTGGAGCTTCACCGCCAGTGAGCAGATTGGCCTCCATACTCAATTTCGTCATATTGCTATATGGCCGGATTTGTATTAGCAATTCCAGTCGCCGATCTTGAAGCGCAGTGATCTATCCATGATTCATCAATTATTTTTCTGATTTTTTGTCTAAACGCAGTTTCACTAAATAACTCGGCGTGAGAACGAATAGCCGCGGCCTCAAAATCTTTCGGCGCGAATCGCACCACTGTGTCCGCCAGAGCTTCCCAGCTCTGCTCTTCAAAAAACACGCCGGTCTTGCCGGGCTGTACAGCCTCCAACGCTCCACCCGCGCCCAAGGCAATGACTGGCCGCCCAGAAGCCATAGCCTCAATCGCCGTAATGCCAAAATCTTCCTCTTGAGGCTGAATAAAAGCCACACAGCGAGCATAAGCATCAGCCAATTTCTCCCGAGAGCAATATCCTAGAAATTCAACATTGGGTTTCGCTAAACTCATAAGACGCGTCTGGGCTGGCCCTTCACCAAATATTTTAAGAGGCATACGCAAGCGATTAAACGCTTCAATGACAATTTCAAAATGTTTATATGAAACCAAGCGACCTCCCGTCAGGTAATATCGCCCAATATCGTTGACTGGCGAAAATGAATCAATATTCACCGGCGGATGTAAAACTTTGCTATCCCGACGATAATATTTTCCAATTCGTCTCCGCACATTTTCAGAATTTGCAATCAAAATATCGGGGCGCTGGGCAGCGATAAAATCCCACATACGCAAACGCACAAGAATGGCTGGTATCATTTTTTTAATGACATTAGGATACGGTAATTCCTCAACGTAAGAGTGCGCGTCTGACCACAGATACCGTGTCGGCGTATGGCAATAGCAAATATGCAAAGTGTGATCGCCCGTCACGACACCCTTGGCAAAAGCGGAAGCAGAAGATAACACGATATCATATCCCCTAAGATCAAGGCGTTCGGTCGCCCAGGGCATCAAGGGCAGGAACCACTGATAATGCTTAATACCGCCAGGCAAACGCTGAATGAAGGAAGTATGAACATCACGGTCGCCCAAAGAAATGAATCTCTTAGGATTATAAACAAGTGTGTATATAGGCGCTTCCGGAAACTCCTGATAAAAGGCCGACAAAACCTTTTCTGCTCCGCCAGTCTGCGTTAAATAATCATGAACAAGCGCCAATCGCATACCCCGTTAGAAGTCCTCGGCCCCGCTATGCGGGGCGGTGGTAATTATAGTGTTTAATAGCGTAGGAGTTTCTGGCATATATAAGAAATTGATAATGATATATCAAGTCAGACTTCTAACGGGGCATAAACTACAAGGTCTGCCTTTTTTCAAATATAGTGAAGAAAGTTCGCAAGAGAATCCTAAAATCAAACCACAATGACCAATGCTCTATGTAATACCTGTCCAGGCGCACTTCATCTTCAAAATCAAGGTCAGAGCGGCCATTTACTTGAGCCAGGCCGGTAAGACCCGGCTTAATAGCCAGCACTTTGCGATGATGTTTTTCATAACGAGCGACTTCATTCTGGTAATGCGGCCGCGGGCCAACCAAACTAATATCGCCCCTCAAAACATTGTATAACTGCGGCAGTTCATCCAGACTAAACCGACGCAGCCACTTACCCGCTCGAGTCAGCCTAGGATCATCTATAATTTTCGGGACCGGCCCCTGACGAACATTTTTAATCGCCACCAATTGCTCATAAAATTTCTCGGCGGCTTCACCTCCATACTCCTCGCCGACGCAGTACTCTAGCTTCATTGTCCTGAATTTATAAAGAGTAAATAAACGATTGCGCCCAATGCGCTTATTTTTATATATAACCGGTCCAGGGCTGTCTAATTTAATCGCTAAGACGATTATTAACATAAACGGGCCAAAAATAACGAACCCAAAAACACTGCCCACGATATCAATCAATCGCTTTAATACCCTGCCCCACCCGCGCAGTGTCGTCTCTGGCACTTCAATAACGGGCACACTAAGTTCCAAATCAACTGTCAATTCGCCTACCGGCGAGCGTAAAATATCCGGCGCGTAACGAAAAATCAAATGATGCTCTTCGGCAAAATCAAGAAATAACTGTCTCGTCTCCGCATCTATGTTCGGATCAATTAATAAAACCTCGTCAATTTTATCTACTCTTATATGATCAACTAAACTATTCAGAGACCCAGCCAAAGACGGCAAATGCGCAGCTACTGTATAACCCAACCCCGGCCGGCGCCTCATATTGGCCACCACTTCATCGGCCATACTATTTATGCCAATGACGGCCACACGATGGGCTCCAAAACCAAATCGAAAGAGCCCGTGCTGTGCCAAACGGACAAATAAACGCCCCCCAGTGACTAAAATAATACTCAATACCCAAGCGGCCAAAATAATAAAACGAGAAGACAGTAACTCACGGCGCAAAAAAACCGTAATAATTACTGCCACTAATCCGGCTGAACAAGCTAAAATAATTTTACCAACCTCGGACCACCATGGATCGGTGGCTCTCCTGGTATAAAGGCCCAGCAGAGCAAAAATAACGAGCCAGCCAATGGCAACGAGTACTACTGATCGGAAATAAACAAGTGGCGAAAAATCATAAAGAACAGGACGAATATCAGTAACAAAGGCTTGAAAACGAAGACGGTAAGCCAACCAACCAGCCAGCAACAAAAGACAAAAATCAACGGGGACAAGGAGTACGGAAAAAAGTAATTCAGTACGTTTCATGATTTAAAAAATGATCGTTAGAATTTTAAGATCAAAAGTGTTTTTCGGTTATTGATACGCAAAGAGTGAAAGAGAGGCCGATAAGCCGAATTCTGTTCCCCCACACTAATTTTAACAATGATCCGTCAGTCCTGAATGGCCAAAGCCGTAAGGCGGCTTCGCCTTCCAGGGGTTGATTATCGTAGGCGTGTGCTGAAATTAGTGTGGGGGCGACGACCATCTATCTAGCCCCGCAATCGCTCGCGGGGTCAAGCGAGTTACCAATTCCCCATACTGGCTAACGCCAGTATGGGGATTTTACTCTTGCACCAGGTAGGGTTTACCACGTCGAACGGTCACCCGTCGACGACTGCCGTAGCATTCCGCGACCTATCCGCCTTAGTTAGGCGGACATTGCGCTAAGGAACACATCAG
>MGEK01000001.1 GCA_001791325.1 Candidatus Uhrbacteria bacterium RIFCSPLOWO2_01_FULL_47_25 | reverse complement strand
GTTTTCAAGACCGGTGCATTCAACCACTCTGCCAACCCACCGCCTGAAGTCCAACGTCTTTTAGATTTACAAAGGTGCGGGGTTCAAGACCGGTACATTAAACCGCTCTGTCACCTCTCCGCCGTACTGCGGGACAAGACCCGTCCCATTCAACCACTCTGCCACCCCACCACTTCATTGTCCAGCGTATTTTACCACAATAACAGCACCAGGCAAGCTCCTAAGTTCGCCCAGAACTTATGCCAAATCTAAATCAACCCCGTCGGGTATTCTGGAAGGTGCGGGATAAATCAATAACTATTTGCTTCACTGCGAACGAGTGCTAAGCCCCAAACTTTTAAAGCGCCGACTCGTTTCAATTCTTTGGCGGCGGCATCCATCGTCGCACCGGTAGTAACTATATCATCAATGATAAGACAGGTTTTATCTTTAATCTCGGCGGTGCCAATAAACCCCGTTAGAGAACTTGCACGGGGCATTAGACTCCGTGCTCGTCCCGTTAGAGACTGTGTCTCTAACGGGACTCGTATGGGAGAATTGCACCCCGCGGCACTCCGCCAGCTGGCGGAGCGATGGGTATTCTCTAACGGGGTAAATTTAAAACAATCTCTAACGTTCTCCAAACGTTTGTCGGGGGTCAGTTTTGATTGAGGGGCGGTTTCCCTAACGCGTTTCAGCGCAAGAACCATGGGCAAGGATAGCCGTTCGCTAATGGATTCGGCCAGCACGGCTGCCTGATTAAATCCTCTCTCACGTTCTCGTAGGCGCGCTAATGGTATCGGAATAATGGTAATTGCTTTATCTAAAGGCAATAAATTCAAACATTCTTCAAAGTAACGAGCGCACTTAGCGCTAAGTTCTTCGGCTCCTTTGTATTTCCAGGCGCGAATTAAACCCCTCCATATCCAATTTCCATATATGCCACGTACAATCAACCCATCAAGATAGTGATGACGGCGACAGGTAGCGCATGTTTCCCCACACCTCGCGATTGATCGACAAAAAACACAACGTTGAATCGGCACTGGCGGGCACAAGGACTCACAAAACTGACACAACCAATCGCCCTCCAGACCGCAACGCAAACAATAGACTGGAAACAAGTACCTTTTAGCCTGCTCCCAAAAATTTTCTAGCAATAACATCCTGCTGAACCGATTGTATGGGGAAATGAATAAATTATGGCGTTTTCTCCCAATAAGCGCTATCTACCAGCCACATGCTGTCTTGACGCACCACCGTAACTTTTAAGATGGGGTATCTGACTTCGTCCTCTCCCGCCGCGACGGTAATCACTTGCTGAACACGCGCCGTCGCTTGTCCGCCTTCATCCGTTATCTCATCAACTGTCACGCTCATTACCCTGGTCGTTTGTCCCGCGTAAGTGGTGTTGATATTTTTTTGTTTAATCTCTGGCAAGTATTTCTCTTGAAGCCAACGCTGAAAGCTGTCAGTTGTCACGGCCATCAAATCATTAATACCCTCATAGCGGCTCTGATTTGAAAACGTGCCAAAACGCTCGGCAAAAAGCCTGACCAAACGGCTGACGGTCTCTTGCCGTTCTTCGTCTGGTGTTCTCACTGGCACTGACGTAGGTTTTATGGGCGGCAGTGAATTGGCTAAAGGTGGCGGCTGGGTAGCCGGACCACTGATGGGACTGACAGAACTTCGCCAATACCACCAACCGCCAACAATCGCAATGAGCAGTAAAATTACCACCACCGCAGTTATAATTATTTTGCGACGATCAATGTTTAATTGCATACCTACCCCCACACTAGTCGGGCACTAGACCCAAGAGTTTAGTTAGTTGTTCGTTATGGATTAATCTCATAAAAGTTTGACAATAACTTTAATATCGTTAGTTTCGGCAATATGTGCCCGGCTAGTGGTGGGGGCTATCCTGCCAGCGGCAAATCTTTTGCCTTAGCCTCGGCGGCGGCAAATTCTTTTTTGGCCGCCTCAATCTCTAACAACTGGCGGGGGTCAGTGGTAATTAACTGATCTTCGGTATAAGAAGCAACCACCTTAATAGCGGCGTGCTTTGGTCCGGCAAAGAAAATTCCTTCTCCCACTCCACCCTCCAGAAGCAAATATTTCTCACCTTCTGTTAAAAGAAAAGTTTTTTGCACCAAATCAATGGCCGCCGGGGACTGCTTTAAAAGCAGCTGCATTGAAGAGTTGTTTACCACAGCCTGTCCATACGGCGAAGTCAAAAAGTCATTAACGTCTTGAGTGATGGTGGTAATGCCCAGATAATACTTTCGACAACGCTTCACTAAAGCAAAAATGAATTTAGCGCTGTCTTCGTGCTGCATCAGCCACCAGGCCTCATCAATTACTAAAATACGCTTCTTTACCTCGGAACGAACAATATTCCAGATATAGTTAATAATCGTATAAATGGCAATGGGGCGGAGTTCGTCCTCCAGATCACGCACAGAAAAAACCATCAATTGATTGTCCATGGTAACATTGGTGGGGTTGTTAAGTAGCCCGGCAAAAGTGCCGTTGGTATATTTCTGCAATCTGGCAACCAAATCCTTGGTCCCTTCAATCCCCTTGAGCACCTCCTCAAGATCCTGCATCACCGGCGGTTCTGCTTTTGAAAGATCCGCGTCCGGCGTAATATCTTTCTTGGCATAGGTTTCCAAGAGCGCCCGATCCATCAACGAATCTTCCTCGTGAGTAAATTGCCCAAGCATGATCCGCAGTAACCCCTTTAAGGTAATGACGGCGCTCCTGATAATGTCCCCGGTTTGCACGTCTTGGCCCGTAGACTTTGGCAAATCAAACGGATTCACTTTAGTATCCGAACTCAAAGAGATGTTGAGGTAGGTTCCTCCCACCGCTTCGCATAAATGCCGATATTCTTTTTCTGGATCAATAATAATTATATCCACGCCCATCATGAGGGAGCGCAACACTTCTAATTTAATAGCGTAACTCTTGCCGGCGCCGGCCGTGGCAAACACCACCGTATTGGCGTTCATCAAAGAAAATCGGTCAAAAAGAATCAAGCTGTTGTTGTGCCGATTAATACCGTACAAAATGCCGTTGTCGGACGTTAATTCAGACGATACAAAGGGAAAGGCCGACGATATCGGCGAGGTATTCATATTGAAAGTAATCTGCAGTTCGTCATTGCCAAGAGGCACGGTTGAAGTAAAACCCTGTTCAGCCTGATAAAGAACCTTACGGGCGTAAACGAGTTTTGTTCCCAGCAAAGCGATAATATCATCCGTTAAACGATCAAGCTCTTCTTTGGTATTGGCGTAAACGCTGATATACAGGGCAAACTGAAAAAATTTTTCAATGCCCTGCGTCAAATCGTCACGCAGTCGCTCAATATCTTTTAAGGCCGTTTCCTTAATGGGGTCGCGCGGCGCGCCCTTGTCGTGCTCGGCGATAATTTGAGCTTCCAGCGCGCCCACCTTGTTGCGCAGCTGTTTTAAAATAATTTCCGCGCGCACCGGATAAGTATAAAGGGAAATATCCAAGGCGGCATTAAAATTAATAATCGGCGCGAACCAGCCCACGCTGATATAGCGCGGATAATCAGTCACAAAAATCGTCCGTACATAACGGTCATTAAGCCGAATTAATGAAGATTCCACCTCCAGCGCCGTGGGAGCAACAATATCACGCAGGCTAACGACACCCCGACGATAGATTTTCGCCTCTTCAATAGTCTGCCGCTCTTCGGCGGTTGTAACTGGCGCTACGGCGGTTTTCGGCGTCTCCGCGGCAACCATTTCTTTCTTAATTTTTTCCGGTTTAAACATTTTGGGCTCCAATCTTTATTCTATATTCCATATTCTAAATTCTCAATCAACTTGCCCCCTCCACTTGCAATTTATCCATATCAACCAACGGAGTAAGGCCGGCTAATTCAGGATTATAAGTATTGTAGTACAACTCTATTAAACTTTGCGTATCCAACACCGCCACCTCCAGACTCATTGAATTCAAGCCGGAAATAACATGTTCCACCCGCTGCATCAATTCGTGGCGATGACGACGAAATCTCTCCTGGCTCAATTTTACAACAATGGTTGGCCGCAGGGCCTCTTGAAAACGTTTAAAAAATCCTTTCTGCCTGTCTGACAACGGATCATAGGGCACAACAACATAGAATCTTTTATTCATAATCTCGCCTAATTCTACCAGTTCGCTAATGTACTGCCGATACTCCGCCGTTTGCATTTTTAATAGATCGTTAGTTTGCTCTTTTTCCAGTCCGCCGAGTTTATTCAAATAATTCGCTATATTGAGTTTGCGAGATTGAATAATTATTTGTAATGGAAAATCAAGGGAATTCAAAAAACTCATATAACCTTGAATAATGGCGGTTTGCTCGTCATCTGACTTTAAGGCAAAGTTTATTGAAGAAACAAGCAAGACAACGCGCAAGGTGCCGTCTTTCAAAACGACGACATCTTCCCTGATTTCAGCTATCTCTAAAAACCTTTGGGTACTCTTGGTTGATGAAGTTGCTTTACGAGCCACAATATATATAATTTATTGAATAAAAACGGTTATGATTCCCCGCGGTAAACTCCTCCCGTATCAACAACTAAAGATAGTTCGGAAAGGCGTGAAGAAGGCGGCGGTGTTCTCGCCGAAACTACTGGAGTATGCGCCACGCTTGCCGTAGTCATTTTCATTTCACTGCTAACTTCAATGGTTGTTAAACGCTTATTCCATATGCGCAGGCGAGGTCGACGCAATGTTTGTACTAAATTTAGCAAAAAGAAATGAAATGGTCGACCATTAACTCTTATAAACGCCAAAGATCCTCCGATAAGCGACCAAATAACAGTTAAAACGATAAACAAGCTGAAGTCACTGAAGCGATAGCTTAAAAAAATAAAAAAACCGGTCACCAGTGTAATAATAAACTGTCGGGTGGTAATTGGCCCAATGATTTTATCTTCTATGTCAATAAATTGTGGAACGACGAATTGCTGCATATCATTGAAAGAATATAGAATATGGAATATGGAATATGGGGGATGATTGTTGACTGGTGACGATTTTCATAAACTTGATTCTATATTCTAAATTCTATATTCAATATTCTCGGACTAAAATCTCAATTGTTTATTCAAATCCAACAGAGCCCCAAATTCCTCTTCAGTGAGGGCGACCTTACCGGCTTCACGTCGTTCACGAATGGCATCGGCAACATTTTTACCAGCTTCCAGACTCTCGTGCCCAATAGAAAGATAAAGCTGATTCAAGGGGCTCAAGCGCCAAGCCCTAATGCCTTCAACCATTTTAACGTACGATTCTTCCTCAAGAAGTTTAATTTTTTCATGCAGTCGCGAAGTAGCGCGACGAGGATCGGCGTCCAAACGACGAAAATCGGCTAAGGTAAATAGTCGCAATTCATCAATTGGCCCGACTACCGGCGGCTTGGAGCGGACATCAATCATGGCCGGTTTGCGCGTTTGTCCGACCGGTGTTGGCGGCGGCGTCTCAAAAATTTTTTGTTCAGAACTCATTGGGACAATGCCCG
This sequence comes from Candidatus Uhrbacteria bacterium RIFCSPLOWO2_01_FULL_47_25, assembly GCA_001791325.1. Classification (GTDB taxonomy): domain Bacteria; phylum Patescibacteriota; class Patescibacteriia; order GWA2-46-9; family GWA2-46-9; genus GWA2-46-9. Next base: position 40,085 of record MGEK01000001.1, on the reverse strand, counting down.
GCGCCTTGGAACTATCAACTAGTGGCGGAGGAGACGGGAGCGGCTCTGGTGCGGCGGACTTTAAATCAGCCTCAACGGTTTTTACAGCGGACGGCGAGCCTGAAGAAGCGACTGGTGTTAGAGTAGTATCTTTTGACATCACTGACTGGAACGCTTTTGGTATTGTTTGTTTTGCTTTTTCTAATTCTAAATCTTGAGGAGGTAATGGCGGCGTTAAGCCATCACTCTCCGCAATAGCCGCCACCACCCCACTAAACGGACGGTGCGCTTCTGGCAAATATTTCATAATTACAGTGATAACTTCATCAGCCATTTGATCAGAGAGTTCAACCCCGCCCTCAACGCGTCTCTTCAGCAACGCATCGCGCGTATCAACCGTGTCACGAACTTCCCGCAAACGCAATCGTATAACATTCTCCAGCCTTGTCTTTTGTTCGGGGTCAAGATTGGGCACGCTTATTTCGCGCATCACTTTTTTTGTCAATTCCTCTACTTTATCAACAACGATGCCAGATGGCGCGCTTGGCGCCGTGGATGGCTTCTTGCTAAACTCTTGGGGCAATGAAGATATTTGTTTAGCTGACGGCGCAGGCAATTCTTTGGCTAGCAATTGAGGCAAAATGACTGAAGGTTGTTTAGGCGGTGCGGCGGCTGGCAACGTGGATAATTTGGGCGGCGGAGGTAAGGGAGAAACTGGCGCTAGTGTGGGCGGAGGCGAAATTTTTGGCGGCGGAGCAGGGTGGACGTCGGCCTTGCCTACGCCAACGGCCGGTTGTGGTAGCGGCGGAGGCACTGTCGGCGTTTTGAACGCGGGCGGAACAGGTGGCAAAGGTGATGTTGCCTCTATTTTGGGTGGTGGTGGCGAAGATGGTGGCGAAACGGTCGACGAAGTCTTGTGAACAATAGGGGTAACAGCCGGTGTGACGAGTTTAGTTAAATCGGAGGTTGCTGTTCGCAAATCAAGAATGGGAATCGGATGACCACGATTTAAATCATAGATCACACCGTCTTTCTCAAAATCTAAAGATTCTTCAATGCCAAGTGAAGTGGCTGATGATAGCTTCAAATATTCATAAAGCTGAATCAATCGCACTAGTGCTTGCCGATCGTCGGGCGACAACATTGTTGTTGATTTGGATCGAAAGAGGTATCCTGAAATTTTAACATCTTCAATAATACCACTACCCTCCGCGCGATCGTAATCCATCAACCACGTCGAAATAGTGCCGACCGCATTGGGTGTCCCGGCTGGCCCATGCGACGTAACGACATCGCTATTTTGATGAAGAGTAGTTACAATATCCTGGCGCCACTGATCGCGATCAACAATATCAAAATCAAGGAACTTCGCTTGAAGTCGCTGAATGACATATGGCGTTTCATGATGGAGCGCTGGGCCGAGACCAACCCGAAATGGGGTTAAGACATCTTCTCGATCATAGTACAAAGGAAGAGCCAATATCTTCAATCGAGCAATCATGCCTTGCACTTGTGGCCTTACATCTAATGACAACCCCTGCGTCACGGACGCAAGTTGCTTGGCTAATTCCTTGGCTTTCCGAAGATCAAATCCATCGACGCATTCTTCCACCAACGCCTCAAGCTCAAAAATCTTAAGAGATTTATCCCCAAGCTTAATAATGTAATTCATGATGTCGGTTGTGGGCATATAATTCGTTCAAACTAATCGAAACTTATTGACTTATAGCTGATTCATTCGGTTTCCCTACTGATCCAATAAGGTGCCTGCTATGGCGATCCAACTGAGCCACCACCTCCACCAGAAGGTGTTCCACCGGTGCCTGGACTACTGGGAGCAGTCGGTCTGGGCGGTGGTCTGACTGAATTAAACAAAGCGCTATTCGTGGCTTCATACCCCGTCGGAAGGACATCAATAACTTCCAAACCTTTCGTTCTACGGTTTGCGTTTACCTTGTTAATTAGTTCTACCCTACCTGGTGTGTTTGCCTTGATCGCGGCATTAAGATCATCCATTGTACCTATATCGACGGCGCTTGTTATAGCTTTCCCTCTAGCAATGGACGTGAGCAACATCGCAAAGCTTTCTTTCTCTTCTTTTTTCATATTTGCACCGAAATTTTCAAAGTACTTTACAAATTGATCAATATTCGCCTGCAAATATTTTCTTGTTTCTTCGTTCATGGCTCCCCACTGCGTAGCAAGTGCGGCACCAGAGGCCTTAAAGATTGCCGCCCCTTGATCTCCAAATTGACCAGCAATCCTATTACCGTCTCCATCGGCAAACTCGGGCATAAAGTCTTGGAACCGCGCCTGTTGAGCAACGCTTCGGAAACTACGCTTTGCAATGTAAACTGCCGCGTAGTTTGCTTGCTGTTCTTTTTTAATTAATTTTTCAATATCATCATCACTCGTACCACCCCACCGCTTAGCTACACTTTCATTAACTACCGCTTGCTGCGCTTGAGTGGTTTGCGCATAATCAACGTGGTAAAGTTCACGGGATTCAACATTTTTAACTTCTTCAAGCTGCTGTTCGCGCGATGTTCTTCGTTCATTCAATACTATGCTCTTTGCTGTTGCTCTTTCACTTTCTGTGATGGGTACTTGTTCATCTCGTTTTCCGGTTCTGTTGAAACGATCTTTAAACACTTGTGCTTGTACGGCATCCCCAAAGAAGTTATTCAACTTGTACCCTGTTTTGCCGTTACTCGCAATACCCTTCAGGAACCCTTCATCGTTCTGCAGACCCACCTCTTGCACACGGAAAGCTACCCGAGCAACAGTTTGGTTTTCTTGTCCCTCACCGAACAAATCCTTTATCAGCTGCACCGTAGTTTCTGGTGTATACTCGTGATTGTAGGCTGTACCCAACTCTTCATGCTTCATGATTTCGTTCAAATCATGATTTTTCACCAGGTTCAAAAGTATCCCTTCAGCTCTTCTTTCATCGCCTTTCTTAACCCGTCTCTTTCTTTTCCCCGTTGCCTGATCTACGTCTCCATACTCCTCAGTAACATCTGCCAGTCTCTTCACCCAAACCTCTTGGTCTTCACCCATCACTGCTATTTTCTTCTGCTCCTCTGCCACAAGAGCGTTATGTTGTTCCAGGCCAGCTGTCTCTTGTTCTTGCCCACGAGATATTATACGGCTTAAAATATCTTCGGCTGTACCAGCGGACGCCCCCAAACGATCACGCTCGACTCGTTTGGCGCGTTCTTCCCAAGCAGTCTTAAGTGTTCGGATTTGAACACCTTCCGTGGCAAGCGCTCCTAGCCCCCATCTCTGGCCCCTCTTGGACTGAGCAATCTTCTGACCGTATTTGGTATTCATGAACCTTTTTTGTAAACCAGCCTGAAAATCATCAAACCTACGGCCACCCCAGTTGACCGCCTTTCCACCGGCCCACGTAGCACCACGCAACGGCGCAAGCGCCATTTTTGCCCCACCGCTCGTAATTTTCCCATACGCGTTCCCAGCGATTTTTCCCACCGCCCCACCCACCTGCTGGGCAAAAACGAGAGACATAATGAGCATAGCTATGCTTATAATAAAGCCAACCATTTGCTGTGGTGACCCTGCCTCAATAACACTAACACCTCCAACCGTTAAATCACTAATCTGTTCGCCGCTTTGTTCGCTATATGATTTGCCTGGATTGAGTGGCCCACTCTCCGTAATATTTGGTAGAGTGGCTAAAGAAAGCCACAAAAAAAATGCCAACACCGGACCAATAATGACATACTTGGAGAACATGTCCCACCATTGTTGAGCGTACTTTTGTCCAGCCGGAACTACTGACAAAACATAAGACAAAGGAGAAAACACAACCAGAATCCACAACATCACAATTCGTACTATTAAAATCAACACAAATGCCAATATTACAATTAGGGCCACAATAGTGTAAATAAGCGCCAAAATATATGCGCCGGCAATTGATAAACCTTGAATCGTCTCACTGGATCTGGAATTAATACTAAGTATCTTCTGTAGCTTGAGAGCATCAAACAAATTCCCTGCGCCCACTCCCTGATATGCGGCAACAAACGTCAGCATTACCACCTGCGCAAAATCAATAAATAACCCTGCAATGGCCTTGCTAAAATTCACCAATATTGCCATCAGTATTACCTTCGGCAATAAAGTTTTCATTTGATACTGCTGAACATGCAGAATAGTGCCAAAAGAAATAATCAAAAGCACTAAAACAAAAAACATGTTAGATATATCGCGTACCACGCTCCATCCTTGCACTACAACAGGAGACGATATAAAACCGTTATATTGACTTATCCAAACTAAAATAAAAACTAAACCAACTATCAATTGACCAAGGATATAAACAATGACCGAGGCAAGCGTTGCCACTAAAAGAGGGACCCAACAAGTTATGTTGTACCAAGAACACCCACCCACCTCTTGTCCGCCCACCTGTACAGGTGGGTCAGCAGCATGGGCGGTGATTATGCCGAACCAAACTAAACTGACAAGAACCGCAAAACAAGAAATATAAAATCGCCGCTGGCAGAAAAAATTTAGACGATTCTTAATCATAATAAACACCCGTAGCTATTTAACAACATTCGTTACGGCTGTCACGAAACGGTAAATAATATTAACTACTACTGCTGTTGCAATAAAGATTGTAAAGATAACCACGAACATATAAAAAATGGTTACCAATGATATAGTCCCTCCGGTTGCTAATAGAATTAATTTATCCACTGACATTTTCTTTTGGCCTGCCAATGTTTGAGTTATACCTCCACCAGTAACTAAACTGACGGCGCGTTTCATCGTCTGCCTTTCGCCATCAAGTTGACGCCTGCGCATATTTTCATCGCCGCCTGTTGTATCTTGCCCCAAACCCAACAATCGTGCGTCAACATTTTGCCCTGATTCATTTGCCATAAATTGTCTTCATTATACCAGAAAAATGAAAAACAACAAAACAAACCAAACACTTGCTTCAAGAGGACTAAACAAGTGCCGCATAATCACCTAAAACTTATCCACATACTCTTTTTTCGCAAACTTTGAACCATACCTTAAAGATCACTCCCAACTTCTACTCCAATTCCACTCCAAACTTCTTCCACTTAACCACAACTCTTATTAACCGTAACTCTTCACTACAACCCCATACACCTTCTTGCGCCATGGTGAACAAAGGTGATAGGATACTTTCTATGGCTACTAGTCATAACGCAAAAATAACTATGACTCGCAAAAAAGAAAATACCGCCAATAAACATCATAACCGCCGACGAAACATTGGACGGGCTATCCTTATAGCCTTGAGTGTCGCCGGAATTTTGTCAGTTGCGCTCATCGCCCCCAATGCCTTACAAATTCTAACGCCGGGCAGTGGTCGGCGAGGTCGCCGGATGTCCATGTGGGAAATAGAGCGCGCTCTTGATAGACTGCTAAATGGAGGATACGTTGAAAAGGTACAGCGTCGCGGCAACAGCTTTATTCAAGTCACAGGTGAGGGCAAACGCAAACTTATCGAAATAGAACTTCAAAACGCGCGTATTAAAACTCCTGCGAAATGGGATGGTAGGTGGCGATTGGTCTTTTTTGACATTCCCCACGACGAACGACTGACTCGCGACGCGATGCGCCGCAAACTAAAAGAACTTGGATTTTTACAAATTCAAAAAAGTGTTTACCTGCACCCTTATGAATGTTACGCGATTATTCAGGCGATGCAAGATTTTTATCAAATCAAGCCGCACTTTCACTACGCCGTAATTGAAAAAATAGAACATTCTAAAACATACCTCAAACATTTCAACTTAAAACCGCGATAAGATTCTCTCTCTAAATTTTTGCTTCTGTTTTAAAGGTGATGTCCACACTCCCTTTAAGTTATTTGTTACCACGGTTAATGTTTGATTTTATAACATCAATGATTATGATTACCACTATCCTGCGCGATCGCGCAGGATAGTGGTAGATACAAAATGATAATAATGCTAACAATGTTTAGCGATCACCAAAATCACACAAAATCCTAAATAATTGCTGAATAGCAATGATCTCTCCATTAATGTTTTAGCCTCCCTCACCCCTGCCTACCGGACAGGCAGGGGTGGAGTGAGGTTCGCACTATTTTTCATCATGCCGTTCACCACTTACGCTATTCGGTGATTTGAATGGTGGGGCTTAAACGACAGGAACCGAAGTTGCCATTAACAGCATCATCAGTGCAAGTGCTATTCCAAAGACTCGTCAAGCAATCGCTGCCATAATAGCCGGTGCCGTTGGTTAAAGGATTTGCGGGTGGCCCGGGATTATTACCATTGCACCAGCCCCAGTTGTCGGTGATTTGGACGCGGGGCTTTATACGACAGCTATTCGCGGGATCTCCCGGCTGTTGTGGCAAACACGCGCACAATCCGCTAGAAACACAACGTACAACATCAGCATAACTGTAAGTATGCACCAAAGTGATGGCGTTTTGCATGGAAGGGCGGCTCTGCAAACGAAGTCCGGCCTGTGTGCTCTTGGTGCCATCGCCCCAATCAACGGCATAGTGAGTAATCGGCAACTGGTCTGGATCTGCCACGGTCGTGAAGCTTAGGGTAACAGTGCCGATACGATTAAGCGTTACGGAACTAGTTGAATTATTAATTCTAATTTCTGGCACTTGAGGAGCAACGCCGCACGGTTTTGCGTCAGCAGATGTTGGGCGCACATTGAGAGGGGGCGGATAATCAGGGCTACTGCTACCGCACTGCGTGGATGGCTCTTTCAAGCCGGTTAAACTTGTCGTTGGAACATACTGATCTCCTTGCCATTGCCATATACCATAGCTTTGGACGAAAAGATTTTGGATAACATTAATAGCGCCTTGCTGTGTATCTATGCCAATCTTGCTTAGATATGAAGAGCACTGTTGTGGCTGACTAGAGGGATCCAAAAAATTCTGGGGCTGACAAGAGTATGGAACCCCTGCTCGCGCCTGCCCAATGGTGCCATCGCTTAATGGCGGCTCTGGGAAGAGTGGCTGAATACCAATAAAACTTTTTGCATCCCACTCACTGGGAGTATCAACAGGTTCTGGTGGCACAGCAGCACCAAATGGAGTCAAGTCAGCACTGCGACTATATAAATATGGACCACCCGACAGGCCCCCTTGAACAGAAGCTGAATAGTTGCTTCCCTGCGCTAAACGAGAAGCATAAGCTTTATTTTCGCCAGTGGATGTAACCGTCTGAATTATGTAATTACAACTATAGTTCGGTCTAAACCATAAACTATGGATGTAAACACTACTACTTGTTAGCTCATCTATGATGATATAACGATATGTACCAGAAAGCTTGATGGGGTTTCCATCCTGGTCTATTGCGTCAGCCAAATCATAGTATCTGACCATGTTTATGATGTTTCCCTTCCCGGCGTCCTCCGAAGGTGGGCCTGGTGGGGAACTGCCGTTTGGATCACCTTCTCTCCATGATCCAATTTGATACGTCTGCCCCGCTTCATTTTTTACTTTAAGTGTATAGCCATCTGTGCTGTCGTGAACTTCAACGCCGATACGAATCTCACATCCCTGCCCGCCGTCATGAACGTCACAATCTCCAGGCTTATCAACTAAACCATAAACAACATGATGACCTGGATCACCAACGTCTGAATTATAAATATTAAATGAACTGGCTCCATCCAAAAGAAGGTAGCCCTTGGGACTATACTCTTCGTTTTTAACAAACTTACATTCAGTCAACTCACCTTTAACATTGGCACACTGAAAATTTTTGACTTCTTCTGACCCTGTAGCTCCTGAATATGGATCATACGTCGGCAACCAATTGTCACTAGTATCAAGGCAGTAGTATAACGGCGCGCGATCATTGTATCCGGCTCTATCTTCATTTGTGTCTTCTCCAGTGACGCTATCCACCGGCCACCACTGGAGGCAATAATTGGAATTTTGCGGATCCCATTCTAGGCAGTAGCCAAGCTTGCCTCGCTGACGAAGCCCTTTATCGTCGTAATATCTGCAAGACAGCGCGTCAGGCTCGGGATAAAGCCGACAGGATTGCGGGGCATAGTGATAGTCATTTGTAACAAGTCCGTACTCGTAACTAGATTTATCAGGGAAATCGGGAGTATCAAAAGGATGTTCGTTCTTTTGATATTGCAATGCTGGCTGAATTTTAACGTCATCAATGTACCAAAGACCAACGGGGGGAAATATGCAAGGACCATTTATTAACCCACAAGCGGAATTACTATCACATTGTGCGCCACCCGTTGTACATTTACCAGAAGCATTCCATGCTAATTGAATTTTAATTGACTGCGTATTGTTTTTGGTCTTAAAGTAATCAGTTGCCAGAGTCCAATCTAAACCGGGCGGAAGGTTGAGAGTAGCATTATATGGACCAAAATCAGTAGGGCCGGGGTATTCATAAACCCGCACCTCAACTCTTTTGCCCGTGAAATGCAACGTATTTAGATAGGCAGAAATAACATAGGCAGTGGCGGGAGTAACTGGAATATCATAAGAAACGTAGGTTTTGTCGTCCGCGGGTGCCGTATTATTGGCATTCACTTCCAAAAATTTGCGTTCCTCCATTGGATAAGTAACGCCTGCTTTTTGGGCAGCCAGAGGATCATCAATAACACGGAAGTTCTCGCCATTCCTCCAGCCTTCCCAGCCACTAGGTTTGCCAACACTATTCGCTATTTCAAAATTGCCGTTATACACGGTAACTTCGCCATCAATTTGCGACATAAAGGCGGGCGACATATAGCCCTGCAGGACTTGATTAATGCAAGTCTCACCAGCCGGGCAGTTACTATTTTGCCTACATGACTGCGTGACGGTTATAGAACAATGACTCCAATCAAAACCAACGTGCGAATAACCGGAACGGTTTTTGAGAAGGTCAACGTTGCCCGGCTTATATGTAAGATCGCTATCAGGAGCATCGCTCAATACTTGCTTTAGACAAAAACCAGTATTGGGATCCATCTCTTCACAATTCTGCACGTCCAAACAAATGTTTTTAGTAACACCGTTTGCCGTGACTGTTCGGGCCGTACGGCAAGATAGCCAAGAAGCGCATTCGCGGTCAGGCGAGACTTTAATAATGGCGTTGGAATCAAACGGCAAAGCACAGTCTTGATTAGAAACGCAGGAACGAGAAATAAAATTACTACAGGTGCCATTATTACAAGTTATATCAGTTAAACTGTTGGCGATTTTAGCATCAGTGGGGCTGGTATCAGCATCTGACGTGAGGCTTCTATAAGTTATTGTGCCACCAGCCTGCACACTGCGACCAGAATCAACGGCGCGTTCGTTGAATAACACGCAAGTGTTATTATCTACCACGCCGGCGCAGCTTTTCCGATCCACTCTGTCGGCAAGTTGATAATCTATAATCGCTTTACGTAAGGAAATGTTTTTAAAAATATGGTAGCCAGGGGTGCCGCTAGACGATGGCGAACTCAACATATCGGCCGTGCCCAACACCACATTGCATTTCGCATCGCCTGTCATATAGAATTGTCCACTGAAGCGCGTGAATGATCCTGTTTTTGGAGTAATTAAAGCCGCCACACCATCACCTCCCGCTGATTTATAAGTAACATCAACCATAGATGACTGTAACCCGTCCAACGATGGCATAACACCCGTACAATCTCGCAAACCAATCATGGCTGGCACCGCGGCAGTTCCAGCTTGCACTTCAGCAGTAAGAATGTATAGTTGACGACCTTCAAGATCCACCTCTTGCCTTAATCCATTTCCATTTTTTTGCGAAACTTTAATGCCCCCTGGTGAATCATAACCAATAAATGGCGGATCGGGCGGATCGTCATTCTCCCACACGTCTGGTTCGCCATTGCCATCCAAATCTAAGAACGACCCGTTGTAAATAATATTGCGCTCGGAGTCAGAACGAGGGTCTATAAATTCAGTGCAAGAATTTTGCTCGGCTGGGCAAAGCCCCACTCGTTTATCCTTCGGCTCTTTAACGCCAGAGGCTAAGGTGCGGGGCATACCAGTACTGGGATTTTGACAGTTCGGCTGGCTGTTTGACAGCGGCGGCCCGCAAATGGCTCCTGGAACAGGCACGCCATTATCTTTACAATCCGCGGCTGTTGTGCAAGATTCATCCGCATCGTTAGAGCACACATCACGGTACCAGCCAGGATATTGCCGATTGGCAAGATAACGGCACACATTATTGCCAGGATCTTTGAAGTATATTTCTGTGTTCTTGCTAGTCGTATAAGCGGCGCAATTTTGTTGCTCTGACCGACAGAGAATTTCGCCGTTTTGCTCGTATTGATCGGGGTTGTTGCGCAGATGGGTTGGCGAAGCGGCATCAACTCTTTGACCTGGCGCGCCCAATGCTTCGCACCCTTGAAATTCAGAGCGGCACTGTTTGGACGGATCATTGACTATATAATCAATAGTATCGGCAGGGATCTTCAGTTCGTTGTCACCGACCCTATCTAGGTCAAACGATTGTTCAAACGGCGCACTGTCGCCCATGGTAGTGTTTTGTGTATCAACAAGCTCTTCACAGCCAACTACTTTATCATTACAACTTGGCCCAAATCGCCAAATATTGCGCGTCTTGCCGTCGCTCACCTTAAAAGCTTGACATCCCAGCATCTGCTCCGGCGCCAAACATGAACCGGGCGTATTCCATGAATTTTTGATGAGATAGTAAGTATTGACGTTGGATTTCAGTTCAATGTTGTCAATATAGGCGTCGTCGCCAGTTACTGACAAAGTGAGATACCCTTCACTACCCTTACTTATAGTAAAGGGGTCACTGTGGCGGGGCGTCCAATCCGTACTTAGCGTCCACCCTTCGCCAGAGGCGGAGAATGCAATGGGATTACCGACAGCGGGCACAAAACTGCCGCTAATAGTCGCCGAATCTTCCTGACTACGCGCCCAAAAACTCATAATATAAGAAGTCTCCGTAACCAAGTTCCCTTGAGTCAAGGATAGTGATTTTAACAATGACGAACCAGCAAGTTGAAGCTTGTATGAATGTCCGCCAACAACACTGGACACTGGGCTCAAGCTGCCGTTAGCCCAGCCGCCTGTGCCGGATTCAAATGTGTCGTTAAAAATAGTGCGATAGTTAGCTGACGTGCCCCCGCGATACTCGCGGCACCCAGCCGCGGCGGCGCTGCAACGGCGTCCTTCTTTGGGAATGGCTTGATAAAGACAAGCACTGGCGGCGCTATTCCAATAACCGCTACTCGTTGCACAATCGGATTGTGTTGATGAAGTCTTGCGATAAGGACGGCAATCGTTAGAAATGCTGATGGTGCGCGAGAGAAGGCGGTAGGAAATGTTACCGTCGGGGTCGTAGAACTGACGGCAATCGGGATTGGAACCGAGATCAGTGGAGAGACAGGTGCCAGATACGAGCCGACTACTCGTAGTATCGGCGCAAATCGCTGTGTTGGAACCTGTCCAATCAAGACTGACGCACGGCGCCCACGGCTCGGTGGCCGCATTCGTCTTTTTCAGCTGGAACACCTTTAGCTGGAAGCCAGTGGTGTCCGACCCTTCCCAAGTGTAGAAAATACCTTCGTCAGTACCACCAGTGGGCTTCTGGCAGAAACGCAAATTCTGATAATATTCTTTGGCTTCGCCGCCCTGTTTTTCTATATCCAAATTAGTAAACTCATCACAGCCAACAGCAGCGGCCGAGCATTTATTGGCCGTTTTGGGTATTAAATCCTGAAACCTCGCGCTTTCAAAAAATGTCTTGCTTTGCGTGTAAGTATCATAGCCCACGCACTCGTTGGGGCAGACATCGCCACGCACAGAAGTAATGGGCGCGCCACTGGGCGTTGGCGTGTAGCGCAGGCAGCCAACCTCTTCAGCTTTACAATAGCGCGCGTAGGGTTGACAGGCTGATGAATCAGGGTCTGATAAACAGCCGAGATAATCGGGCGGTCTCTTAAGGTGCGAGGCCGCTGTTACGCCCGATCCGTAATTACTGTAACCTGTTGCCTGATCGCCAACCTCAAGTTTCACAGCATCAAGATCGGAATTAGCCGGTATCTTTATAAGCAATTTTTGAAGTAATGGATTAAGCTGGCCGAGCTGTATCGCAACAATATACTTCTGCCACTCTCCTGTAAGTGTAAGATCAGACAAAAGGCGCAACTGACCGCCCCCACCATCACTACTATTATAATAAACACTTGGAACTCCCCCATTGCTACCGCGAGCCCAAAACGACAACGCATAAAGTCCATCTTTGTTTAATGGTATAATAAGATCCGAGGAAACATTCACAATCGCATCAGCTTCATCAGAACGATAGAATCGTTGCCCGTCACGGGCATCACCTAGCTGTAAACTACCATGAGTAATAGACCAGCCCAAAGGTTGGTTCGTATTTGTGCTATCTAACGCCTCAAAACTCCCGTTTGGAAGCAGGTTAACCCCTACAACATCGCCCGCCGGAAGACCAAAGCCCGTCCTAATATACGCCCGGCAGCCAGCATTTTCCGCATCACAGGATTTAGCTTGGGCGTTCAAGTGAATACTATCAGGGTAGGCGGTGCTGCTCCAAAGACCGTTCGCTTCTTGATTGCGGCTGTATTGCTTGCAACCTACTGACTTCGCGTCGCAACTGTCAAAATCAACGGTATTCAAAAGATAAGAAACTGTTTCGCCCGTTGTTTTGTTTGCTAATGTCGCGCAAGTGTTAAATTCCGGCTGGCAGCTGTTTTCGCCAAAATTCCAAACGCGTTTTTCTTCAGTACAATAACCGTAGAATTTACAAACGCCCTTTGAATCTTTCTGAATACAAGTTTGCTCGTCAGCGCAGTAATTTTCATTGCGCGTCACCTGCACAGACGGCGGCTCTTCGTCTGGTCCATCATATTTGCCGTCTTTATTAAGATCACTACCCTGACTAACTTGGCTGGAAATAATCTCTGGCCCCGGCCCTTGCAGTTTGCAAAACGCGTCTGGCGCTGAAAGCACCCAATCGGGATCAATGAAGTGATAAAAGGGGCTATCTTTACAGTCATATACTCCGCCACCATCGCATCCACCAGTTTTAATAAGCTCGCTTAGAGAGTGCGGTTTCTTATCAAAATACTGAATATATTTGGCAGCCAATTCCCAACCAACCGGCACAATACGGTATTTACGCATCAACAAAATTGAGCGATAGGGTATGCCATCGGTCAGGCTTGGCTCAATCGGCTGTGGATCCCAACTGCTGAATCCAAATGGCCCGGTGGCATTAAATAATCCTTTCTCAACAGCCTGCTTCACTGTCATTTTCTGGCTAATGGCATTTCTCATGTTGTCGGTGATGGCGCAATCGTTCGGCCCGTGCTTGGATGGATTAGCGCAACTCACAAGCAAAGACAAAACATCATAGCGGCCGGGTGTGCTGAAGCTTGGGTCAATGTCCTTTACCAAACGAATACGGGCTGCATTAACACCCTCAACTCTTACTTCTGCTTCAGGGTTAGTTAAAGTAGCTGTTCCTCGCGCGCGACGTCCGGATGGCCCATAATCTCCACCGCCAAGGCCATTTTTGATGAGATTATTAAGAAATTGAGTAGCTAAAGTATTAGTAAAAGCGCTAACCGCGTCAGCAATGATATCTCCGGTAGGAAATAATTCGCCACCGAAACTTACATCCAGGGTACTACCAAAAATATTCCTTACTCCCTCCGCCGGGAGGTTAATAGCTTCCGAGATTTTCTCAGTAAGGGGCTTAAAACCCTTCCCCTCTGAACGGGCCATCACTGCCTCTAATCGTGCTTGCTCTTGCTGTGCTAGCAAATTCGTATGCAAGCCCAGGGCGACTCCTAAATCATTTTCTTCAGGATTAAATGTGCGCTGAAAATCCGGCAAAAAACTGGCTTTAGTTATTTCTCTTTCCCAGTTTCGCTTCAAGGTACTAAATCTACATTTAGGACGACCAAGTCCCGTTGGCGTAAGTCCTAAAGTGATTCTCAATTGCACATCCAGGTCTGGCGCGCAGATATTGAAGCCCTCAAGAAGACCGCCTGCTTCCTTCACGGCTTTTCCTGGCGGAGTCCAAGTACACTGAACGTCGGGAGAGCTTTCTAGTCCTGTACACTCTGCTTCATTGGCCGCACTTTTTGAAAAACTTGAACCATCACTGGCACTACACTCGCATGAACCAGCTCGCTGTTCATAAGTAGTAGAGCGAGTTAAATTATCAAGAATTACCCCGGCCGCCCCGTCAGCCGCGTCCTTAAGATAATCGCCCCAACCCTGTGTTATAAAAAGAGGACCTTGCCCCTTAGCGCCACTCGCTATCCATGTAGACGTATCGGTAGCCAATTTCGTTAAGAAAAATCTAACACCCTGACGAACGCTGATTGCGGCGGCTCTCTTCAACTGTTGAATAAGTTCGTTCCAAGAAAGTTTCACTGTATCACGCGCTTCATCGCCTATCTCACGAATTGTGACCCCTGTCTCTAGGATAAGTGCTACAAGCTCATCAACGACTGGAATCCCTACTTGCGCACTTGCGGGGCGAGACGTTCCTAGTCCAAAAGTAAATATGGTAGCGACCACTAAAATCCCAACGACGATTTTACGCCGAACAAAATTTATCTTTTGTTGTTGACGTCTAGGGGTTATCACACTTATTTTCACATCTATGGTTTAGTCTGCTTTTGTTGAAGCTCTTGTATTGTTTCATCATAAATACGCATTAAGTCTTCATCTGACACATTTTTAATATTTTCTTCTGGAACGCCATTACTAATAAGCAAAGAACGGATTTGTTCGGCGGTTAAGTTGCTTGAAGTATCAGTTGCCGGCGCCGTGTCTGGGGAAGAATTATTACCTTGTGTTTTTGCCAATGACTCGTTATAAGCTTGCAGAATCTGCTCGTCAGACAGAGCATCAACTTGGTTTGCTGGCAACCCACCCTGCTTTAAAATATCGCGAAGTTCCGCCACAGATGGAGTGGCAGAGGGTGAGGAAATTCTACCAGTCAATATATCGCCAATTGAACTACCGCTTGTTGCGGGCGGCTGAATGGCGCTTGTTGTGCAGGTTTTTCCGGCCGGACAATTAGGGTCAGTGCCTTTAGCGATTTCTTCGCCGTCAGAAACGCCGTCAGAATCAGAGTCAGCCAAGTACGGGCTTGTGCCATACGCGCTTAATTCATCACTGTCAAGAAGCCCGTCTCCATCCGTGTCTTTTTTTATATTAATCGCGCCAGTTTGTTCCGCGGTAGCCAGAGCATTGGTCTTGTTCTGGGCAAACGGCGCTTCAATTGAACGCTTAATGCTTACAGACCCGAGTACAACCGTTGACACACCGATAAAAAGAACAAGGACAAAAAGCAAAATTTGCGAGCGGCGTTGAATAGCCGCCAACAAATTACTCCAAAGTCCTGTAAACCATTGTGTCACAATTGCAAAAAAGTTAACTATAAATCTCGTGGAGCCCCACGGGTTTATCCAGCCTTCGTAGCCGTAGGCTACTACGGCGGAGTGGGCCACCCGTGGTTTTCTGCGAAGGAGGGTAAAATCCCGTTAGAAATTCCCGCAGGGTATTCTTCTAACGGGATAAATTATAGCAGAGAATATGAAAAAAGTCAAAAATTTGTTTCCTCATTATTGCTACTTAGGAAACATCCAAAATAAGGAAAGTTGAAACGCCGTGCCGGTTGGAATTCCTAAACCGATGACGTATCCTCCTGGTATGGGAACTGGCACGACGCCGAGTGACGCACCTGGCGCGTACGCCGCGAGTGGCGGTTTCCCGTCGGTTAAAATTACAGAGAATGGCGCCACTCGACCTGCCACATTACAGAGTATCCCGTTGGTGAGAGGAATCGTGCACTGTTCAAATGTAATCGTTTTACCGTAGTAAAAAAAGATACTAGCCGCTGTGGCGCCGCCGGCAATAGCCATATTGCGAGTCTGACTGCCAGCCCAAACCGCATTCGCGCTCATGATGAGAAAAATCGTGACAATTAAACCAAGTGACATTCCCTCAAGTTCACGCTTCCATCCCTTGGCTAGACGAAAATGCTTTATACTTTTGGATAATCTAAAATGTGTCATATATACAGTATACCCCGTTATAAATGTTTAAATCAATAACGAGGTCAAGCCAAAAATAAAGAATGATATTACAATCTTGGCGGATAAATTAGCTCCAGTTAATTATTTATATTGCTAAGCTAAAAGTACGCCGTTAGCTATCGCTACGTCAACAACGGCCGCAATGCTTGGGCAAGATTATGCCAATCAACTACGGCGAGATTCTCGGCGCGAACCGCTGGCGACAATTCTGCTTCTTTAAGTGCGTTGCTTGCTGCGATAGCAGGAATATTCAAACTAGCCGACAAATTATTGTGGAGTTGTTTGCGACGGGAAGAAAAACCGACGCGGGCTACCCGCCAAAAAAACTTTTCATCAACGTCGCTGAACGGAAAAGAATGAATATTAAGCACATTCAAAATTACGCTATCCACTTCAGGCGTCGGATAAAAACTTGACGCCAGCACATGACGAATGAGCACCGGCGTAGCGTAAAGCTGAATGCTTAGAGCAAGCAAGCTCATCTTGCCGGATTTCGCCACAATTCGCTCCCCCACTTCGCGTTGCACCAAAACGGTCATAGCGACGGGTTGTAAATCTTGCATCAAAAACTTTTTAAAAATGGCACCGGTAATATTGTAGGGAATGTTAGCCACAACTTTGTATGGCTGATTTAAACCAAGGTCGGAAACTGAAACGGCTAAAATATTTTTTTCTATGATTTCTATGTTGTGAAAAGGCGACAGGCGATGTCTTAAAATGGCCGCTAAACGATGATCTAGCTCCACGGCCATAACTCGCTTGACTAATGGAGACAAGCGCTCGGTTAATGTACCAAGCCCAGCGCCAATTTCCAGCACCACATCTTCTGGCGACAATTTGGCCGCCCTAATAATATCTTCGTAAACACTGTCATCAATTAAAAAATTCTGCCCTTGACGATGATTGGGTCGCACGCGGTAGCGCCGCAAAAGATCTAGCGCCGTTGATTTGATCGCACTCACCGACCTTCGCTTTATTATATTTTCAACCATATATACAAATTGTGACGATCGTCAAATTTTGACTAATACACTTTGATCTTGCTTATCCCCCTATTTCTTAAATCGCTTCAATGTCAAACCAAAATGTCGCCTTAAATCGCGATCATAATCCATGGATTCAACCAGCAAAACACGACTATTATTCAATAACTTACTTGCCGAGAGTAGTTTGTGAAAAAATGGCGGCGGATCATACGGCGAAACCCACACACTTTTATGCAACAATTGAAAATCCATAGCTTTCAGCTGACGCCGGAGAAAATGACGATCATGACGCCGTTGTTCCGGAACGTCAAAAATAACCACACGCCAGCGACCGTCCCAGTGAGGAGTCTGCTTGGGGCGTAATTGCAAAAGGATCTCAATTGCACGGTTCCGACCCTGGGTTGTTAAAGCATAACCTTTGGGAGAACTCACTGATTTTTTAATAAGATTGGCTCGCACTAAACGATAACGGGCTTGATAATATTCCAACGGCCGTCGCTTGGGCAACCAAGCCACTCCTTTATATTTCGTGGAAAAATAGGTATAGAGCAATTCATCAGTAAGTTTTAATAGATCCAACAAAATAACCTTGCCCCACGCTAAAGCCTCCCCAGTAACTGTTTTGACTAGAGGGGCGCGACGGTATTGATATTTAACAGATGCCATTATTAAGCGACGTTAATATAACAAGCAAAGATGATCAAACTAACTATATCACACTTGTTAGCATATATACAAATTGTGACGATCGTCACAATTTGTATATAGAAAAACAACCATTAAAAATGGCCATTGAGGGTAAGGTCAACGGCCAAAAATAAAAGATTAAAATAATTTATGTCAGAGCAACATATAAAGGAAGGAAAACAGAGCGGCAACGATAAATATTACTGACCAAGCGCTTAATGGCCAAAAAGTAAATACAACAATAATGATGAGCATGGCCATGATCTTGCCAATGACTAAACTCATTTCAAAAAGCACGGATGTTCTCATGATATGGTGCGTCTCGCGACCACGTTCATAAATAATGGCCATTTGGGGCACGGCCAATATGCGTTTAGTCAGACGCGAGAACGCGTCTACTCCAAAAATGCCGGTAATACTGGAGATAAAAGGCCTCATCCCCCAGCCAAAGGCGTAAAGAACGCTGCCGATTCTTAAAACACCGCGCTTGTTTGTATGATCGGTCAAACGGCCAACATAAAGAATGATGGTGGCGGTAAGCAAAGTAGTGGCGGCTACTAATGATCCCAAAGATAAAAAATCACCGATAAAGGCAAACATATAAATTGGCCAGAGAACTAAAACAATAAACTCTTCACCGTAACCAAGGAACGACAAAACTACGCGACGGTTTTCTGGACTAAATAGGCGACGATAGGAATCGGAATAAGAAAAAAAACTGGGAGTAAAAACTTCTGGCATCATCAGCAGAGGCAGATTGGAAATCAAAATCAGTAAACAAACAATACCAAAAAGCGTGTCAAAATTACTAAGATAAAGCGTTAGCCCGCCAAAGAACGGCCCTATCACTGATCCCATTGTGTCAATGACTTCACGGTTGCTCACCTCGCGCGCTTCTTCATGAGAATCGCCATAACGAGCAAACTCGGAATGATACCCAGGCCAATAAAGCGCCTTCTGAATGGCCAGGGCGGGAATGGCTGTCAGAAGAAAAAACGGAGAACTCTCAAGCCCTAAAAGGGAAAGGTAATAACCAATGAGAAAGAAAGAACTCAAAATGATGCTCTTGTTATAACCAAACCGCAAGGCTACCTTCGCGCCGAGAGGCATAATTATAAAATAAATTATATATATACCCAAATAAAAAGTTATAACTTCCGAAAGTTGATAACCCCGCTCTAAAAGATAAATTGGCTCAAAAATCATTACAGCCGCGGTGGCTAAATTTTGAATGCCAATTGCCACATATAACTCCCTTAATTGCGGCGCTAAATGACGGGGGAAGTAATGAGAAAGATAAGAGAAAAGACGAGCAAGCATATGCTTGAACTTATTAGGCGTTAGCTAGTTAGCTGATTAGGAATTAGTTTATTAACTTCTCGCCATTGTATTATTGTTCTCATACATTTACTAATAAGCTAAGAAGCTAATTCCTAATTCCTTTCACTTTTATACTCCCCTGTCTTAGCACTATCAGCTTACCATTTTTGAGGACGACTATGGTAGATGGCCGGCGGCGAGGTAAGGTGCCACCAAAAAGAAGATATATTGTTTCAGGTGCGCCGGCGAATGATTTCTTAAGCGATCTTGCGCTATATATATTGCTATGTCCGCTTAAATTCGCGCTGGTGGCCACGAGAGGATGGCGCAGACGTTGAGATAATAAACGCGCCAGAGGATGGGAACTCACACGTATGGCCACTGTTTTGTCTTTGCTAATCACTGATTCGGCTATTGATTTCGTCTTAGCCGGCACCACGATAGTCAACGGCCCGGGCCAATATTTCTTTGCCAATTGCTTTGCGGATGAAGAAAATTTTGCGTATTTTTCAGCCATGGCCAAAGAAGCGACAATAAGCGACAAAGACTTGCTTTTGTTTCTGCTTTTCACCTGAAAAATTTTGCGCGTAGCCTTTTGATTGGTGGCATCGGCGCCGAGAGCATAAGCGGTTTCCGTGGGATAGATGACAAGATGACCGGCGCGTAACCGTTTTACAGCTTCAGTTGTACTCTTAAGAATGGCGAGAGGCACAATTGTATTAAATCCTAAATTTTAATTTCTAAATACTAAACAATCTCTAATCTCTAAATTCTGTCCCTACGGGACATCTCCCGAAGGGAGACAATGTTCCAAACTATTGATATTTGTGATTTCGAATTTGTGATTTGTTTAGAAATTAGATATTCGTGCTTAGAAATTTTCTGCCAATCAATTTGTCACAAAGTTCACCAATTTGCCGGATTTGACAATGGTTTTTATTATCTTCTTCCCCTCTAACCATTTAGCCACATTGGGTTCGGCCTTGGCTAATTTGTTAATTTCTTCATCACCGGCTCCGGTCTGACAAATAATATTACCGCGCAATTTACCGTTTACCTGTATCACTATGGTAACGGTGTCGGTCTGCAAAGCTTCGGGGTCATATTCCAACCAGGGTTCTTCCCAAATATAGCCAGCCGCCGGAAACGCCTCTTGCCACAGCTCACATGTGATATGCGGCGCGAACGGATAAACCAGCAAGAGCAAAGTCTGACGCGCCTCGTCTTTAAGCGGCGTTTCCACTTCCCTCAAACCATAAAGAAAATTAACAAATTCCATTAACGCACTGATGGCCGTATTAAAATGAAAAGATTCAATATCTTCAGTAACTTTCTTAATTGTTCTAGCTGACCAATATCTCAATTCTTGCTCTTGCTCGGCTGTGGACGCGGTGGCGCCATCAGAAGTTGGCTCTAAGACAATATGCCACACGCGTTCCAGAAAGCGGCGCGCGCCAGCGATGCTTTGGGTGTTCCACGGCTTAGCGTCTTCCAATGGCCCCATAAACATTTCATAAAGACGCAGGGTATCGGCCCCATAAACAGCTACTACCTCGTCCGGGCTTATCACATTGCCGCGCGATTTGGACATTTTTTGTCCGTCCTCACCCAAAATCAACCCTTGATTGCGCAGTTTCAAAAACGGCTCTTGAAAATCAATGTAACCCAAATCAACAAGAACTTTGGTAAAGAAGCGAACATAGAGAAGATGCATCACCGCGTGCTCGGCGCCACCAACATAGAGATTAACCGGCAACCAATGTTTTACTTTCTCTTTATTGAACGGCTCTTTGTCATTGTGAGAATCGGCAAAGCGCAAAAAATACCACGAGGAATCCACAAATGTGTCCATAGTATCGTTCTCGCGCCGGGCTAGCTGGCCGCACTTTGGACATTTAACTTTATGGAAACTTTTTGACCGTGCCAAGGGCGACTCACCGGTTGGCCGAAAATCAACATCGTCTGGCAACAGCACGGGCAAATCTTTCTCTGGAACTGGCATAATGCCGCATCCGCCAGCTGGCGGATCGCAATATATAATAGGAATAGGCGCGCCCCAGTAGCGCTGACGTGAAATCAGCCAATCGCGCAACTTATAATGTACGGTCCGATTGCCACCGATTTTTTTGACCATTTTCCATTTGGCCTCTTCCGAATCCAGGCCATCATATTCACCAGAATTAACCACCATACCTGCGCCTTCATAACAAACGAATCCTTGATAAAACAAGTTACTTTCTAACATTTCCCAGATGTTTTTATCGTCACGGACTAAAGGCTCCAACCGCTTGCATTCTTCGAATATTTCCCTGCCCTTGGATAAAAAATCGTCTATGACCCTATCTCTGGAAAGAAAGATATTCCGGTAGCCAATAATTTCGACCCAAGCATTGTCGTTTAGATAATTTTGGACAATTTTGATATAATCATTAATTTGATCATCTCTTAAAAATATGCGAATATGCTCTCGTTTATTTCTACTAAGCCCCACCTCAAAACTGATGGCCTTCTTGTGGAGTTCTTCTTTTAAACCATCTCTAACCGTTGTCCCAACCACCACGGATTTTGAAATATTTTTTGGTTTTATCACTTGTCTAATTGGCAGCTCATATTTGATGGCAAATTCAAAGTCTCTCTTGTCATGCGCGGGCACGGCCATAATGGCGCCGGTGCCATAGGACGCGAGCACATAGTCGGCGATGAAAATTGGAATGCGCTCCTTGTTGGCTGGATTAATCGCCATTACACCCTCAAGCCTCACGCCGGTTTTTTCTTTTTCTTCCACCTTACGCTCGAGCTCTGTCTTGCGCCGCGCTTTGGCAATATATTTTTCAACATCAGCCCAGTTGGTAATTTGGGGCTTTAATTTAATGAGCAATTCATGCTCCGGCGCAAGCACTACGTAAGTTGCGCCAAAAATAGTATCAAGTCGCGTGGTATAAATAGAAATTGCGAATTGCGAATTGCGAATTGCGAATTCTATTGTGGCTCCTTCGCTTCTCCCAATCCAATTTTTTTGCATCTCAATAATGGCTTGTGGCCAGTCTAGTCCTTCCAAATTTTTGAGCAACCGCTCGGCATAATCAGTAATTTTTAAAAACCACTGAGCCATTTCTTTTTGCTCAACCATAGAGTGGCACCGTTCACAAGCACCTCCTACAACTTGTTCGTTAGCGAGCACAGTCTGGCACGAAGGGCACCAATTAACCGGCGCTTCTTTGCGGTAAGCCAATCCTTTTTCATAGAATTTCAAGAACAGCCACTGGGTCCATTTGTAATAAGAAGGATCGCTGGTATTAAGCTCTCGGCTCCAGTCATAAGAAAAACCCAACGACTTCACCTGCCGCCTAAAGTTGTCAATATTTTCAGCGGCTACTTCTTTGGGATTGCGTTTAATCTTAATGGCATAATTTTCCGTGGGCAAGCCAAACGCATCCCAGCCCATTGGATGTAAAACATTAACGCCCTTCATTCTTATATAACGGCAATAAATGTCAGTAGCGGTGTATCCTTCGGGATGCCCAACGTGAAGACCTTGCGCTGAAGGATAGGGGAACATATCAAGAACATAACATCTCTCGCCCCTTGCTTCGTCGTGCGCGGCAAATGTTTTTTCCTTTTCCCAAAAACTCTGCCACTTTTTTTCTACGGCCTTATGATCGTATCTCATAGCTTCTTAGCTTTTTAGCTTGTAGCTTATTAGACTAAAAACATACGGCAAAACCTAAGAAGCTACCAGCTAATTCCTAAAAAGCTTCTTAAGATACTGCCCCGTGTAAGATTTTTTCACCTTGGCAACATCGCGCGGCGTACCTTCGGCCACAATCTCTCCGCCCTTGTCTCCCCCTTCCGGACCAAGATCAATAACCCAGTCTCCGGTTTTAATGACATCCAAATTATGCTCAATAATAATAAGTGAATTGCCTTTGTCAACCAGCTTATGCAGAACATTTAAAAGATTTTTAACATCTTCAAAATGAAGGCCAGTGGTTGGCTCGTCTAAAATATATAAAGTCTTGCCGGTGGCGCGGCGGGAAAGTTCGGTCGCTAATTTTACTCTTTGGGCCTCACCGCCGGACAGTGTTGTCGCCGACTGTCCAAGCTTAATATACCCAAGCCCTACTTCAAACAGAGTAGATAATTTTGCTTTGATGCTTGGAATATTTTCAAAAAATTTCAGCGCCTCCTCCACGGTCATATTCAAAATCTCGGCGATATTTTTCCCTTTGTAATGCACTTCCATGGCGGCGGGCATATAGCGCGTGCCGTGACATTCTTCGCACTCCACATAAACGTCGGGTAAAAATTGCATGGCAATAGCGACTAATCCTTCACCCCGACAGGCTTCACAACGTCCGCCCTTCACGTTAAAGCTAAAACGCCCGGGCCTAAACCCACGAATTTTTGCTTCGGGCAGACTGGCAAAAAGATCGCGGATGGGGGTAAATAATCCAGTGTAGGTGGCGGGATTGGAGCGCGGCGTTCGGCCAATGGGCGATTGATCAATCGTTATAACTTTATCCAAATACTCAAGACCGCGAATTTCCTTGTGTTTTCCGGGCACGTCTTTAGACCGATAAAACTGACGAGCCAAAGCTTTGGATAAAATTTCTGTAATCAAAGTTGATTTGCCGGAGCCAGACACGCCGGTCACAACCACAAACTTACCCAAAGGAATGTGAACATTAATATTTTTCAAATTGAATTCATGAGCGCCGGCAACCACGATCTCGCGGCCGTTGCCGGAACGATACTTAACAGGCGGCATAATCTCTTTTTTGCCAAGCAAGTATTGCCCGGTCAATGAATGTGGATTGCGACTTACGGCGGCGGGCGATCCTTGCGCCACAATATGACCGCCGTGCTCTCCCGCGCCCGGACCAATATCAATGAGCTCGTCAGCCGAGCGCATAATTTCTTCATCATGCTCAACCACTAAAACGGTATTTCCCAAATCACGCAATTGTTTCAAGGTGGTGATGAGCTTGGCGTTATCGCGCTGATGAAGCCCAATGGAAGGCTCATCAAGAATATAGATAACGCCCACCAAGGACGAGCCGATTTGCGTAGCCAAGCGTATACGCTGAGCCTCGCCGCCCGAGAGCGTGGTCGCCGTGCGATCAAGGGTTAGATAATCCAGCCCCACGTTGTGCAAGAACGTCAACCTGTTTTTTATTTCTTTTAAAATCTGTTTGGCAATTTGCCCCTCACGATTGGAAAGCGCGTTTGGTTTTTCCAGAGACGTAAAAAAATCCAAGGCGCGATCAATGGTTAAGGCCACAACCTCGGCAATGGATGTTTTATTGACCATAACGGCTAATGGTTCTGGTTTTAACCTCTTGCCGTGGCAAACCGGACAAGGTAAAACGCGCATATAGCTTTCAATTTCGCGCTTCATATATTCTGAATCTGTTTCAAAATAACGGCGCATGAGTATTGGCACGACACCTTCAAATTGCCCGTCGATAGCTTGCCCCTCGAAGCCTCGGCGAAGTGGGGTCCCGTGCAATACAAGGTCAAGCTGCTCCTTGGTTAAGTCTTTAACCGGCGCGCGAAGACTAAAACCATTACGCTTGGCAACTTCGCCCAAACGATCCATATACCAATATTGACTGGCGGCCGAGCGCTGCCATGGACGAATAGCTCCTTCGGCAATCGCTAAACGTGGATTAGGAATCACTAAGGTCGGATCAATTTCCAGCTTAGTGCCAAGCCCTGTGCAAGCCGGACAAGCGCCGTGCGGACTGTTGAAAGAAAAATCGCGCGGCTCTAGGACCGGCACGTCCACGCCGCAATCCGGACAAGCCAAGTGCTGACTCATTAACACATCCCCCTCGGTGGCTGCATTATGAACCCCGTTACTCCCCGCCCTAAGAGGCAGAATTTTTCCTAAGGTCGCTTGCTTAATGACCTTCCCCTCCTCTTTTCTGACCAAATGGTCGGAGCTTTCGGGAGTAACGGGGTGAATAATCACAAGGCCATTGCCAAGTTCCAGCGCTTGTTCCAACGCTTCATGCAGTCTGGTCTTCAAATCCCCCTCTACTGTGGGCTCACGCCCAAGTGAGGGGGCAGGCAGCTCTAGTCTATCAACAACGACTTCCAACGAGTGCTTCTTTTGCTTGTCTATATCTAATGCTTCGGCTTCGGGAATGGTATAAAATAAACCATCAAAACGTACTCTAGCGTAGCCGGCTTTTTCAACTTCTTTCAGAAGCCGTTTGTGCTCTCCTTTTTGGTCGCGGACGAGAGGCGCTAGGATCATGGTTTTACCTTCTCTCAAAGCTAAAATCCTCTCTGTCATTTGGGGAATTGTTTGGCGGGCTATTTCTTTGCCGCATTTGGGGCAATGCGGGTGGCCAACGCGGGCAAAAAGAAGTCGCAAATAATCATAAATTTCCGTGACCGTGCCCACGGTGGAGCGCGGATTGTGCGAGACTGATTTTTGGTCAATGGAAATGGCTGGGGAGAGACCGTCAATTTGGTCAACATCTGGCTTATCCATAAGCCCCAAGAATTGTCGGGCATAGGCGGAGAGCGACTCCACGTAACGGCGTTGGCCTTCGGCGTAAATCGTGTCAAACGCAAGAGACGATTTGCCCGAGCCGGAAATTCCCGTAAGCACGACTAACTTATCGCGCGGAATCTCAACATCAATGTTCTTCAAATTATGAACGCGCGCGCCCTTGATGCGAATGTAGGTTGACATGATTAATAAACATTAAAGAAGACATCTATCATACATATGCGCTGGATCCCATCTACTTCCGCATTTCCCCAGGGTCCCGCCAGCTGAACAGCTTCTACCCTTGCAATAACCACTTTCGCACTCAATATCACTTGCGCATATCGCACCTTCTGAAAGTGCCCTTACACAACATCCAGAATTTTGAACAGTAGTAGCCAAAACAGCGCTGGGATCACTGGTGCTACATGTATATGCAAAGTTGCACTGATAGCCTTCGCCTGCTGCGCAATTGCTTGAAAGAGTTGTACAGGGCCCTGCCTTACCAGTCAGAATTAATGCCTCCTTGCAGCTACGAATCTTAGTGCAAGCCCCGGAATCTATTTTGCAGTTTAAGTCTTCATATTTTTGTTGACATACCAAAAGTGCACTATCTTTGCCTGTGCCTGGTATAAATTTGCAATTATTACCTTGGATGATACAATCGTTCTCTTCAGTGACAGTAAACTTGTTTTGCTGACCATTTTCTAAATCACAAACACATGATCCTATCTGATCTGTTGTTGTAGTTGTATAGGAAACATCATCACAACGGTTTTTACTAATATCACTGCTCTCACAAACGCAGCAACTAATTGTGGGTAATGGGATATTCTCGACGGAATTTATAACTAACGACCTAAACTCTACCAACTTTGGATTCACTGTCTGCAGTAGCGTCCACGACAAGAGCAAAAGCACAAAACCGGCAATGGCGCCGCCAATGTAAGAGCGCGCTTGCCCCACCTGGCTGACATTGCCGCCGGCGGTCAGCCAAATAAACCCGCCAATCATTAAAACGACGACCGCCAAAATTGAGCCGGCATACACGGAAAGAGTATAAATAGCTTTGACATATTCTCCGACCGAAGAACAGTTAAGAGACATTCCCTTACCCGCTATAAAATTTGACCCCGGAATAGTTACGGAAGGAATAAATTTAATGTCGCACCCGCTGGTTGCCGCGTTAACAGGTAAAATATTTATTAGAAGACCAAAAGCTAGGATAAAAAAAATAACACTTAATACTTTTTTTTCTCCCTCACCCGTTATTTTCATATAAATTTAATTATTTTAATAAATCGTTTATGTAATCTCTGAACTTATCTTCCGGAATCGCCCCCTCCTCTTTGCGGCCGTTAATAAACCAAGTGGGCGTGCCTCTGACGCCCAGGGCTTTGCCGTCACGCATGTCGCGCTCAACTATTCCTTTATACTGACGGCTATTAAAACAAGTATTAAATTTCTCTATATCCAAGCCGACTTGCATAGCGTATTGCTGCAAAGAATCTTTATCAAACCTCGGCTGATTTTGAAACAAGCGGTCATGATACGGCCAAAATTTTCCTTGTTCATTGGCGCACATTGAAGCCTCGGCCGCGGCAACAGCTTGCTCGTGAATCTCGGGCACGGGAAAATGGCGATAGATGACACGAACGCGGTTGCCAAATTCCGCCGCCAGAGTGCGGATCACCGGATATGCTTCACGGCAATAAGGACACTCAAAATCTCCAAATTCAACAATTGTAACTGGCGCGTTCTCTAAACCAAGTGTTGGGTCACCGTCGCGGATAAGAATACTTAAATCCACCGCTACACGAGCCCCCATCCCGCTAGAAGTGAAACGGTCGCGATACTTACTAATATCAGGCGGGTTTCTGGACACAAGGATAGCGACATATCCAAAAAACAGCAAAACAACGACGCCAACCGCGATGAGCGCGCGCCACCACCACCTTTGCCACCATCGTGGCGCCTTAAAACTTACGACCGGTTGCTCCATAGATGAAGCTTCACTATAATTAATGATGTTTAATTCTTCCAGCTATAATTAGGAGCCATTCCGGCACTATTGTCAAGGCTAGAAAATGCTGGTTAGGAGTGAAGTTGGGGGATTAAAAGCTGGGGGCTAGACGTCAAAGAAAAAAGCTAAGAGTTAGAAATGGCCTGCCAAGGATTAGAAACTAGATAAAACCAAATATCGGATACTATCATACTTTCAAGTATAGTAACAGAATAAATTATTTAGGAAACCCAATATGAAAAAATACTATAACCAACAAGATGCTCAAGAAACCGCTCCTGGTCGATGGCGACGACGCGAACAAAAATCCAAACCAAAAATGCGCGTTCATGGCAGAGGAACAAAAGACTTGGCAAAAAGATTATCCGACAAAAATTCCACTAATATACACTAATGTTTAACTAATAGACACTAATAAAACTTATCAACTATGAGAACGGAGCATTGACAGAGCATCTTTCTCGTGATAAACTCCGGAAGTCATAAACAGCTACACTTAATCATCCATTATGATATCACGCATTATTATCTTACTTCCGGCCATTCAAGCAGCTCTCAGTGTTTTATTAATTTTGACCATCTTACCACAGAGCCGCGGCACGGCTGTCGGCGCGGCCTTTGGCGGAGCGGGCACGATTTATCGCACCAAACGGGGCATGGAAAAATGGCTGATGCGCGCAACTATTGTTATTGGAATTATTTTTACCGCTGTTTCACTGCTTCGCATAATTTTGGCATCATAGCCAATACCCAGGATGCGACCTTCGCCATCGGCGTAACGCAACCTTTTCTACTGTGCGGCCGCCAACAAAACAAGATAATATCATCAATGACGATGACAAATCGCCATTAACGCCTGAATCATTAACCCCCGCACCCCGCCGCGGCGGGGTGCGGGGTTCCGCCCCACGGAACCACGAAACGAAAGGTGACACAGGTACCCGTCCGAACGACCCAGTCGGGCGGGTACCCCCGTGGGACTCCACAGAAACGTTTCAGCCGGAAGCTGACGCAACGGCTGAACAACAATCCCTGCCTGTCGGCTGGCGGGATAAACTGAAACGTTTTTTGAATCTTTCCGGACAGGCCATCCGCAGCACGGCTGATTTGGAGCGGCAGCTTATATTTTCTTTAAATCCAAAAAAATGGCCAACCCTAAAACAACTTAGGCACTGCGGACGAATCTTTACAAAACTAGAAAAAAAAATTCTTACTGGTTGCGCCATAGTAATTGTAGTGGCGGCAATGTGGCTCGTCTCCAGCCGCCTCCTCGCGCATATTGTGGCTCTGCCAGCCCGCGGCGGTTCCTACACTGAAGCGCTGATTGGTCAGCCCGAATTCATTAACCCGATTTTTGCCGCAAATTCGGCTGTTGACAATGATCTCACCCGCCTCATTTTCTCCGGATTATTCAGATACAATGAAAACCTTGGTATAGAACTTGACCTGGCCGAGAGTTATACGATTAGCGCAGACGGACGAATATATACTGTTACGCTTCGCGAAGGATTAAATTGGCACAATAATGAACCACTTACAGCCGACGATGTCGTTTTTACTTTTGCCAGTATCTCTGATCCTGATGTAAAAAGTCCGCTACGGCCCAGTTTCCGAAATATCGCCATTGAAAAAATTGATGAACGAACCGTTCGTTTCACGCTTAAAGACCCATACAAGGGATTTCTTAACCTCCTCGCCACGGGCATTATTCCAGAGCACATCTGGGAAGAGGTACCGCGCGACCAGTGGCGGGGACGAACTGAAAATATACAACCGATTGGCAACGGCCCGTGGCAATTTAATTCCTTGGAAAGAGATAGCAACGGCAATATAAAATTGTATATTCTAAATCCTGCCGATACCATTGGCCAAGAGGACACGGCGCGACCGTTTATTGACCGACTCACTTTCAAATTCTATCCAGATGAAACTCAAGCCTTTGAGGCTCTTGGTAACCAAAGTGTTGAAGGATTGTCCATGATATCACAATCTAGCGCGGCGCAACTTAAGGGCAACAAACAATTAACAATTCGTGAACTTAAGCTTCGCGCAAATACCGTCATCTTTTTTAATCTAAATCAATCCTCGCCTATTGAAGACGTAACAGTTAGACGAGCGCTTAAAAATGCCATAGACAAACGACGACTAGTAACGGAAGTATTTATCAACGAAGCGATGATAATTGGAAATCAAATGGGGGGACAAAATGGCAAAGATGTTGCCGCGAAAGAAGACCCCGAGGCTTTATTGAACAAAGCTGGTTGGGAAGAAATTGGCGCTATCCGCAAAAATAAAAAAGGAGAAACACTAAATATCACTCTCACGGTCATAGACCGCGAGCCGGATAGAACCATCGGCCGATTTATTCAGGACGAATGGCGGCGTCTCGGCATAGAAACAAAAATTGATTTGGTATCTCCCTCCACGCCGGATAATGTACAGAGAACCGTTTTGCGCCCGCGCGCTTACGAAGCGCTACTCTACACCATAGGTTATGGAGCCACGTACGATCCATACGCGTTCTGGCACTCTTCACAAAGAGTTGATCCGGGTTTAAACTTGTCGCTGTTCAGTAATCATGAAGCAGATGCGGCCATTGAACGCGGACGCAGAGCCACTAACGATGAAATAGAAAAACAGGCCTATACCGAACTCCAAAAAATCATCTCCAACGAAGTGCCGGCTGTTTTTTTATTTACGCCCGTTCGGCGCTACGCCGTCAGCAACAAAGTTAAGGGATTGAATTTTAATGAAATAGCCACTCCCGCCGATCGCTTTAATGGTTTAAACAAATGGTACGTTAAAACCAAAATACGATTTAAGTGGTGAATACGGGGATGTGGCGGAATTGACGAATTCCTCCCATTGATTTGCCCTGGTGGCGGAACCCCGCACCATACCCACTTCGCGGGAAGGTGCGGGGCAAGCTGGCATACGCGTATGTTCACCCCGCCACTATAATTTGCGCAGTAATTTACACTCGCGAAGAAAATAAATATAATGCAGATGATGCTGGAGTGGCGAAACTGCTCTTTAGTTATCTCCAAGTGGTGGGCGTGTGGCGGAATTGGTATACGCGTACGCTTCAGGAGCGTATGGACGCAAGTCCATGTGGGTTCAAGTCCCACCACGCCCACCACTTGGAGAGGAACGCATCCCGCACCAATCTTTGCATGAATGACCGGGACGGCATGATGATAGCCGTGAGGCGGCTTCGCCTTACATTCCCACAATTAGAGAACGGCGAGACGCCGAGATTGGTGCGGGACTGGTCGCAAGAGAGTGGGAGTTCGTCCAGCCATTCGACTGGATGCCCCGTCGCATGACGGGGCGAATCTCCTCTCCAGCACCAACAAAAAAATATGAACAATTATATCGCGAGGCTATATAAAATAACTAATTAGATAATTACTTTACTCTTGCTCAGATCTACCTGATAACGACCACCAAGACAACACTAAGATGATAATAATGATAAGCAGCCACCACCACCAACAGAGACTTAGGATCGAGTAACACGAACCACCAACCGCAACCTCTGGCCCGCCAGACGATGGAATACTCGGCTGAGAAGGTTCTGTCGGTTGCTCGCCAGCATCTTCACTGGGCTGTTCATCTTGACCTGTCCCGTTTTCGTCCTCGCCAAGAACACGTCCCTGCACGCCGCCTCTGGCACCCCGCCCACCAGCTTGACCACCTGCCTCATCGCCAGTTTCGCCGCCTGTTTGGACACCGGCGATTTCACCTGCCGGCCCGGCGCCGCCAGTAGGAGGTGTTGGCGGAAGTCTTGCCCATTGTACTATTGTGCTGGCAGAATCAACAGTTGTACCACCGGCGGCATTACGAAACTTAACATACACGGTCTTGGGGCCTTCGCCCGATGTTAATGTCCATGGATGAGTGGTGACTGGCGGTTCAAAACTTGCGCCACTCAAGTCGGAAAGGTTACTAATGGCTATTCCCGTTACGTCACCGCCAAAGGTAAGTAATAGAGTGATATTTGGACTAGGCACCAGACTGCCTTCAGCTATTGTCACGTCAACATTGGTAGGGCCTATGTTGCCAATAAATCCGCCGCCTCCGCCTCCACCACCGCTGCTGCCGCCGCTGCTGCTGCCGCCTCCGCCTCCACCACCGCTGCTGCCGCCACCACCGCTGCCGCCTCCGCTGCTACCTCCACCGCCGCCGCTGCCTTGGGACGTTCGACACTGCCCGTTCTCCAGAATCATGTCTTGTGGCACTTCAGTCTGTATACCTTCAATGTTTGGACAGACATCATTCTCTTCCTCGCTTGGCTGATGGTTGCCAAAATCCTTAACAAACACATCGTTATTCTGCACAATGGCGACGTATTTAGGGGGATCCACCGGTTTGGTCTGTGTCCAACCCGGTTGCTGCACTTCGCGAACGTTATACGTGCCGTTCACTAGATTAGTAAAGATATAGTTACCGCTTGAGTCAGTTAAGGTGTTGGGCTCTTCGCTGTCCAGTACACCATTGTCGTTCGTATCAAGATAAATAATCCAACCCGAAAGACCGGAATCGCCCTCATCTTTAGTGCCGTCACCATCAACATCATTGAACTTCTGTCCTGAAATAGAACCAAGTGACGATGCCTTGAAGGTATTAGTAACGGTACAGGTTAAAGTTTCTCCAGCCACTACGTCCACGTTACCATTTTCGTCGCAGGCGCCAGAGTAGCTCACCTGCCATTCACTAC
The DNA here is from genome assembly GCA_001791325.1 of Candidatus Uhrbacteria bacterium RIFCSPLOWO2_01_FULL_47_25. Lineage (GTDB taxonomy): Bacteria > Patescibacteriota > Patescibacteriia > GWA2-46-9 > GWA2-46-9 > GWA2-46-9. The sequence continues at coordinate 7,764 of MGEK01000001.1, read as the reverse complement.
CCGGGCTCTCTTCTTCCACATGATAGGAACCAGCCAGTAACGCATAGCCAGTGCCTGAACCGCTGCCTGGCTGCGGCGAATTATAAACGTCTTCACCTTCGTCTAATACGTGAATAGTGAAGGCGGAAGGCTCATCCCCCTCACCGCCGTTCACAATTGCTTTCACCACTTTAAGAGTTCCGTGAGTGGACGTGTAAGTATTTGTAATAGTGCAGCTTTTTACATCACCAAGATTCAGTGCAATGCTGCCATTCTCACTGCAATCGCCCGAGAAACTAGGAACATAGTCGCCTGGACCACCGCTCTCGCTCACCCGATAATCACCGGCGTTGAACTCATACTGCCGGCCGCTCGTAACTTCGGACTGGCCAACATAGAGTTTAAAGTCACCGATGCCTGCTTCACCGCCAGAAACAATCTTAGTCACCGTCAGCTTGGGCGCGATATCATCATTGGTTATAGCACAGTACGCGCTCTCCCCCAGGCCGAGCGTTATGGAACTGCCGTCCTGCGTACCGCCATCACATACCCAGTCGGAGGATGCATAGCCCTGTGGCCCGCCGGATTCGGATAGACTGTAGGCGCCTGCCCGGAAAGAGCTATCGCTGAAGACATCACCGTCATTTGCAGCAGTACCGGGCCCGCTCAATGGGGTGGGGCCTGAAGCTGTGATCGTCCAGGCAGATTCAGACTGACTTCCGCCGTTGTCATTGACAATAATTTTATCAAGAATCAAATATGGCGGAATGTCATCGTTGATGATGGTACATGAATACCGACCGCCAGCCTCAACTGTGCCACTGCAGCCATCCGAGGCGGCGCGGTAGCCGTTTGGACCGATTTCAGTCACGCTGTAGCTGCCGGCGTCCAAGGTAATGACGTGGCCGCGCTCATCACCAACAAATGAACTCTCGGACGTGTTGGTGCCGGTGACATTCATAGTAAACTGTGACGCTACCGCCCGGCCGCCGTTGTTATTGATGACATGCTTGATTACGGTGAGGCGCGCAGGTCTAGGCGGCCGTGACGAACTGTAAGTATTAGTGATAGTGCAAGTCAAATTCTGGCCAATGCTTAAATTCACTGCACCGTTCTCGTCGCAATCGCCAGAAAAGGCGGAGTTGTAGTTGTCCCGACCAATTTCAGTCACCGTATATTGACCCGGCAGAAGCGTACTAACCGCGCCGGAGGTGACCGGGTCGCCGTTTACAAACAGGGAAAAATCAGAAACTTGCTTGGGTTCTGGATTTTCACCATTCATCACTTCCTTTATGACAGTCAGGGTGCCTGTGGTAGCGGAGTTCACAAAGGTACACATAATCGTGTCCCCCTCGCCCATTGCAAGATTTGATACGGTGCGGGTCTGGAGATCAACGTTACCCACCTCATTTTGACCCTTCATACACGCCGCACTCGACAGTACAGTGTCGGCTGGCAAGTCGGTTTCGGTAACACTATAAGTACCTATTAGCACATCGACGAATTCCAAACTGCCGGTGTTACCCGTAGTCTGCGGCTCAAAGTTGGAAGGAATACCGGACACATCAAAGGTGTAGCCCGAGAGCAGAGGGTTCAATTCGTTACCCATAACAGCGGCCTGACCGTCGCCGTTGGTATCAAATTGCTTTTGCACTAAAATCTTACCGCCGCACAGACCCTTTGCTAAGTCAGATAACGTGGCGGCCAATGTGTCAAAGTTTGCAGTAATAACATCGGCGTTCTCGTCAGCGGTGGCTGGCGGCGCTGCCGTAGAGCCGGTGATGGCCTTAAGGTTGTCTACATCCAAATTATCACCGATCCCTAAAGCCATAATGCGCGTACCAGATGTCTTGATGACATTGGCCTGAACTGCAGCCGCGGCTACGGCTTTGGCTTCTGAGGCAGCGGATCCATTGCCCTTACGGTTAGGATTGCCGTCGGAAGCAAACAAAATCAGATTTGGTTTGGCTGGCCGAGGATCAAAAGTTGACCAAGCCCTAACCAGGCCGTCTTCCCAGTTTGTAAAGCCGCCGCTGACAGCCGAGTCAATCGCATTTTTCGTCAGCGTGGCATCATCAGTAAAAACTTGGGTCACGGTAGCCGTGTCGTCAAATTCAGTCACGCTGAACTGTGTAGGCGTGCCAGGCAGAAAGGCGTCCACTAGACCTTTGAAAGCCGTTTTCATTTGTCCAAGTTCGGTGTTATCAATTGAACCGGAACTATCAATTACCAAGGCCACATCCAACCCGCAAGATTGCCCCAATGGCGGATTGGCAACAGGCGGCGCGGGCTCGGTGTAATACACCTTGGCTTGCAATTGATCAACAGATAATATGGTGCCATTGGAGCAGCTATTGCCGCTCACGTCGTCATATGCCAATTTCAAAACAAAATTGGCATTGGTGAAATCACCTACAGCCCAGGTGCGCCCCCACGTGTCAGCGGCTCCGCCAAGCGTATAAACCGCATCTGCACCAGTTAAGGCCGCGGTTTTGATATTGGTACTAAACCTTCTGTTATTCCAGGAGAGACGAGCTTCCAGTTGACAGCCACTGGCAGCCGAAGCCCTGGCCTCAACCTGTACTTCAATACCGTTAACAATTGAGCCGCCGACCAAAGGAGGAAAATTAAAGTTAGAATACCCCTGCTCACTTAATAGCTCGTCGTCGTCTGCGGCATAGATATCATCACTCGTCTGCACGTTAGCAACCGTTCTTACATCCCAACCGTTGGGTGAATGGGTCGAAGTAGGTACTTGAAATCCGCTATCGGCCGCCTGCGCCATAGGCGTAAAAAAACCTCCCGACACCACTAAGCTCAAAATAAGCGTGGCCATGGTGACACCGACAGTCATGCGCTTTGTCTTGCGATTTATTCTACGAGATGACAGGCGGGGGATCAGCACATTGGGCAGAAACCCCGACGGTTCGCCAAAAGCCCCCTGCAATCGTTGAATAATACTACTCACAGCGTGAGTCCTTTCTTGTTTCAAGCTCCTCCAAATTGCATGAAACGCTTTAGTAATTCTATTAACCATATTATTTGAACTTGAAAAAAGGGGACAAATACTCTCTTTGAGAAGCCGTCTCGTCTTACTCTTTTCTTAATAATCGTCAACACACATTCAAAACTTCACCCCGTTAGAAGCCCTGCTTCTAACGGGGTTGTTTGAGCTACATAATCTGCCTTTAGGAAAGATTAAAGAACTTACTCGCAACTAACCAATCCTTCAAGAATAGTCTGAAGGTCGTCAAAGTCAGCGGCCGAGAAGTAGTAATCGGGGCTTGTGGCAATCGTGTTCTTCAAGAAGTCTTCAGTGCCTGAAGTCACGCCAACGCCAACTACGTAAATCTTGATACCAGCTGCTTTGGCCGCGGCGGCCGCGGCGGCTGAATCGCCACCAGTTGTCGGCGCGCCGTCAGTGATAATAATCATGTAGTCTGGCGAAGTAGCGTCAGCACGATCATGACCATCGCCCGGGTTATCCAACTCTGTCTTGGCCGTGTCAATTGCCGCCTGCAGGTTGGTAAGCCCACTAGACGCCAAGAGGTCAATAGCAGCTTTCACCGCCGCACCGTCGTCAGTCAGATGAACATCAAGCGACGCACTGCTAGCGAAACTGACTTCACCAATGTGAGCCGTATCAGCAGACGGCACCAAGGCGTCAACGAACGCTTTAGCCGCGTTTTTGAGGACACCTAATTCGGTACTGTCAATACTGCCAGACCGATCAAGCACCAGCATGGCGTCCAGTTCTTCTTGACAGCCCAGTGTTGGCGGCAGGCTAATGCCACCGACCTCAATCCAGAGGTCACAGCCAAACACTTTGTGCTCGTTCTCAATGGGTTGAACCCACTGGTTGGGGTCGCCCGCATTGGGATTCTTGTCGAGGACGAAGTCAGCCCAATCCTGGGCGCAGTACCCGCCAAAGCACGGCACGGCGAGATCAATCACCCAGTTGTCGGCGATGTCTTGAGCGAGCTTGGAGAGCCGGCCCTTGACTTCATTCCAGACGATTTGGTGACCGACAATCGTGTACGGCTCATGGAACGCTGGCATATTGCCGTCGTTGTTTGTCTCCGACCCGTCTTCTGTGTTCTCGTCTTTTGAGAGGTACGGGCAAAGCAAGGGGAGAACGCCCCAAGTTTCACCCTTAGACGTGTCGAGCTGACGAGGAGCTGGGCCGCAATCGGTGACCGGCCGGTCCACCGGATCAAGCGTGACGTGCCCGGTCGCAGTGTAGATGTGAGTGCCATCCGGGCCGACAGTGTTGTCATACTCCCAACCAGATGGACCCTGCCAAGTGATGGCGCACTTGGGCTTTTGGCGAATGATGTACTCAACGTCGTCCACCCGGTCCTCGGCGAGGAACGAACGGGATAGCTGGACCGGGACGTCTTTCAGGAGATATTCCTGGGGGAAGACAGTGCCGTACTCCAGGAACTTCACTGGCACTTCCAGGGCGTTCTCAATCCGCGCTGTGACGTTGATAACGTGGGCCTCAAAGGCGGCAAAGAGCGGCACCATGGCGATCGCTGTACCGGCAGCAGCTAAGCTAATTAGTATTTTTTTCATAAGATATAAGCTTAATTTATTAATTTTCTACCCCCCACACTAATCAGCACTCAAGACTCTTACTGAATGCAAAGTGCTGATTAGTGTGGGGACGACCTTTTTTCTGACCTCTTCGTTAAGAGCGTTAAGCGATGAGATATCCCTTTTCTCATTGCTTGCCACCATCAACGCCGTGATCAAACCCAGACGCCGATTGAGCCATCGTCGCCTGAGTCTGACCGCGTCTCATGGATTGTTCCAAAAAACTTTATTGGCGCGCTGTGATGACTGCGATGGCGTGGAACTGCCAATGGGCTGCAAAGAAGCGGGAATCGGGATGGGGTCACCGCTGTTGTTGTAAGCGTCAAGCTGACCTGCTAGGGCATCCATGCTTGCGACCGTACCAGTGGCATAGGCGCTGTCCGCGTTTGTGATCAGTGTTTGTATCGAGGCCGAACAACCAAAGGCCGCGCAATTGAGCTTGGCCGTAACCAGCTGCTGAAGCAGGCGCATTCGGGCTTGATCAATAGCTAAACGGTTGCTGTTATTAGTTTTTTTGGGGATACTGGCATAATATGCGCCAAACAAACGGCTCTGACGATTGCCCGTCAAATTGGTAATCGTGCGTATGTGAGAACCGCTCCCCACGTTCATAGTACCGCCGAGATAATCCTGAAAGATGCGTGAGGTAAATGCCGTACGCGTTTTCCAGAAACCTTGCGTCCGCGTCGGCGCTGACACATAACTTACGTTCGTGACCTCAACCACCAAATCGCAGCCAAACAATTCGCCGTTTAAACTTGGATCAAGCTGATATTCTGGCGGCACTTCATTTCGCTGGTCGCACTGCCCCCGAAAACAAGGGCTGTGTAAATCAATAACCCAATGATCATCCGTGTCGTTTTCTGATTTAGCAAGACGTCCTAGGGCAATACTGGTTGGCGCGCTGGGGTCATGAAAAGCTGGCACGCCCGTGTCATTGGCCGGCTGTCCATCCGGCTCTTTGGAAAGATAGGGACAAAGCGAAGGATAGCAGCGCTCATAATCATTGGGATTTTCGGCGCAGTAGGCGCGTTCGCTCGCGCTGTCCTCTCGCGGTTTGGTTTTTTGCAAGATGCGATATTCAACATCGTCATGAATTGAACTGCGGATAAAATTTTGAGACAAGTTGATGTTTAATGGCCTGAAATTAATCTCTCCCGGAAAAACTGTGGCAAAAGAAATTACCGCGGGGCTAACGGACAAATTAGTATCAATGTTGACGTTCCAGGCGCTGACCGGCCGCGAGTTCGTCAACGCATAAGCCATTAATCCAATGGCCCCGGCGGCTACGATTAGTAAAATCTTTTTCATAATCTTATGATGGTGTGGTTTCAGCGGGCGGTGGTTCTGCCGCGGGCACCGGTTCCTCTGCTGGCGTTGGCGCATCTGGGACTGTCTCTGTTGGCGCTGGCTCATCAACCGGCGCCGGTTCTTTCGGAGGAGAAACGGCCTCATTGTCACCTGAAGATGGGGCGTCGGCTGGCGGCTGATCTAATGGCGCGCTGTCATCGGGCGTTATTATCTCTGGCAAAACTTCTGCTTGACCGCTCTCATCTTCTGGCACGTTAGCTTCTCCTTCTCCGGTGACATCAGAAGTGTCTTCTGTGAACACACCGCCTACTCTTCCCTCTAAGTCGTCACCACTGCTCGCCATGTCCTCGGCCGCCTGTTCAGCCGCCGCGATAGCGGCCGCCTCCGCCGCGGCGGCCGCGAGCCTCGCTTGCTTCCGCGCTTCAGCCAGCGCTTGACGCCTGGCTCGTCTAGCCAGCCAATCATCAGCGCTTCTAACCACAAGCGGCGGCAATACTGGCGGCTCAAATAACTCCAGTCCTGGCCCGGCCGATGGCTCAACAAACGGCATTATATTCTCTTCACCCGGCGTGGCGTCCGGATCCACCCAATTAGCCGCGCCGTCAGGCACGCGCGAAAATGATTTGTTATCTGGCGCTCCCCGCGTGTAAGTATGGCTGTCTATCAATACACCGCCTGAACCAATCGGCGCGCTGAATAAACGCACGGTATCACCGCCGCTATTATCTAATGCAAAATCTGCGTCGCCATCGCGATAAACCACTAAAAATCCAAGACTGGGCACGGTCGTGCCGCCCGTATCGGTGTTGGCGGAAGAAATGACCAAGGCGTGAGTATTAATTTCATCATAAAGCACCCAACCATTAACATCCACGTCGCTCGCCGTGGGGTTAAAGAGCTCCACCCACTCGCCGTCTAATGGCAAACCAGCCGTGCCCTGATCAGAGCCAGTGGGATTGGGCATAAATTCATTAATCAAAACGTGGCTGGTGGTTTCGTATGGCTGGCGCGGACCGCAGGAAATCTTGTTTGGCAAGGCGCGGTAATTGACGGTTACGTTGGAATCCAAGCGCACCGCGGCGTTGTCGTCGCCGTCATCACCGGTGCCAGCCGCGGCAAAAGCGGCGAGCAGCGTCCGGTTGGAGCGAATGTGAATGTCCCCGTTAGAAGCGTAAAGCACCACGTCGCCCAAGTCAGAATTATTGGAGCTAGTCTCAATGGCCGCGTCATCACTGTCTACGGCGGCGTGAGTTGATATAAGCAAGAAAGTACCGCTACTGCCAGCACCCAAAAATGAAACGTTGGAATCAATGTCAATTGTACCGTCAACCACAATAGTTACAAATTGGTCGCCAAAAGCGGCGTCTTGCGTCAAAACCGTGTTACTGCCAACGCCCAAATTGCCATGCACGTAAAGCGGCCCCTTCAAGGTCGCGGCGTTAGAACTGCCAAAGGTAAGATCGCCCGTAATCTCTGACGGACCCAACACCAACCCGACAGTGCCGTTAGGAAAAGTAAAACTACCATTGACCGTGCCACCGTCACGAGCCCGATTCTGCCACTCGCTAATCATGACATCAGGAAGCAAGGCGGACGCGGCGCCAGTAGTGGTCGTGCCTGTAACAACGATGCCGGCATCAATAGTGTTCACAACCGTGGCATTGCCGTTGATTGTGCGATTGGCGCCGCCGCCAATAACTTCTATTTCATCGTTGGAACGGACATCACCATTTATCGTCACGTTAGAAGCGATGCCAATATCGTCATTGCCGCTAGTACCGCCCGCCGCCTGCACGGCCAAGTTCGCCGTAAAATTTACGTCTTTAGGAACGCAGGAATAACCGGTATCGTAATTAAAGAAATTTATAATCAAATCAT